>CAUZMC010000013.1:0-37892 GCA_963580875.1 Dehalococcoidia bacterium
TTCGTCTCCCTTGACCTATTCTTCTTCTTCTTTTATGAATTGGCTGTTATGCCCATGTATCTGCTCATTGGAGTTTGGGGAAGTAGCAGCGACTTCGGCAGCTTCCTGAGGCCCAAAGAGTATGGGGCGATGAAGCTGATGTTGTACCTGGTGGCTGGGAGCATTCTTGTTTGGGTGGCTCTTATAGCAGTGTTTGTGGAGGGAGGTATTGGTACATTTTCACTCCTGGAATTGGAAAATGTGACCTTCTCCGAGAATTTTCAGCGCATTTTCTTTCCACTATTTATGATTGGCTTCGGTATACTGGCTGGCCTGTGGCCTTTCCACTCCTGGTCTCCGGACGGTCACGTTGCGGCACCAACGTCGGTGAGTATGCTTCACGCCGGAGTCCTGATGAAGCTTGGGGCTTACGGAATAATACGGATTGGTATTGACCTGCTACCACAGGGTGCAGAGGACTGGATGCCAGTCTTGATCATCTTGGGAACAATCAATGTAGTATACGGTGCTGTGTCGGCTATGGGTCAGCGAGACCTGAAATACGTTATTGGTTACTCAAGCGTGAGTCACATGGGATATGTCTTCATGGGTTTTGCCACACTCAATTCTTTGGGCGTCAGTGGTGCAGTTCTACAGATGTTCTCGCACGGCATTATGACTGCCCTCCTCTTTGCACTTGTCGGAGTTATATACGAGCGTACCCACGTCCGAGATATTGGAGTGTTGGAGGGCTTGACCAAGCGTATGGGGCTGACTGCCGCCTTCTTTGCCGTGGCGGGGCTCACCTCTCTTGGACTGCCGGGCTTCAGTGGATTTGTGGCGGAGTTGATGGTATTCATTGGTGTCTTCAAAGACTATCCTGCGCTTGGTATGCTGGGAATAATAGGTGCGGCCATCACTGCTGTATATATTCTTAGGCTTTTGGCCAAGGTATTCTTCGGCCCCTTGGACCCTCGTTGGGAACACCTGCCAGATGCCACAAGGCTTCAAGGATTGTCCATGGGCATATTGGTGGTCTTTTTACTAGTAGTTGGACTATACCCAAAACCTTGGATGGACTTAATTGACAGCGGCGTGGCTCCAATTCTTGCTAGGGTGGTTAGCCTGCAATGAACTACATGCTGTTTTCACCGGAATTCACCCTCGCAGCCGTGGCCTTTGGAGTGCTTGGTGTAGACCTTATCTTGCCACAGGACAAGAAAGGCTACTTACCATGGGTGAGTGTGGTGGGGCTGATAGGAGTGCTTGTATTCTCTTTGTGGTATATGCATGGTAGGGACGCGAATCTCTATGATGGGCTTTTTCTCGTGGATAATTTCTCACTCTTTTTCAAGGCTTTCTTCTTGGTGCTCGGGGTTCTGGTTGTTCTTGTGTCGGTGGACTATGTGAAGAAACATTTGAGCCATCCTGGAGAGTACTACGGCATATTGCTATTCTCTATTCTGGCGATGATGCTAATGGCCTCCTCAGGCGAGCTGCTGACGGCATATATCTCGCTGGAACTTTTGAGTTTCAGTCTGTATGTCTTGGTCTCCTATGGTCGTCATGGACTCAAGCCCAGCGAAGCTGGGATCAAATACATTCTGCTGGGTGCCTTTGCTTCAGCATTGCTTTTATACGGAATCAGTCAGGTGTATGGAATGTTGGGCACCACGCGGTTCGATGAAATACACGCTGTACTTCTCCTAGATGGGACGCCACTAAACCCATCTGTACTTGTGGGTTTGGTTCTTATCATAGCTGGACTTGGCTTTAAGGTGGCCGCTGTACCATTTCACATGTGGGCCCCAGATGTATATGAGGGTGCCCCTACGCCTGTGACTGCATACCTGGCTGTTGGCTCGAAAGCAGCCGCCTTCGCACTTATATTGCGACTCTTCTCACAGGCATTTATGCCTGTTTTCGACGACTGGCAGATAATTCTGATGATCATTGCGGCTCTGACAATGACGGTTGGAAACCTGGTAGCGCTGGCACAGCAGAACATTAAACGGATGCTGGCCTACTCTAGTGTGGGCCAAGTTGGTTATCTGTTGATGGGCGTGGCGGCCCTGTCACCTTTGGCTTCCAATGGTGTGATCTTTCACCTTGTCGGGTACGGGATTACAAATCTAGCAGTTTTCATGTGCGTTATAATTTTCTACAATTCAACGGATAAAGAAGAGATTTCCGACTTCGCAGGACTAGCTGATAGATCGCCTTTGGTGGCCATGGCCATGACTGTGTCGCTCTTCTCCCTTGCAGGGCTTCCCTTCTTTGCTGGATTTACAACCAAGTTCTACCTGTTTACAGCGGCTGCTGATGGAGGGCTTCTGTGGCTGGTGGGGTTAGCGATAACCAACAGCCTTATATCTCTCTACTATTACATGATGGTCATGAAACAGATGTACATGGAGCCTGCAATCGACAATACGCCTCTGAAGATATCCTTGGTTAGTGGGGGCGCGCTGTGTGTGCTGATATCGGGTGTTATCGTTGTTGGCGTGTATCCGGGCCCTCTTGTGGGCGCTATCGAGTCGGCTACCAGAGCACTTTTGCCCTGATTTTTTCGGCTGATGCATATATGACGTGCCTGTTTTCCTTATGATTACGTATATTGATAATATAATTGAGTTGTGTTACATTTAGGATTCCTTTACTATAAAAAGAGAAGGTAAGCAAGGGCTAAGATGGAGAAGAGTAAGAGGGAATCCTCCATTCAGCGAGTCTGGTACGGTGAAAGCAGACATGGAAGGATCCTCAGAACGTAGCTCCTGAGCCGCCGGAAGAAAGCTTCGATAAGTCGTGGTAAGTAGAACTGGCCGGGATTGCCTCCCGTTATCAAGGGCTAGGGGCGTGTTTGCGCCCTGTAAGAGTGTCCCGGTTTAATAATGAATCGGGGAAAAAGGGTGGTACCGCGGGATTTTTCAAATACTCCCGTCCCTTAATGGGGCGGGAATTATTTTTTGGTAGAAAAGTACCAACGGAGGTAACGGAGTATGAAGCTGAATGGAGCTCAAATAGTTTGTGAGAGCCTACTGCGTGAGGGAGTAGAGGTAATATTTGGGCTACCTGGCGGAGCTATATTGCCCCTGTACCAGACCATGTCTAGCTACCCCCAACTCAGGCATATATTGACTCGACATGAAGAAGGCGCATCCATGGCCGCAGACGGTTATGCACGGGCCACTGGCAAGGTTGGCGTATGCATGGCTACATCTGGGCCAGGGGCCACCAATCTGGTTACTGGTATAGCCACCGCTCAGATGGACTCGGTGCCGATGGTGGCCATTACTGGTCAAGTAGGACGGGCAGGCATTGGGAAAGACTCTTTTCAGGAAGTCGATGTGACAGGAATAACCCTTCCGATCACCAAGCATAACTATCTGGTGATGAGAGCAGAGGATATAGCCGTTGCCATAAAAGAGGCGTTTTATATTGCAAGTACCGGTCGGCCTGGTCCAGTTCTTGTCGATATTCCAAAAGATGTTTTTACGGAAATGGCGGAATTCGTTTATCCGGAGACTGTGGATTTGCCTGGCTATAAGCCTGTTATGGATGGAGATCCATCACAGATAACCAAAGCTGCCGAGTTTATAAACGAAGCCAAACGGCCCCTCATTCTGGCTGGCCACGGCGTAATCATCTCCAATGCTTTTGATGAGCTGAGGGAGCTGGCTGAAAAAGCCCAGATCCCTGTAGAGACTACACTTTTGGGTCGTAGTGCCTTTCCTGACGACCACGTTCTTTTTACTGGCATGCCCGGCATGCACGGAGTGGCTTATGCGAGCCTGGCTATAGATGAGGCTGACCTGGTCATCGGACTTGGCATGCGCTTTGATGATCGGATTACCGGAGACGTTAGCGGCTTTGCCACCAACGCGAAGATCATTCACGTTGACGTAGACCCAGCCGAGATAGATAAGAACATTAGCGCCGACGTCCCCATAATTGGAGACTTGGCTAGGGTGTTGAGGCAGTTGAACCCGTCTGTTCAGTCGACAACACATCCAGAGTGGATAAAGCGCCTTGAAGAGCTTAAGGCTAAACATCCTTCTCTGCACATTCGTGAAACGGATAAATTGTTGCCCCAACAAGTTGTTCGTGACCTCTGTGAGGTTACCGAGGGCAAAGCTCTGATAGTGACAGGAGTTGGCCAGCACCAGATGTGGGCAGCACAGTACTACGCATGCAAAGTAGCCAACTCTTTCATCACCTCCGGCGGTCTGGGTTCAATGGGATTTGAAGTCCCCGCGGCAATGGGGGCTCAGGTAGGCCAACCAGATAGGCTAGTATGGTCTATAGCAGGCGACGGGGGCTTTCAAATGACCATGTCAGAACTGGCTACCATAGTTGAGAATAACCTTCCCGTGAAGTTCGCAATATTTAACAACGGTTTTCTGGGAATGGTCAGGCAGTGGCAGGACTTGTTTTACAAAAAGAACTACTTCTCAACTCACTACACGGGGAATCCTGACTTTGTTAAGCTAGCTGAGGCTTTTGGCATACATGCCATCCGTGTTACTGAACGGGGCCAGTCAAAAGACGCTATTCGAGAGGCGATGTCACATCCCGGTCCGGTTTTGGTGGATTTCATGGTAGAACGGGAAGAGAATGTTTATCCAATGATCCCATCCGGTCAGACTACTGCGGAGCTTATGGAGGAACCGTTGGCAGAGGAGGCGAGATCATAATGAACGAAGATCACACAATTGTTGCTCTGGTACAGGATAAGCCAGGCGTTCTTAATCGTGTTTCTAGTATGTTTAGACGCCGTGGGTTCAACATATCAAGCTTGGCAGTGGGGCCCAGTGAGACACTTGGCTTTTCCCGCATGACCTTTGTGGTAGACGGTGATGACGGTATCGTGGATCAGGTAACTAAGCAGCTTTATAAACTTATAGATGTGGTGAAAGTCTCAGATATATCCGAAGAGGATGTGGTGATAAGGGAGCATGCGCTTATCAAGGTGCGTACCACTGCTTCTTCACGCCCAGAAGTCCTTCAGCTGATTGAGATATTTCGATCAAGCATTGTTGACGTTTCGCCGGACTCGGTGATTATTGAAGTGACCGGGGACGAGGGCAAAGTTGATTCCCTGCTCCGCATTCTCAGACCCTTCGGAATACTAGAGGTTATGCGGACAGGTCGCGTGGGCCTCATGCGCGGTATGAACAAGTCCCTGGCTCTGGACAGCCGACACAGGCCAGACACAGGTAACGGCAGGTCAGGCGTTCGGATTAGTCGTTCACTATAACCTGGGTACATAGTACAGCACGACCCTAATGTTGACGATGTTTGCAAAGGGAACGGATCATGTTCCAACGACTGGTTAGACAGGCTCGACGTGGTGGGTGTAGACTGTATTCTCATTGTAATACTATATATAAGGAGTCAATTCATCATGGCCGTTATCTATTATGAGAATGACGCTGATCTCTCTTTGTTTGAAGGTAAGACTGTTGGAATTGTTGGGTACGGTAGTCAGGGTCATGCCCATGCCCTGAGCCTCAAGGATAGTGGAGTCAATGTCATGGTTGGTTTATACCAGGGCAGTTCCAGCTGGGCTAAAGCGGAGGAAGCTGGCCTGCGCGTTAGCACCGTTTCGGACTTGGCACAGCAGGCTGACGTGATAATGATGCTGGTGCCAGACCATCTGCAGTCTAGAATATACAGTGAGTCTATTCAGCCTTACATGGTTGATGGTAAAACTCTTATGTTCGCCCACGGCTTCAACATTCATTACAAGCAGATAATCCCTGGTCCACAAATAGACGTAACCATGATAGCTCCAAAAGCTCCCGGGCACCGCATGAGGGAGATATTTGTTCAAGGCTCTGGCGTGCCAGGTCTCTTGGCGATACATCAGAATCCGTCAGGCAATGCCAAGGAGATAGCTCTTGCCTATGCTAGGGGCGTTGGCTGTACAAGGGCAGGTGTATTGGAAACCACCTTCAAAGAGGAGACTGAGACCGATCTCTTTGGAGAGCAGGCTGTGCTTTGCGGTGGTGTTACTTCACTCATTAAGGCTGGCTTCGAGACTCTTGTGGAAGCCGGTTATCAACCAGAATCGGCATACTTTGAGTGTATGCATGAGCTGAAGCTCATTGTAGACCTCATTTATCAGGGCGGTCTGGAATACATGCGCTATTCAGTCAGTGATACCGCCGAATACGGTGACTACAGCCGCGGTCCTAGGGTGGTTGATGAGAAGGTCAAAGAGAATATGAAGCGTGTTTTGACCGAGATACAGGACGGTACCTTTGCTAAGGAATGGATTGCTGAGAACGACGAGGGCAGGCCGCGGTTCAATAAGATGCGTGAGCAGGACGCCGTCCATCCTGTAGAGAATATTGGCAAAACGCTTCGTCAGATGATGGGCTTTCTAAAGCAAGTATAGGTCTGCTATAATTCCTCTGTTTATGAATAAGAGGGCTTTTTTAGAGGTATAAAACGTAATACGTTACCAAGAATGGATTATGGTTCTTTCGATGTACTACGTTGTTTTCCTATACTCTACTCACAATTACTTTATATCGTCACAATATGAGAGTTGGGGTGTATGCCCATCGTAGTGGTCTATTTGGTGAATATTTCCCGAAGTTGACAGGTTTAACCTCAACGTTTTGCGGGAGAGGCAAAGGATAATTCGATATGCCTGAAGATAAGGTAATAATATTTGACACCACGCTGCGGGACGGCGAACAAGCCGCCGGTGCAGCCATGACCATGGAAGAAAAACTAGAGATTGCTAGGCAGCTGGAACGGCTGCAGGTAGATGTGCTTGAGGCTGGTTTTGCTGCCAGTTCCCAGGGGGATTTTCTGGCCGTGCAGGCCATTGCCAGAGAGATTAGGACTCCCATCATTGCCTCCTTGTCGCATGCCAGTTTGCCTGCCGTAGACAGGGCAGCTGAGGCTCTAAAAGAAGCTAGGCACCCTCGCATACATATCTTTCTCTCAAGCTCTGATATCCACATAATGCACCAACTTCGGAAGAACCGTGAAGAGGTTATGGACATGGCGGTGAGTGCGGTGGCCAGAGCCAAGACCTACTACGATGATGTTGAGTTTTCTCCAATGGATGCCACACGTACCGAGCCGACCTACCTCTACGCTTTGCTGGAAGCTACCATCAACGCTGGTGCTACGACGGTAAATATCCCAGACACCGTCGGCTATGCTATTCCAGAAGAATTTGCCAGATTGCTGGTGGGGATTCAACAGAATGTCCCAAACATTGGCAAAGCCGTTATCTCAGTCCACTGTCATAACGACCTAGGCTTGGCAGTGGCGAATAGCCTTGCTGCGGTTAAAGTTGGTGTGAGGCAGGTTGAGGGGTGCATCAACGGTATAGGAGAGAGAGCCGGGAACGCCTCATTGGAGGAGGTTATCATGGGGCTCTCCACTCGTGGTGACTTCTTCGGGATTACCGTTGGAATAGATACCACGCAGATCTATCGCACCAGCCGACTGGTAAGCGATATCACCGGCTTCTCAGTTCAGCCAAATAAGGCCATTGTGGGCCAGAATGCCTTCCGCCACGCTTCCGGTATCCACCAAGACGGTGTTATAAAGGAGCGAGCCACTTACGAGATTATGGATCCTCAGTCCATTGGGATTCCAGGCAGTACTCTGGTGCTGGGCAAACTGAGCGGGCGTGCAGGTCTCAAATCACGCCTGGAAGAGTTGGGTTACAACCTAACCCAGGATGACCTGAACAAGGCATTTGAGAACTTCAAAGATCTGGCGGACAGAAAACGCGAAGTCACCGACCGGGATTTGGAAGCCCTGATGAGCGACCGTCGTAGGTCTGAGGACGAATTGTACAAACTGGATCACGTTCAGGTAGCCTGCGGCGACCACGAGATACCAACAGCCACGGTACGTCTTATAAACCCTGATGGTCAGGTTCTCACAGACGCTGCGACTGGTACAGGACCTGTTGACGCCGTCTATGTGGCTATCAATCGCATACTCAAGGTGTCCAACACTCTCAAGGAGTTTTCCATAGGAGCTATTACCGAAGGTACAGACGCGATCGGTGACGCTACCATACGTATTGAGAAGAGCGGGAAAGTGTACACTGGTCGTGGCTCTGACACTGACATTATAGTTGCCAGTGCTAAAGCTTACTTGAATGCCATAAACAAACTGATTGCCATAGAGGGAGTGCTGGAGCCTGAGACTAAGGCCGAGATTGCCATTTAGCACCATTTGTTAGACTGCTTCCGTATGAAATTGATCCCTTAGATAATGTTATTTAAGGATTTTGATTTTTAGCCATCGATTACATTAAATTAAAGAGGTGTGAATATGTCAAAGACAATGTTCGAGAAGATATGGGCCTCTCATGTTGTCCATGAAGATCTTGGTAATCCGGCCATTCTGTATGTAGACCTTCATCTGGTGCACGAGGTCACGTCTCCACAAGCCTTCGATGGTCTCCGTATGAATGGGAGAACTGTGCGTCGTCCTGATCTTACCGTATGCACCGTAGATCACAACGTACCAACTTGGGACAGGTCTCTTCCCGTCACTGACGAAATTTCCTTGAAGCAGATTACTGCTATGGATAACAATTGCAAGGAATTTGGCCTCACACTGTACGACGCGAACAGTCCAGGGCAGGGCATTGTCCATATCATAGGGCCGGAGCAGGGATACACACAGCCAGGGCAGGTAATTGTCTGCGGAGACAGCCATACTGCCACCCACGGTGCTTTCGGGGCGTTGGCATTTGGCATAGGCACAACACAGGTGGAACAAGTATTAACCACACAGTGCCTGGGCCAGACTAAACTTAAGACAATGGAGATTCGGGTTAACGGTCCGTTGCCAGTTGGAGTTACTGCCAAAGATCTGATTCTTGGAATCATCGGTCAGATAGGAGTAGACGGTGGTATCGGTCATGCGATTGAGTACACCGGTGAGGCGATTCGTTCTCTCTCAATGGAAGGTCGCATGACGGTGTGTAACATGTCCATTGAAGCTGGTGCAAGAGCTGGCATGATCTCGCCTGACGAGACAACTTTTGAGTACATGCGGGGTCGTCCACAGGTGCCGCAAGGGGATGACTTCGAGGCCGCCGTTGAGAAATGGAAGGCCATTGCTACTGACCCTGGCGCCACATTCGACAAGGTGATTGAAATTGACGCTAGCAGGTTGGTGCCTTTCGTTACCTGGGGTACCAACCCGGGCATGGTAGTCCCTGTGACCGGACGAGTCCCTTCCATATCTTCTTTCATCTCAGATAGGGAGCGTGTAGCCGCAGAACGGGCACTGGAATACATGGGATTAGAGGCTAACACAGATATACAGGCAATACCGATTGACATAGTGTTCATCGGTTCCTGTACCAATGCCAGAATAGAGGATTTGCGGTCTGCTGCTGCCGTAGTGAAGGGACACAAAACGCATTCCAATGTGTATGCTATGGTGGTGCCAGGATCCACAGCGATAAAGAAACAGGCGGAGGCCGAAGGGCTTGACCTCATTTTCAAGGATGCAGGCCTTGATTGGCGTGAGGCTGGCTGTTCCATGTGCCTGGCTATGAATCCAGACATGCTTCAGCCTGGTCAACGTTGCGCTTCTACATCCAACCGCAATTTTGAAGGTCGACAGGGCCCCGGAGGCCGCACTCACCTTGTGAGCCCCGAAATGGCCGCCGCCGCCGCCATTGCCGGGCACTTTGTGGATATTCGCGAGTGGACAATCAACGCTTAGGGCTGGTTGATCGGAGAATCACAATCTGAGAGAAAACTTATCAATCCTAGCAAACGTCAAGGAGTGTGTCATGGAACCATTTAAAAAGATAACCGGTATAGCTGCAGCCCTGGACAGGGAAAACGTGGATACAGACCAGATCATCCCCGCTGTTCACCTCAAACGCATCGAGCGCACTGGCTTCGGCCAATTTCTTTTTGGCGCCTGGCGTTTTCTTCCAGATGGACAGGCAAATCCGGATTTCGAACTCAACAACCCAGGCTACAGCGGAGCTACAATTCTGATTACAGGCCGTAATTTCGGTAGTGGTTCTTCCAGAGAGCACGCACCGTGGGCACTTCTGGACTACGGCTTTCGGGCCATCATCGCCCCAAGCTTCGCCGAGATTTTCCACAAGAATTGCTTTGACAATGGTATCGTACCAGTCCACTTGCCTCAAGACCAGATCAACAAGATTATGATAAAAGCAAAAGAAGAACCTGGATATCAGATGACGGTTGACCTAGAGGCATGTGAGTTGAGAGACGAGTCAGGCCTTGTGATTCCCTTCACGGTACACAACGATCCACAGACCCACGAGTTTCGCCGCCAGTGCCTCCTTGACGGGATGGATGACATAGCCTTGACATTGATGCACGAGGATAAGATCAAGGCCTATGAGCAACTCCACTCGCCCAGGCCTGTGCAGTAAAAACCTAGGTTTATCTGAGCTGTTTAGGACACTGTTGGCGTGATATTCTAGAACGCTGAGGCTGCAGGAGGCAACGAACTATGGATATTGCAATCCTCGGTGCGATCGTGGTGTTGATCGGTCTTTTTGCATTGTTTATTCTGACGCAAAATTCAACTAAAGCCTCTTCAAAGGTGGATGACGGTCAGTTGAAAAACCAACTCATCGCGTTCAAGGAAGTAGGTGAGGCCATTCAGAAACTTACCAAGCAACAGGATGAGGCGCAACGCCTTGGTCAATCTCTGAAGGATCTGCTACAAGCCCCAAAGCTGCGTGGAACCTACGGTGAGGTTATCCTGGAAGAGTTGCTAGATAGAGTTCTCCCAAAGGGAATATGGGAGCGGCAGTACTCCATCAACGGTGGCGAAAAAGTGGATTGTGTTGTTAAGTTCAGGGACGTCGTTGTTCCAATTGATGCCAAGTTTCCCAGGGATGACTACATGCGGTATATGGATGCCGAATCCGACGAATATAGAGCTACACACTGGAAGGCCTTTGAAGAGTCGGTCAGGAAACAGATTCTTAGCATACAGACTAAGTACGTAAAGCCGGAAAACGGAACTTCTGAGTTTGCCCTCATGTTCATTCCGTCAGAGGCTATATACTACGAGACTATAGCGGAGAAAAATTATTTTGGAAGCCCATCCAGAATATATGAGTACGCGCAGGAACACCACGTGCTCCCGGTCAGCCCAAACACCTTTTATGCATTCTTGCAAGTAGTCGTCCTGTCCATACGCAACGTCGAGATTATCAGTGGAGCAAAGAAGCTCCAACAGGGACTGGCAGATTTGCAAAAGTCTTTTGACTTCTTTTACAGTAAGCACGAAGAGATGGGTAGGCGCGTAACCCAGGCATCGGAAGCATATCGAGTCGGTAACGACCACGTAGAGCGGTACAAACGGCGACTGGATACCACGTTACAGCTTGAGGGGTTCCAGGAGCAATCGTCGTCGCGTTTGTCGGAGAACGAGGATGATAAGCTCTAATCACTAGAGTATCCACCATTTTAGGAGCAGTTGTATTGGTTAGTGTATTGTTTGGTTGCGAACTGAGGCAACCTCATACCCTATTGTATTTGGAACGAGTATATGCTCAAGATAAAGATATTGGTTCGTCTCTTATTATCCAGTGAATCACAAAAACTCCAATGAGCCTTGTTCTCGGTGGATTGCAAGGGAGAATATAAGTTGGTTGTAGATTTTATTAAATAATCACCGTAATCGAGAGGCAAAATCATTGACAACGCCTTTCGTATCAAAATATTATCTCTTTGTGGCAGCAGCGAGGAATTGAAGAGATGATTACTAATGGGATTCCGTATCAGTTGTCATAGAGTCACTACTGTGGTTCTTGTTTTACGCTAGAATATCACCAAGGTGGTTTCTGTATTCTTTCCGTCGTTGAGAGTGTTAGATTGATAATATGTTTGGAGTTTGGCAAATGACTAATTACGTGTTTGTAACTGGCGGGGTAGTTAGCTCGGTGGGGAAAGGGATAAGTGTTGCTTCAATTGGCCGTATTCTCAAGAGCCGTGGAATCTCTGTCTCCGTTCAGAAACTTGACCCCTATCTAAACGTGGATCCAGGAACAATGTCCCCATACCAACACGGGGAGGTGTTTGTTACTGATGATGGGTCTGAGACGGACCTTGACCTTGGTCACTACGAACGCTTCATAGACATGAGACTGGCTAGGTCATCCAATATTACTGCCGGGCAGATATACAGCACAGTTATTACCAAGGAACGGCGAGGGGAATTTCTTGGAGGGACTATTCAGGCTGTTCCTCACGTTACCAACGAAATAAAGAACAGTATGAAGAAATTGGCTGATGAGACCGGCGCAGAAGTGGTTGTGGTAGAGGTTGGTGGTACAGTGGGTGATATTGAGGGTCTGCCATTCCTGGAAGCCATACGACAGATGAGGAACGATGTGGGGCGTGATAACGTCTTCTACATTCACGTGACATTTCTACCGTATATTTCCTCAGCAGGGGAGCTTAAGACCAAACCAACTCAGCATAGCGTCAAGGAGCTCCGTGGGATTGGTATTCAGCCCGATGCCATTCTCTGCCGTAGCGACCATCCTATCACCGAAGATATCAAAGCAAAGATTTCGCTTTTTTGTGACGTGCAACAGCATGGAGTCATTTCCCTGCCAACCGTCTCCAACGTATACGAAGTGCCTCTGATACTGGAAGAGGCCGGCCTGGCAGATCAGATTATAAAATCTTTTGGGCTTACTCCTAATGTAAGTGATATGACACAGTGGCGGGATATGGTGGATCGTATGAAGGGCCTGGATATACCTTTGACCATAGCGGTGGTTGGCAAATATGTAGACCTTCCTGATTCATATATTTCCGTAAAGGAAGCCCTCAAACATGCTGGGTTGCAGCATGAGAGAGATGTGGAGGTTTTTTGGGTTCATTCTGAGGACATTGAAAAGGATGGCCCTGACAAGTATTTGAGCTCTGTTTCTGGCATTGTGGTCCCAGGTGGATTTGGCTCTAGAGGGATAGAAGGGATGATACAGGCCGTACGCTATGCTCGTGAGCATCAGGTTCCATACCTTGGTCTCTGCCTCGGGATGCAGCTCATGGTTGTTGAACTGGCTAGAGTACTTCTCAACTCAACGGATGTTAACTCAACTGAGTTCAACGAAGAAACTTCTCATCCAGTAATAGATCTCATGCCAGACCAACGCTCTGTCCAATCGAAGGGTGGGACAATGAGACTGGGGGAATATCCTTGCCACGTGATAGAAGGCACCAAAGCTGCCAAGGCTTATGGCGTTTCTGAGATAATGGAGCGCCATCGTCATCGGTGGGAATTCAATAATGCCTATCGCGAACTACTACGGGAGGGGGGGCTTATTGCGAGCGGTCTGTCTCCCGATGGAAAACTAGTGGAGATAGCTGAGTTGGTGCATCATTCATTTATGATGGGCGTTCAGTTCCACCCTGAATTTCTATCGCGTCCTACCCAAGCCCACCCTCTGTTCCTAGAATTTATAGGTGTTGCTAAAGACATATTAAGAGAGGGAGGACAACATTCTCTGCCTATTGATTCCAAGGGCTAGGATAGACATGCGTGAAAGAATGTAATATACTAGTATAATATTGGGAATGGTAACATTCCCTGCGTGGTCGGATTGTAGTAACCTCATAACTGTAAAGTTTCTGTGTACAGCCAGGTAAATTCCAATAATTGTGATCAGGTATCACATCACCCACTGCTAATATATTAGGTGGCGGTGTGTCTCGTAACATCAGAGTTGTTGGAATTGTGAGTGTGTATGTGTGGTGGCGAAGACCCTGGCACGTTGATTAAAACACCAGCACTATTGGCAGCATTGTTAAAGATTGTGCGCGCATAAATTAACATCTGTACTGTCAAAAGAACGAGAACTTGGTTATAAGATTGGCGTGAACTGACACAGCTAAATTCCATATGAAGAATCAATGAGCATAATGCACCTTCCCCTAGTAGGCATGCGCATGTGGAGATTCGGGAGAGATTTATAACGGCTACCATGCGTATTGTTGGCTGAAGTAAAGTCATGAAACAGAGGCTTTCTTTCTGCGTAATCACGCAATTTGGAAAAATGAAGGATGACAATGGGGAAAGAACTTAATAAGAGAAATCAACTACCTTGGAGACAATCATGAACTTGGCGGAACTGGACGGAAAAGATAAGCATGAACTACTGACATTGGCTAATGAGTTGGGAATGGAGAACGGTCTCTCTGATCTGCCAAAGGCTTCCATTGTATTTCGGATGATGCAGTCTTATGCGGAGCAGCAGGGTTACATACTGGCCTTGGGCATGCTTGATTTGATGAACGATGGATATGGTTTTCTGAGGCAACAAAATCTCAAACCCAATGCCAATGATGTATACGTCTCTCAATCCCAGATAAGGCGATTTGCCTTGAGGACCGGAGACATGGTTATGGGCCAGGTAAGGCCACCCAAGGACAGCGAGAAATACTACGGTCTAGTGCGAGTGGAAGGTGTAAACGGCCTAGATGCCGATGTAGCTAGAGAACGTCCAAGTTTTGATAACCTTACTCCAATTTTCCCGAACGTTCAGCTGAAACTGGAGACTGCTTCGGATAATTTGTCTACTCGCCTTATGGACCTGCTAGCCCCAGTAGGACTTGGTCAGCGTGGCCTCATAGTGTCACCTCCAAAAGCTGGTAAAACTACTTTGCTCAAACAGATAGCTCAGGGTATATCTGCCAATAATCCTGAAGTACACCTTATGGTGGCCCTCATTGGAGAGCGCCCCGAGGAAGTGACTGACGTGAAGCGTTCAATTGAAGGCGAGGTATTTAGCTCAACATTCGATGACCCGGTAGAGGACCACTGTCGCGTGGCTGAGTTGGCTCTTGAACGGGCCAAGCGTCTGGTTGAGTCAGGAAAGCATGTTGCTATCCTGCTGGATAGCATCACACGCCTTACCCGTGCATACAATCTGTCGCTGCCAAGCAGTGGAAGAACGCTTTCCGGAGGCATAGACCCAGTGGCCCTCTATCCGCCTAAGCGTTTCTTTGGCGCCGCACGCAACACTGAAGAGGGTGGCAGTCTCACAATTATGGCAGCATGTCTGGTAGACACCGGTAGCCGTATGGATGAGGTCATTTACGAGGAATTTAAGGGTACCGGGAATATGGAAATCCACCTCGACAGAAAACTGTCCGAACGACGTGTTTTCCCTGCTATAGATATTCAGCGCAGCGGCACACGGAGAGAAGAACTTTTACTGGACGAGGATACCTTGAAGCAAGTGTGGCTGCTTCGTCGTATGGTATCCATGATCACATCTGGCTCAATGGAATCAAGTGAGGCCACCGAAAAGGTCATGGAACGTATGAAAAAGACTGCCAGTAACAAGGCATTCCTGAGTACGCTTACTAAGGACGTATAGGACCACTCACCCGTTTTTCTTAATTAACCCCTCCTCCCTAGGCGATTTAGTTGTTTACGGTAGTTCCGTTCTGCTTCTGTGACTTTTTGCATTTGCGCAAGATCGGTTCTGATTATTATCGTGTGTAGCGTTTGCATTTTTGCGTTCTAGTTCTAATCTGAATAGTAACAATGCGCTGAGCATGAATCAGTGTAGGGAGTAGAGATGCCGAGTGGTAAATTTGTCAGAAAGCGACTTGATCAGACCATGATAGAGCGCGGCCTATCCGATAGATTGGAAACGGCTCGTGCTTTGATTATGGCGGCGAAGGTGAGGGTGGATGGGAATGTGGCTGTCGCTGCAGGCCAGAGGATATCATCGGAAGAGGATATCCTCGTGGAGACTGGGCCGGAATACTATAGCCGTGGTGGCATCAAACTGGCCCATGCCCTTGACCATTTTCATTTGACGGCAAATGGACTGACTGCGCTTGATGTAGGAGCATCTACAGGTGGCTTCACACATTGCCTTTTACAGAGGGGAGCACAGCGAGTTTATGCCATTGATGTTGGCTACGGCCAGCTTGACTATAGACTGAGGCAGGACTCTAGGGTGGTGGTTATGGAGAGGATCAACGCAAGAAATCCATTTACCTTGGGCGATGAGGCAGACATAGCAACTGTGGATGTGTCGTTCATATCTCTCACTATGGTGTTACGTTCTGTGGCGGGCCATATCAAAGATGGAGGCTATATTGTCGCCTTAGTGAAGCCACAGTTTGAGGCGCGGCGGAATGAGGTTGGGAAAGGAGGCGTGATCAGGGATTCCAGGGTGCACGCCCGCGTGTTGGGCAGGGTAATAGTTTGGGCAGTACATAATGGCTTTCGTCTTAAGGGCCTGGTGCCGTCGCCCATAACAGGAGATCAGGGCAACCGTGAATTTTTTGTCCTGCTAAGTGCCATACTACCTAGAACAGTAATTTCATTATGAATCAGTAATGGCCAAGGCTCAGGAGTGGAGCCACCTTCTTGGCTACGCTGGCGAGACTATCGGCGGATTAATGTTCTCTGCATATCCGGCACTGTCATCTGCAATCTTCGTAACTACATTTATATACGTGTCGGGATTTTTCCTTGATAAGATCGTGATTCTTATTGAATCATTGCTTTAGGAGATACAGGTATATGTTACTTGGAATCTAGGTGGAACGAGTGCGCTTGATAAAAACATTGTGCACTACCCCTTGTGAGGGTAGTGCACAATGTTTAATAGTGCTTGAGAGTACTATTATATGCTTAGATTTGCTTGGAAAGCTTTGTCGCTACGAAATGGTCCCACTATGGCGGTGCTAAGCTTATCGGTAACAAGTAGATTGTTTGCCACCTTCTTTACGTCATCGGTGGTTATGGCGTCCACATTAGCCATGACATCTTCAACTGTCTGCACTTTATTGAGAAGAAGCTCCTGTGCGCCTAGCCATGCGGCCACACTTCTGCTGTCCTCCATACGAAGCACAAGGCTGCCTTTGAGAAATTCTTTGGCTTTATGAAGCTCTGCTTCTGGCACTCCATCTTTGATTATGCGTAACTCATGGAGAATGCTCTGTACGGCTTTCTTGGCATTCTTGGGGTCCACTCCAGCGTAGGCGATGAAAGAGCCGCAGTCTTTTAGATGACTGGTGCTGGTGTGGACGTCGTAGACCAGTCCTTGCTTTTCTCTTAGTTCGAGAAACAGTCGACTGCTCATTCCCTCACCCAACACGGCGTTTAGCATATCAAGTGCATATCTATCGGGGTGTATTGACGACAGTCCTTTGAGGGCTATGCAGATATGGGCCTGTTCTGTCTTGCGCCGCTCAACGCTCAGCCTGGGAGCAGACTGGTCGTCCTCGACTGGAAACAGCGTGCCAGGCTGATGACTGACCCAGTCTCTGAATTGGAGGTTTACAGCTTCTGCTGCTTCCTCGTGTGGTATATTGCCAGCTATACTCACGACTATGTTTGGGATGGTGTACTGCCGATGCATGTAATCCATCAGCATATCTCTAGTTATACCGAGCACAGATTCCCGCGTACCACCTACGTCTCTCCCAAGGGCCTGGTTAGGCCACATTACCTCGTCTATCAACAGGTCGACTCGGTCGCTGGGAATGTCGTAGCTCATGGACAATTCCTCAAGGATTACAAGCCGTTCCTTCTCTACCTCTTCAGGGTCGAATAGCGGTTCTCGGATAAAGTCTGAAAGAACGTCGAGGGCGAGTTGGAAGTGGGCTACGGGAACCTTGCAGTAGTATGTGGTTAACTCACGGTCTGTGGCGGCGTTGAGAATACCTCCAACTCCTTCGATGGCTTCGCTAATCTCCTTGGACGTGGGGCGATGTCGGCTTCCCTTGAAACACATATGCTCCACAAAGTGTGATATTCCAGCCTCTTCCGAGGTCTCGTATCTAGAGCCTGCACCAACGTAGAATACTATGCTGGCAGATTGGGTGTGGGGCATATGCGTGGTGAGAATGCGGAGCCCGTTACTGGTAACTGTTTTCTTATATTGATTAGACATAATCCCCCTTACGAATAGACAGTAACATACCACTGCAAAGGAGACAAAGACACAGACAGACGTTTTCTTGGCTTCATATGTATAGGATTCATGACTTCTAAAGTAGTTAAATTCAAGATCAAATTGCTCAAGCTGTGGTGACTAGGGATTCATTCTCTCGAGCATCACTGTAATGCCGTCTGGACAAATATACGCAAGCTCACTGTTAACAACGCTGTTAACGTTATAGTAGTTGTTTTGGTTCAGTAGAATGAGTTCTTTGGCGTTTCCAATCATAGGACTGCGTATTGTCATTAGAGCACGAGTATGCGATGTTTTGTGTACGGCTCTTCATATCAATGGTGATTGTTATCTGCCAGCATGAGTCTTTGCTGGTCATACTCAATGCCTATCAGAGTTGAATGCCTGATCACTCTGGTCGTGGAGCGCGTCCCATGAGATCCACGACCGTCTGGCGCGGGTCCATATTCTGGAACAACACGTTGCTGATGGCTTGAGTTAACGGCATTTCTACCTTCAATCTTGAAGCCAGTTCCAGAGCGCCAAGTGTGGTATCTACGCCTTCGGCAACGTTATTCATGGAGAATAGGATTTCCTGTAAGCCCTTACCGTAGGCAAGTTGCTCGCCTACATATCTGTTTCTGCTGAGTGGGCTGGAGCAGGTGGCTATCAGGTCTCCCAGTCCGGTTAGTCCTGCAAAGGTTAGTGGGTTGGCGCCAGCAGAGACACCCAGGCGGGTTATCTCTGCAAGCCCACGTGTAATGAAGGCCGCTTTCCCATTGTTTCCGTAACCGAGGCCGTCGCTGATTCCCGCTCCTAGGGCGATGATGTTTTTTAAAGCTCCTCCCAACTCTACTCCTACAATATCAGTGTTTGTGTATACCCTGAAGATGTTGGACATGAACAGTTCCTGAACCCTCAGTGCGACGCTTTCGTCACGAGAAGCTATGACTGTGGAGGCCGGCATACCTTGAGCTATTTCTTTGGCGAGATTGGGGCCGGAAAGTACGCTTATACGCGAATGAAAAGCTTCTGGTAATTCCTCTTCAATGACCTGGCTCATACGTTTTGCTGAATTTTTCTCCAAACCTTTCGTAGCGCTCAGAAGTATTGAATTGGGGCTTATATGCGGTAGCAGTCTTTTAGCATTCTCTCGGATACTTCGGGATGGGACAACCATGACGACCATCTCTGCTTCGCATATTGCCTCTTCCATGGAGGCGGTGGCATGCATTCCTGGAGGGAACGGAATCCCCTTCAGCATTCGCTGGTTCTCTTTGGCACTTTCCATTGCTGCGGCTTCTTCCTGAGTGCGTGCCCACAGCATCACGTCGGAGCCGTTATTGGCCAGTATTATTGCTAGAGTTGTCCCCCAGCTAGTGGTGCCTATTACAGAAACCTTTGTCACAATTAATCGTGCCTAGCCGGAGGCATCCTCGGAATGTTCTAAGGATGTGTCTTTTATGTTCGAAGCCCTATGCATCTTGTGCTCTTGGCCCTTGATGAGGCGGGCGATGTTGCCCCTGTGTTTGAATAGCACTATTGGGGCTCCTATTGCTGGATACAGGACATATGTCAAAGAAGGGACTCCAAGGGGAAGGGATGGAGCAAATAACGCGAGGAGAAGCATTGATACAATGGCCGTGACCGCCCCTATTATGGAGCCTAGGGAGACATATTTGAAGACGGAGATAAAGGGGAGTCCCACTGCCATCATTATGAGACCTGCCAGAGGGGATAGTGCGCATAAGGAGCCAATGCCGGTGGCGCTGCCCTTTCCTCCTTTAAATCTGAGGAAGATCGACCAGTTATGGCCTATTAAAACTGAAAGCGCTACAGCAACTTCCAGTGATGGAGACGGGTTTATAATTTTCGCCAAGATTACGGCCAAGATTCCCTTTCCCACGTCTAGTACCAGAACTACCATGGCTGGCCATACACCTACTGTACGCATCACATTGGTCATTCCAGTATTGCCGCTTCCGTACTGCCGTACGTCAATGCGTCGTACAAGTTTGGTTATGAGAAGGCCGGATGGTACTGACCCCATGAGATAACACAGTGGTATTAATAGGCCGAATGCCATCTTATCCCTTCCCTTTGGTGGAAAATATCAAATGAAGGGGGTTTCCCGCAAAGCCAAAAGCTGAACGTAGCTTGTTCTCAAGGTACCGCTCGTAAGAAAAGTGGATCAGGCGGGGGTCGTTGACGAATATTACAAACGTGGGTGGGTTGTGGCTCTTCTGATAGATGCGGTAAATTTTTATGGGTTTTCCTCCGCGGCTGGGAGGCATGTGGTCTCCTACAGCGGATAGAAGCGTCCTCTCAAGAGCACCGCGAGGCACTATTGTAGCTCCCTGCTGATATACGTTCAGGGCAGTTTCCATCACATTCTTTACACCCATTCCCTCTAGGGCTGAGGTGAAGCAAATTGGAGCATATGGGATAAATTTCAGCTTACGGCGCACTTCATTGGCCATGTGCTCTTTATCAATTTCTCCCTTTACTAGATCCCACTTGTTAACCACAACCGCAACACCTTTGTATGTATCCATAACCTGTCCTGCGATGTGTGTGTCCTGGTTTGTGATGCCTTCTGCTGCGTCTATGACTAGGAGACATACGTTGGAGCGGTCTATCGCTCTCATAGCCCTCATGACGCTATATTTCTCTATGCCCACTTCAATGTGCCCACGACGCCTTACACCTGCGGTGTCTATGAGGGTAACGTGCTTATCGCCGAAAGAGAACGCTATATCTATGGCATCGCGTGTGGTGCCAGGTATGTCGGAGACGATGGTCCGTTCATGCCCTAGGATGGTGTTGAGCAGCATGGACTTGCCTACATTGGGGCGGCCCACTATTGCGAGCTTTAGGTCTCCATCATCTTCATCTTCCTCTGATGGATTAGCCAGCAGGCTATCGAGTTGATCTAGGAGGTCTCTTATGCCTAGGTTGTGATATGCGCTGATTGGTAGCGGGTCTCCTATCCCAAGGGCATAGAAATCCATTGTGTCTAGTTCCCTCTTAGGATTATCCACCTTGTTGACCGCAAGCATCATAGGTTTTTCCCTCTGGCGGAGGGATTGGGCAATTTCTATATCCCCGGGTGTAATTCCATCCACCACATCTACAAGGAAGATTATGGCGTCGGCTTCTTCAAGGGCCATATCTACCTGGGCTCTAACCTTTCCCCACAGATCAGATGTTTGGAAGACATCGATTCCGCCTGTGTCTACAAGTATCATGGATTGGTCTCTCCACGGAATGGTAGCGGTAACCCTGTCTCTTGTGGTGCCTGGTACATTGGAGACGATGGCTAGAGGGTGCCCTATTAACCTGTTGAAGAGGGTGGATTTGCCCACGTTTGGTCGTCCCACAATTGCTACTAGAGGTTTGGTCATGTCTTCCTTGTTCTAGCCCAGTATTTGGGCGAGTATTGCTTTCTGGATGTGGAGACGGTTTTCAGCCTGATCGAATACTACTGACTTAGGATGGTCAAGCAGGCCGTGAGCGATTTCCTCACCTGGGTGAGCCGGTAGTGGGTGCATAAACAAGGCACCTGGCTTGGCTTGAGCCAGCAGCTCGATGTCCACTTGATAGGATTCAAACGCCATGCGCCTGCGTTCTGTTTCCTCTTCCTGGCCCATGCTTATCCAGACATCGGTGTATATAACGTCCGCATTTGTGGCAACTTCACGGGGGTTCTCTGAGAGAGTTATGTTACTTCCGTTATCATGTGCTCTTGTTAGTACTTTCTCCATAACTGAGGCGCTTATGTGATATCCCGGTGGAGAGGCAATGGCGAAATGGGCTCCAACGCTGACGGCGGCAAGGGCCAGACTGGCGGCCACGTTGTTGCCATCACCAATGTATGCAATTTTGAGGTCCTCAAAGCTGCCCTTCTTCTCATAGATTGTGAGCAGGTCTGCAAGGGCCTGGCAGGGATGTTCTTCATCTGACAGTGCGTTTATGACAGGTACGGAGGCATAGTGGGCTAGGGTCTCAAGAGTATCCTGGGCAAATGTACGCACCACCAATGCGCTGACATAGCGTGACATAACCCTGGCTATATCTGCAGTAGGCTCTCTGACTCCCAGCCCTACCTCATCTCTGCTGAGGTAAACGGGATGGCCTCCTAGCTGGTGTACAGCTACGTCGAAGCTCATCTTTGTTCTCAGCGAGGGTTTTTCGAAGAGAAGAGCCACGGATTTCCCTTCCAGAGTAGTGGTGACGGGTTTCTGTTTGAATCCGGCGGATCTTTCTATAAGGCCCAAGATTTCCTGAGAAGTGAGGTCTGCAATGGATAGGAGATTTTTGTCTTTCATCGTGGTGTCCAATCGTGCGCATAATGATAGCAGGATAGAGTATAGCAGAAGGAATGTGGAATCAAAATGAAGAACTTGATTAAGGAACAAAAGGTTGGTTCTGGTAGCAACTGGCATAAACCGCTAGAAAAACCGCATGGGTTGCAAATAGTCCGCTGCCTTGGTCGGTGGAGGAGTTTAGTTTCTAAAGAGTGGATGGGCTTGGTTTATTACCGGTGTCCACCAAGCTGGAAGTATTTGCCCTCTGTTTTAATGGAAGGGGCAATGACTAGGTCTGCCTGTTGCATATCGGCTATGGTGAATGCACCACACATACCCATAGATGCCTTCAAGGCTCCTGCCAGGTTCTGGGTGCCGTCTGTCATGGAAGTAGGGCCAAAGAGTATCTGTTCCAGAGGGCCTTTGGAACCTACATTTATTCTTGTGCCTCTAGGCAAGGCAGGGTGGAAGCTGGCCATTCCCCAGTTGTAGCCCATGCCAGGAGCTTCCTCTGCTTGCGCAAAGGTTGTGCCAAGCATTACGGCATCTGCACCGCTAGCGATTGCTTTGCAAATGTCGCCACCAGTGCGCATTCCCCCGTCGGTAATTATTGGGACATATCTGCCAGTGCGGTGGAAGTACTCTTCACGGGCCGCTGTGCAGTCAAGTGTAGCTGTAACTTGTGGAATACCTATTCCCTCCACCTCTCGAGTGGTGCAGATCGCTCCTGGCCCGACTCCAACCAGAACTCCCTGTACACCTGTTTCCATAAGTTCTATGGTTGCGCTATAGGTAACTGTGTTTCCAACCACAACAGGAACACGGATCTGCTTGCATATATCAGACAGATCCAGACCCTCCGAGCTCTTAGAGAGGTGACGGGCCGTGGTTACTGTGGATTGGATGAACAGTATGTCTGCTCCGGCTTCAATGGCAATTGGGGCCAGCCGCTTGGCATTGGCCGGGGTTACTGATACGGCGCAGGTTACTCCTGCTTGTTTGATTTCTTTTACTCTCTCGCCTATTAGGTTGTCCTTCATAGGGGATGCATACATTTTTTGAAGCAGAGGAGTTGCCTGTTCCTGCGGTACTTCAGCGATGTTCTGAATTACGGCTTCTGGGTCGTCGAACTTGGTATAGATACCCTCCAAGTTCAGGACAGCCAGACCTCCAATTTTGCCAATACATATGGCGAATTTTGGAGAAGATACAGCATCAAGTGATGAGGCTAGAAAGGGAATGGAGAAATTAAATCCTCCCAAGCTGAAATCTATGTTGGATTGATCTGGGTTGATAGTCACGTCCCCAGGGACGATAGCTACTTCATCGAAGCCGTAAGCTCTTCGGAGTTCTTTTATATGAGGAATTTCCACTGATTACCTCTGGTTATTACATTATTATATTTGATGAACAATATCATTGTGTCTTCGACAAGTCAATGGAATTCGTGACGTAATCCATTTAGAATGGCGAACTCCATAAGCTTTGGATTTCTTGCATTCTGTACGTGGGATATATTTTGTGCTGTAGATGTGCTTGTATGCGCTCGATTGGCTTGCATTTTCCAGATAGTATGTTAATTTATATATCGGAATGTAATAGAATGAACGGCGCTGTGCCACAGTATTTTCCAGCTGGCATTCTAAATGATTGTGTTTTTATATCTGATATCTTACATGGAGATTACTCTATATATGGTATTTGGATTGCATGGAGTATATTTATTATGGCCTCTTCTAATCAAATTGTTAAAGATGCGGCAGAGCAGGAATATAAATACGGATTTGTTACTGATATTGAAGAGGAATTCGCTCCTCCAGGTTTAAATGAAGATACCATAAGGTTTATCTCAGCCAAAAAGAACGAGCCAGAATGGATGCTGGAATGGCGTATGAAGGCGTACCATTATTTCATGTCCTTGGTGGAGAAGGATCAACTGCCTGAATGGGCTAATATTCAGCATAAGCCCATAAACTTTCAGGACATCATCTACTATTCAGCTCCCAAAGTTAAGGAAACGCTTGGCAGCTTGGACGAGGTGGATCCGGAGATTCTGAAGACTTATGCGAAGCTGGGGATTTCCCTGGATGAGCAGAAACTACTGGCTGGCGTAGCTGTGGATGCCGTATTTGATAGTGTCTCAATAGCTACAACTTTCAAGACGGAATTGGCTAAACAAGGCATTATCTTTTGCTCCATGTCGGAGGCCATTCAGAATCACCCAGACTTGATAAAGAAATATCTTGGCTCTGTGGTTCCTCACACCGATAATTTTTACGCTGCTCTTAATGCTGCAACCTTCTCGGATGGTTCCTTCTGCTATATACCAAAGGGTGTCCGTTGCCCTATGGAACTAACCACATATTTCCGCATCAATTCCCTGGGCACAGGGCAGTTTGAGCGTACTCTAATCGTTGCCGATGAAGGCAGCTATGTAAGCTACCTTGAGGGGTGCAGTGCGCCAATGCGTGATGAGAACCAACTTCATGCTGCCGTCGTGGAGTTGATTACGGCTGATAACGCGGAGATTAAGTACTCCACCATTCAGAACTGGTACCCTGGCGATGAGAATGGAAAGGGCGGCATTTACAACTTTGTCACCAAACGTGGCAAGTGTGCGGGCAAAAATTCCAAGATTTCTTGGACACAGGTGGAGACCGGCTCGGCCATTACATGGAAATACCCGAGCGTTATTCTGCAGGGCGACAACTCAATAGGTGAGTTCTACTCCGTGGCTCTTACTAAGGGGTATCAACAGGCCGATACTGGGACCAAGATGACTCACCTTGGCAAGAACACCCGCAGCACCATTATTGCCAAGGGGATCTCTGCTGGGCACGCCCAAAATACCTATCGTGGGTTAGTGAGAATCATGCCCAAAGCTACCAACTCGTGGAACTTCACACAGTGTGATTCATTGCTGCTGGGTGATCAGTGTGGAGCACACACCACACCTTACGTAGAGGTGCGTAATAATACGTCGCAACTAGAGCACGAGGCATTTACATCCAAGGTGAGTGAAGATCAGCTCTTTTACTGTAATCAGCGAGGCATATCTATGGAAGATGCGCATGCACTCATCATTAACGGTTTTTGCAAAGATGTGTTTAAGCAGTTGCCACTGGAATTTGCAGTGGAGGCCACTCGTCTCCTAGAGATGAATCTTGAAGGGACTGTGGGCTAAAGGGGGAATAGATGCTTGAAATAAAAGACTTACACGCCTCCATTGGAGGAGTTGAGATATTGAAAGGAGTGAATCTTCTGGTAAATCCAGGAGAGGTTCACGCCATCATGGGTCCAAATGGTTCCGGCAAAAGTACACTAGCCAATGTGCTGTCTGGCAATCCGTCGTACACGGCCACTTCAGGGCAGATACTTTTCGAAGGGAAAGACCTTCTGTCTATGCTTCCTGAAAACCGTGCTAGGGCAGGACTATTCCTATGTTTTCAGCATCCCACAGAGGTGCCGGGAGTGCGATTGGACCACTTCATGAGAGCTGGGTTCAACTCGATCCAGAAAAGCAATGGACTTGCTGAGATGGATGTCTTGAAATTTGATAAGTTCCTGAACGAAAAAGTTGGCATTGTGGAAATGGATCGTAATCTTACCAAACGCTCCGTTAATGAAGGGTTCTCAGGCGGAGAGAAGAAACGTAACGAGATTTTACAGATGGCAATTTTCGATCCCAAGTTGTCGATTCTGGATGAGCCAGATTCTGGCCTTGACGTGGATGCCTTGAGGATAGTGGCTGAGGGTATCAACTATCTTAGGAGCCCGGAAAAATCCGTTATTTTGGTAACTCACTACCAAAGAATATTGAATTACATTGTACCGGATAAGGTGCACATATTCATGCACGGGCGCATTGTGAAGTCTGGCGGTAAAGATTTGGCTAGTGAGATAGAGTCTCAAGGCTATGATCACTTGGAGAACTTAGATGAGTCTCTCCAGTCCTCCCTTTGAAGGATATTAGGGTTATGACAGAACGCCGTACAACACAAGAATCCGCATATTTGGAAGATCTTGAATCCCTTGAAAAAAATGTTTATGGCAGTGATCCTTCATGGGCGCGTGATTTGCGTAAGGCTGCCATGTCCAAATTCCAGAACCTCGGTTTTCCAACCGCTCGCCGTGGCAACGAAGAGTGGAAATATACAGACATAGGGCCCGTCGCCAAGGTCAAGTTCCAGTCATTTGGTTCTGATGTGCAGTCATTGGTCAATGCCAAAAACGTGGAGAGTTTCAGCTTAGGAGAGAAAAGTTGGAGTCAAATGGTTTTTGTGAACGGGAGTTACGTTGAGGATCTCTCATCAGTGTCATCCCTACCATCTGGAGTGATGGTTTTGAACCTGACCGAAGCCATACGGTCTGTGCCGGAATTGGTTCAGCAATATCTGGCCCATTATGCTGACTACGAAGCTAACGCGTTTACGGCACTTAACACCGCCTTTATTCACGATGGGGCATTTATTCATATCCCGGATGGCATTCTTGTGGAGGAACCCATACGATTGCTGTTTCTTTCCACGTCGAAGGATGAGGAAGAGCCAGTCTCTCATCCACGTGTTCTCATAGTGGTTGGCAAGAACAGTAAAGCTACTGTTATAGACGGATATGTCGGAGTTCCGAATGGGCGATATTTCAGCAACGGAGTTACGGAAGTTGTTGTTGGAGACGGATCAAGGGTCGAATACTACAAGGTACAGCAGCAGAGCGACAATGCCTTTCATATAACAAACACGGATGTGTCCCTGGGACGCGACAGCTACTTCTCTTCCATCAACATAGACATGGGCGGCAAACTGGTAAGGAACAACCTGCACGTGTTGACAGAGGACGAAGGCAGCTCATGTGTGCTCAACGGCCTCTATTTGGTGAATGGAACACAACATGTGGACAACCAGGTGATTATTGATCATGCTAAGCCATATACCACCAGCCGTGAGCTTTACAAGGGCATTCTTGATGGCAAATCGCGGTCTGTGTTTCATGGCAGCATAATAGTGCGTGAGGGTGCGGTGAAGGTAGATGCCAATCAGGTTGACAAGAACTTGCTTCTGTCTGACCAGGCAGAGGCAGACACCAAACCTGCTTTCTGGGTCTACTGTGACGACGTGAAGTGCGGTCACGGAGCAGCATGCGGGAAGATGGACGAGAAAGCGGTGTTCTATATGAGGAGTCGTGGAATAGACGAGAAGACTGCCCGCGGTCTCCTGACTAAAGCCTTTGTAAGCGATGTTATCCAGAGCATAGCGAACGAGTCATTGCGCAGTCAGATAGATGACTTGGTACAGTTCAAGATTCAGGAATGGGTGGACCGCTAGTGTCATTCCGAGTTATCTTTCCTATCATAGGTGTAGTAACTCCCTTTAAGAGAGAGGGGCATTGATGATAGATGTAAACGCAATTCGTAAAGACTTCCCGATATTATCCCGCCAAGTATATGGTAACCCACTAATATATTTAGATAATGCCGCTACATCCCAGAAGCCCAACTCCGTCATAAGGGCATTGACGGAATATTATGAAGGGTACAACTCCAATATACATAGAGGAGTGCACTCCCTGAGCATGGAGGCAACGGATCGATATGAAGAAGCACGTCGGAAATGCGCGAACTTCATAGGTAGTCCAAGCCCAGAAGAGTTGATACTGCTGAGAAACACCACTGAGGCCATTAACTTGGTGGCACAGAGCTGGGCGCAGAATAACGTTGGGCCGGGAGACGAAATTCTGACCACTCATATGGAGCATCACAGTAACCTGGTTCCGTGGCAGAAAGTGGTCCAGGATAAAGGGGCAACGCTCAAGTTTATTCCTCTCACCGCTGATCACTCCCTTGACCTCTCTGATTTGGACAAACTTTTGACATCCCGGACCAAGCTTGTAGCTCTTAACCACATGTCCAACGTCCTCGGCAGTATTAACCCAGTGAAGGAGCTGGGCGAGGCGGCTCATCGGGTTGGAGCAAGGATTCTGATAGACGGTGCACAGAGCGTGCCACATCTTAAGGTGGACGTGAAAGACTTGGACTGTGACTTCATGGCTTTTTCAGGTCACAAGATGCTGGCTCCAACCGGCATAGGAGCACTGTATGTGAAGCAGGAGATATTGGAAGGTATGGAGCCATTCCTGCGCGGCGGAGAGATGGTAAGGCAGGTCTGGGATGACCACGCTACCTGGAACGACTTGCCACTGCGCTTTGAGGCCGGTACACCCAACATTGCAGACACGATTGCCTTTGGAGTGGCTATAGACTACTTAGAGTCTATAGGCATGGATAACGTACGAGAGCACGAAATCTCCATCACGGAGTACGCTCTCAACGCTTTTCAAGAGTTGGAGGAAGTAAAGGTTTTCGGCCCTAGAGATATGAATTACAGGGGAGGAATTATCTCTTTCTATGCTGGTGATGTTCATCCACACGATGTCGGTACAATGCTGGATCGGAAGGGCATAGCCATCAGGACGGGACATCACTGTGCTATGCCATTGATGAATAGGCTTTCCGTGCCAGCCACGGCGAGGGCTAGCTTCTACATATATAATACAGAGGAAGAGGTTGACATGCTGGTGGATACTCTCAAGGCTACCTTGAGATATTTTACTAAAGCGTGAGCAGTGTGACTAAAATCGAAGCCGTATATCACGTGATACAATACTAACTAACTCGTATGAGTTGTATCGTTTTGAGAAATGGCTAAATAGCACTACTGGGTTATACGATTAATCATGAGTACTCAATCATCCGACTTTGCAGATGTGGACGATCTCTATCAGGAGATCATATTAGATCACTATCGCAGTCCTCGGAATCAGGAGAAATTAGCTGAATCAGATCTTGAAGCCGAAGGTGTGAATCCGTTCTGTGGTGATGAAGTGGCTATTCATGTCAAACTCACTGATGGCATTGTGACTGCCGTGAGCTTCAAGGGAATCGGTTGCTCTATAAGCCAAGCGTCCGCTTCCATTCTCACCGATGCAATAAAGGGCAAGACTTTGAATGAATCCGAAGCCCTCTATTTACATTTCAGGGATATGATGTATGGAAGAAGCTCGCTGGATGACAGTGTGGACCATTTGGGAGAGGTGGAAGCTCTGGCAGGGGTTAAGAAGTTTCCAATCAGGGTGAAGTGTGCGTTGTTGGCGTGGACTACCCTGGAAGACGCTATAAAAAAATACGCTAGTGATGAGGCTGTGAAGTAAGAGGGTGACGCTTAGATCTGTCTTACAGGGTACTCCACGCCAACAGCCCTCCGATTAACTCAATTGTCACGACAGATACCACGTAGATTTTTTCGTAAGGCAAACCGCTCGATAACAACGAACAAAGTTGGGTTACTGAATTCCACGGAAAGCATAAGTAGCGAGCCTAAACTAGCTTGATGATATTGTGCGTGCGTTCCTGAACTGATGTTAGTTAGCTTGTTATGATTTCATCTGAGGAGTGTACTGTTGGTGGAAGTGAATCAGGAAAGCCAGAATTATTCCACCAACTAGGAACCCACCGAGGACGTCGCTGGGCCAGTGAGCACCAAGGTATACCCTTGAGACTCCCATGAGGACAATCATTGAGAGGAACGTAATACGTAGAAAAGGTATTGACCTTTTCCACGAGACAACGGTGGGGGTCAGGTAGTAAAGCAGGCCGAACATTACCATGGCGGTATAGGCATGTCCGCTAGGAAAAGCTAAATCTCCTGATTCCATCCAGATAGTCACCAAATCCTCGGTTGGACGCGGCCTGTCCACAAGAATCTTCAATATTGGGTTTACGGATAGACTGAGCAAGGCAGCGCCCAAGACCATGTACTCCGCTTTTTGCCTCTTCCACAGGAACCAAGCGAAGCAGGACACTCCCAAGACTGCCATTGGCAGTGCCTTTCCGATTGTCGAAATCGTTTCCATTAGCTCTTCCCATGGTGATAGATCGATTTCCTGAATCGCTCTGGCCAAGAAAAGGTCACCGAAGAAGTAATCCTGAATCGCGGCAGCGACGCATAGAAGAATCGCCGAGAAAATAGCTATCAAAAGTCGGAATTCCATATTCTGCACGATAGCAGAGGCATATTTATTAGTCAATTTATTTGGAGACAGATGCGATTAGCTGTCTTTTCTGGCTCCAAGAATGGTATTGTCCGAATTCTATGTGACGGATAACATTGCTTATATATGGGAATGGATAATATTTCGGATTTGCCATCATGATGACGAAGACTAGGAGTTCCGGGAGGCGCTGGTTCAATGGGCTGGGCGGCAATGATTCCAAAGAAGAGCCGACAACAATAGATAAGCCTCGATACTGTCGTTGCTATTGTTGCCGGCTCAATCTCGCCAATAGATAAGCAGGGTACGTTTCCTCGGAAATCCTGCTACATTGCACCTGTTATTATACAATTGCCGTTGGCGGAGAAGCCGTACCGGTCTGCATGGTGTGCTGACTACATGGTTACGGCATCAACTATGTGCTGACCCATTTCGCTTGTGGTCAGCACGTTAGTGGTTCCTGACTCTGCAATGTCCGGTGTCCGGTAGCCCTGGTTCAACACCTGGTCAACAGCTGTTTCTATTGCTGAAGCCGCCTGGGAAAGCCCAAGGGAGTATCGGAGCATAAGTGCTACGCTAAGTATGGTAGCAATGGGGTTAGCCTTGCCCTGTCCGGCGATGTCAGGTGCGCTGCCGTGTATGGGTTCATAGAGGCCAATCGAGCGTCGCCGGCTGCGGTTATCCTCTCGCGGCATACCTGCCAAGCTGGAAGATGGTAACATACCCAGTGAGCCTGCAAGAATAGCTGCTTCATCAGTGAGGATATCGCCAAACATGTTTTCGGCTACTAGGACGTCAAAGCGGGTTGGAGTTCTAACAAGGGCCATCGCACAGGAGTCCACCAGCATATGCTCCAGTTCTACGTCAGGATACTGGCTGGATAGTTCAATAGCTATCTCTCGCCACAGGCGGGAGCTTTCAAGGACATTTGCCTTGTCTACTGATGTGAGTTTCTTGCGTCGTCCACGGGCCAGTTCAAAACCAACTCGCAGTACGCGCTCTATCTCGCTCTCAGTGTAACGTAGGGTATCAACCGCTCTTCTGCCTCTTGAGGTTTGCCATCGTTTTTTGGGCTTGGCGAAGTAGAGTCCTCCCGTAAGCTCGCGGATCATGAGTATGTCCACTCCATCTATGACTGAGGGTTTTAGGGAGCTAGAGTTTAGAAGGGACTGGAATACCTTGACCGGGCGTATATTGGCGAACAAGCCCAGAGCTTTGCGCAGGCCAAGTATGGCATCCTCCGGGCGATGTGTTGCCAGCGGGTTGTCCCATTTCGGCCCACCTACGGCACCGAACAAAATAGCATCGCTTTTTTGGGCCAGGTCAAGTGCTGCTTTGGGCAGGGGGTTTCCAACTTCATCTATGGCGATACCGCCAACGAGTTCCTGTTCCAGATTGAAAGTGGCGTCTGTGAGCTTCTCGATGCGTTTGAGGGTCTTTACGCCCTCTGCAATGACCTCGGGGCCTACGCCGTCACCTGGTAGGAGTGCGATATTGAACTGCATAGTTTTCACCTTTCTTTGTCATCTTGGCAGGTCGTGTCCTGCATCAGTATTTGGTTTGTGGTGTGGGATAAATCCTTGAAACGGTTGGATTACTATGTAACATGAGTATGTAGAGTACTATCCGACTCTTTTTTTAGCCTCCTGCCACAGCGTCTCCTTCTCATTCAGTGATAGGCCGGTAAAATCTACATTACGTTCCTTGCATATATCCTCCATGTCTTTGAAACGTCGTGAGAAACGCTGATTGCTGTGGCGTAGCGACTCTTCAACCTGTATGCTCATCCACCTGCCGGTGTTTACCATGGAAAAGAGGATGTCTCCAAACTCGGACTCTTTCTCATCTTGGCTCTCGGCCTCCTCAAGTTCTCGGATTTCCTCTTCGATTTTTTGCAATGCTCCATCTGGTCGTTCCCAATCGAAACCTGCCAGAGAGGCTCTGTCCTGAAGCAGTTGAGCATAGGCAAGGGCGGGCAAGTCACTTGGAATGCTGGACAAACGTGAGGAGTCGCCACGTTCCTTTTGCTTGATATCCTCCCAGTTGGCTTTTACTTCCTCAGCAGTGTTGGCTTTTGCATCGCCGAAAATGTGAGGGTGTCTGCGTATGAGTTTCTCGTTGATGCCTGTGAATACTTCCTGGGGGCCGAAGCTACCATTCTCATGTGCGAGCTGTATATGAAAAGCTACCTGTAACAGGATATCCCCAAGTTCTTCGGCTATGTGCTTCTGGTCGCCGCTGTCGATGGCTTCCATAAGTTCGTAGCATTCCTCCAGGAGGTTCCGCTTGAGCGATTGGTGTGTCTGTTCTCTGTCCCACGGGCAGCCGTCTGGGCCAAGCAGACGTGCGACCACACTTTCAAGTGACTGATACGTTTCTAGGTTTTGAATGTTACGGCTATTCATAATGTTGCTTGCTTTCCTTAGAGGCTATCAGATGATTATAGATATGGTGGCAAGCTCTTTTCAACCCCGCAGGTTGGAGGGATGCCAAATCAGCAACGCTATATGGGTGGGCGTAGGGCATGCTTCGCTGCTAGCATTGACACGTGTATGTGCCTGTGATACTTTTACATAGAACATACGTTCACAAAGGAGCAGTTTCTTGGCAAGAAAAGGGCTTAATGCAAGGCAACAGCAAATTCTGGACTTCATTCGGAATTTTGATGAGGAACGGAGCTATCCTCCTACCATTCGGGATATCCAGCAGGCCTGTAATATAAGCTCCACCTCTGTGGTGGATTACAACATGCATATCCTTGAACGTGAGGGATATATACGCAGGGACCGTGAAGTGTCTAGAGGTATTGAGGTTTTGGGCGCCAGTAGAGACGATTCTACAGGCATAAGAATATCTGTGCTGGGTTACATTGCCGCCGGTGAACCAGTGCCTGTTCCAACACAGGATTTCTTGGGAGCAGAGGAACCAATGGATGTCATTGACCTTCCCCCAGGATTTCTTGGCAAAGTCAAAAATGGCGCCTATGCTTTGCGGGTGAAGGGTACATCTATGATAGATGCACTTGTAGACGATGGCGATGTGGTGATTGTTCAGCCAGTTGACTCTGTTCAGGACGGCGATATGGTGGTTGCGTGGCTCCAGATAGAGAAAGAAGCGACACTCAAGCGGTTGTACAGGGAAGGAAACTTTATAAGGCTGCAACCGGCAAACTCCACCATGAAACCCATATACGTGAATGCAGAGAACTTAGAGGTACATGGGAAAGTGGTCGGCGTCATCCGTAATAGGATCTGATTTCTTGACCTCTATCCTCAGGCCTACTAATTTTTGCGTCAGTTCCCGATGGAAATTGCAGAGTTACAGCGTGTTACAATGAAGGATATCTGGAGATTGCTAATGATTTCCTGATAACCTGATGAAAGGGGAACTGAGGCAGTGGCGAGAGGAAAGACTTATTGGATGGTGGCTAGCTCCCTGGAGAACTTTCACATCACCCGCGATTTAAAATTTACCATACAGGGTATGATGTCGCGTCAGCGCCGCAAGGCACAGCGAATGGAGCCCGGAGACAGATTGCTGTACTACGTCATGGGAGTTCAAGGGTTTGGAGCAACAGCGACAGTAACTTCCGATTGTACTGAAAATCACGAAATAATTTGGAAGAGCGATGGTAGAGAAGACGATTTTCCATGGAGAGTGAATATCCAGGCAGAAGTAATCCTTGAAGACGAGCAGTTTCTGGATGCCAGAGAGATAGGGCCAAGGATGGAATATGTTCGCAAGTGGCCCCCGGAATACTGGCCGTTGGCTTTTCAGGGTAATCTTCACATCTTACCCAAGAGTGATTTTGAGCTTTTGGAGCTGGAAATGCACAAGGTGAAGTCGAAGAGGTCGGTAGTAAGAAGGGCAGAGCCGGCTTCGCAGTAAGTGACTTTTCTACTATCACGTTGTACTGGTACTGTGTCAGTACAACGTGATAGCTTGATTCTTATTAATCTTTAGAGGTTGCAAATTTCTCTGGCGTTTCTTCCAAATAGAAGTTGTGGCTGTACAGGTCGTCTATCTGTTCTAGTACTTCCGCTCTCAGGCTTGGGGTTTCTGTGGCAAAGACGAACTCTCTCAACTGCCTCTCGTTTGTGATGTTGGGGAGTATACTGGCTATTGATGAGCGTGATAGAGCGAACTGTATGGCTATTTGGCCTATAGTTGCGTCTGTCTCTTTTGTCAGGAAATCCAGGCGTTCCATTTTCTTGAGGCTTGTCTCCAGCCAGATCTGTCTTCTGTGACTGCGATGGTCAGAGGGAGCGAAAACGGTGTATTTATCATATGTGCCGTCGAGCATACCTGATGCGTGAGGAACTCGTGATAGCAGCCCTGTACCTTCTTCCTCGGCTATGGGGAAGAACTTATTGGCCGGGTTCTGTTCTAGGATGCTGTAGATTATTTGGAGTGTAGGCACTTTTCTATCTTTCATTGATGCCTTGCCCTCCTCAAACCAGCCGATGTCAGGTCCAAGGGCGGATCCGTAGTAACGGATTTTTCCTTCCTGAACCAGTGCCTCCAGTGTTTCGAACAGTTCGTCACTCTCTATGGTTTCTAGTCGTGGGTTATGGAGCTGGTAAAGATCTATGTGGTCAGTATTCAAGCGACGCAGACTTTGTTCGCAGGCATATCTGACGAATTTTGGAGAGAAGTCTTGTGGCCGTTCCACGTGGCCATCTCTCTCGACGTTGTTGTAGAAGTCATATCCAAACTTTGTTCCTATGAAAACTTCGCTGCGTTTCTTACCAAGAGCTTTGGCAAGTATCTCTTCGCCATATCCCAATCCGTAGGTGTCTCCAGTGTCGAAAAAATTAACACCCAGGTCCATGGCTTGCTGGAGAAGAGTGATGCCGTCTTTTTCTTCTATCTTGCCCCACCATCCAGTACTCACTGTCCATACTCCGAACCCTACTTCTGAGACTTCCATGTCGGTTTTTCCCAAGTTGCGATACTTCAATTTACCTCCCGATATGCTGATAGTTAATATGTATGCTTTTAATCAATATTGCGACCTGGCAAAGGTAACAGAGTTCCTGAAAGGGTGAGCGTGTAACCTTAGTCAATCGCTAGGCGTTAGAGACACGTTCGACATTATACCAGGATAGTTTGATGTAGTATTGCAAAGTTGGTTAAATCGGAATACAGGAATTATGCGTAATATAGGGTTAATTGACATTCAGTTCTTCGGGCTTTAACCTGCCATCTATCGACCAGATTAGTCAGTATAAGAACGACGGTATTTAAAAGGTGATCAGATGAACTGTCCCAGATGTCATGCGACCATGTTTGTTGAGAAGTATAAAGGGATTGAAATAGATCGGTGCTCAAGCTGCAAAGGTATGTGGATGGAATATCATGAACTTGACCAGTTTGAGGACAAGGAGATGGACGACGATGATATGAAGGGCTTGGTCATGTTCCGTTCATATCAGGGAGATCTTCACTGTCCTACCTGTGAGAGTGGGATGCAAATGTTTCATTATCGGGCGTATGACCTTGAACTGGATTTCTGCCCCAACGAGCACGGGTTCTGGCTGGACAGCGGTGAGGAGAAGCGTGTGCTGGAGATAATGAAGCAACGTGTTAAAGATCTGAAACGATCCTCAAACGCCGAGATTGAGTGGGCAGATATGTTGCGTCGCTTCAAGTCCAAGTCATTTGTTGATAACATTAAGGGAATGTTCCGCCGCTAGGTTTTTACGTTGATATTGCGCCAGTAAGGTTTGTTCTGGTGTGAGGGATTCCTTTCAGCACATAATATGGATTACTATTCTCGCTGCTTCCAGAATTTTGGATGCAATCTTCTGGAAGCTTTGGCATTTCTCTCATTGCCCTCTTTCTGGTAATATTCACTCACGAAATGTCTTGGTAGGAGAGAATTACTTCCATGCGTATGACCAGTTCTTTCGGTAAAACCCTGCGGGAGGAACCCGCCGAGGCGGATACAGTCAGTCACCGCCTGCTGTTGAAGTCCGGGATGATCCGACAGGTGGCATCTGGTGTTTACAGCTATCTTCCCTTGGCGTGGCGTTCCATGCGTAAGATAGAGAATATCATTCGGCAGGAAATGGACGCCGTTGGTGGCCAGGAAGTGAGGATGCCAGCGCTACATCCCATGGAAGTGTGGGAGGCATCTGGACGGGCAGAGGCTATGGGCCAGATTATGTTTACTCTGAAAGACCGCAAGGACAGGCCATTGGTTATTGCACCAACCCATGAAGAGGTATTCACTCTTATGGTTAAGGCCAATGTTTACAGCTATCGTGACCTGCCACAGATTCTATATCAGATTCAGACCAAGTTCCGTGATGAGGCTAGGCCGAGGGGCGGACTGCTGAGGGTGCGGGAATTCGACATGAAGGACGCATATAGCTTCGATGTTGATGCCGAGGGACTGGACTGTAGCTACGATGCCATGGTGCAGGCTTACAAGAATATCTACCGTCGTTGTGGGCTCCCTGCAGTGCAGGCGGAAGCCGATAGCGGAGCAATCGGAGGCAAGGAATCCCACGAGTTCATTCTACCTGCGGAGAGCGGCGAAGATGTGTTGATTCTATGCCCAGACTGTGGCTATGCCGCAAACGCCGAGCGGGCTGAGAGTGTGAAACCTACCAATGGCGAAGAAACTCCACTCGCATTGAGCGAGGTGCATACCCCTAGAGTCAAGACAATCGATGACTTGACTGAGCATCTTGATATTCTGCGAAGCAAGACTTTGAAGGCCGTTTTTTATGAATCTGATGGTGAGATGGTTTTCGTCACTATACGGGGTGATTTGGACGTGAACGAGATCAAACTCAAGCATCTCCTTCGATGTAAGGATATGCGTTTGGCCACGGATGAAGAAGTGAAAAGAGCCGGCCTAGTGGCTGGTTTTGCCTCTGCAATTGGGCTTAAAGGTGTCAAGAGCGTTGCAGATGACTCCATAGGATTGGGTGCCAATTTCGTCGTTGGGGCCAATCGGACAGATTATCATATGCTCAACGCCAACTATCCACGCGACTTTGAGCCGGACGTGATCGCTGACATTGCGCTTGCTCAGGCTGGTCATGGCTGTCGTCGTTGCGGTACTCCTCTGGAGGCCAAACGTGGCATTGAGGTGGGCCATGTGTTCAAGTTGGGGACAGTCTTTAGTGAGAGTCTTGAGGCCAGTTTCCTTGATCAGGACGGGGTGCAGCAGGCAGTAGTAATGGGTAGCTATGGCATAGGCGTGGGACGGTTGCTTGCTGCTGCCATAGAGCAAAATAATGATGAAAAAGGCATCGCCTTTCCAACGGCTATATCTCCGTACCAGGTGCATCTGATAGCACTGAATGTGGATAACCAGGATGTGGTTATGGCCGCGGAAGATTTGTATCAGCGTCTGCAAGAGGCTGGACTGGAAGTGTTGTATGATGATCGTCCGGAGACGGCTGGCGTGAAATTCAACGACGCCGATCTTCTTGGATTTCCTATTCGTATAGTGGCAAGTCCACGTAATTTGAATCATGGCAGCGCTGAGGTTAAGTTACGTTATGAGAATGATGCTCAACTGGTGGCCTTGGAAGAGGTGGTGGTGAAAGCAAAAGAACTGCTTGAGGCTGTCAGCGAGCTTTAGTTAAGCGGGAAAGTGAATTCCGCTCAGTTTTGCT
>CAUZMC010000014.1:0-35998 GCA_963580875.1 Dehalococcoidia bacterium
CTAAAGCATGGTTTGTCCGAGGGGAGCTACAGTTTATGTTACTCATGCCAAGAGCCTGTATCTCAGGAAGACAAAACGTCCCCGATGTATGAAGAGGGTGTTAGTTGCCCATCATGCCATGATAATACTTCTGAAGATAGACTCATGAGGTCTCGGGAAAGGCAGAAACAGATATCCTTGTCTAAGGAACGGGGAGAAAAGCATATCGGGCGAAGATATGATTGACTTCAAGTCTACTTAAATGAAATTGCAGGTGCTTTGCAAGCAGGAGCGCATTAGACTAAATATCTTTATCTCCTCCACGATGCACAGAGATGGAACCTAATGGCTAGGAGCCCAATGCGGGATTAGATATAGACAGTCCATTCCTTGTTTATCGGTGATGAGAAACTGGATTGATTTTGCGTGTAACGCAATCGTAACGAGAATGTAACGCCACCTGAATACACTGAATTCTAAATATGTTATTGTGCTATTATTGCTTTAGTAGATTTAAAAGGAAACTAATATGCATCTCTCAATGAGATACGATATATATACAGAATACGAATTAAGTTATCTGAACGGCTCGGATTTTCTAAAATTCACGCAGCTCATATCAGACATCTCAATTTTGCGGCATGTTCCTGATTCCATACTCACGTGTGAGCCGTAGCTCCTCGGCTTAATTTGAATTTACCTGCTTAGCAGGTTCTTGATTTCCTTTCAGAGTTGGCTGTATAGTCTTCAAGCTCTGACTCTGTACCTTCCATTTAACCCAACATGGCCAAATGATTATTGGCTTACTGTATCAAATGAACTTATGCGATCTCGCTATACGAGACATATAGCAAATAAAGAGTTGTTAAGGATAACAGTAGTAAATAGCTTTCGTGAGATATAAGAATGAATCCAGATAATAACATTGACTATCGTATAGAGTGCCAAAATCTTTATAAGATATTCGGCAAACAGCCAGGACAACTCATAAAATCCTTGCGCCCTGATGAATCCCGTGAAGAGTTCCTGTCGAGGACGGGATCTGTCATAGCAGTGCGGGATGTTTCTTTCAATGTGCGAGTGGGCGAGACATTTGTCATCATGGGTCTCTCAGGAAGCGGTAAGTCCACTTTGATCAGGTGTATGGATAGACTTATAGAGCCAACAAGTGGTTCCATTCTCATAGATGGCGAAGATCTCCTGGGGATGGATGTACGGCAGCTTCGTGAACTCCGAAGGCATAAGATGAGCATGGTGTTCCAGAACTTCGGTAACCTTCCCCATAAAAGAGTGATTGATAATGTCACCTATGGTCTTCAGATACAGGGAATGGACCAGGTCAGTAGAAATAAACGAGCGGCAGAGGTTATAGATCTGGTTGGACTGTCTGGATGGGAGGATAGGTATCCCAATGAATTGAGTGGTGGTATGCAGCAGCGAGTGGGGTTGGCCAGAGCCCTGGCAGTGGACCCTGAAATACTGCTCTTCGATGAGCCTTTCAGTGCCCTTGACCCCTTGATACGCCGTGAGATGCAGGACGAATTGATAAAGCTCCAACAGACGGTCAATAAGACCATAGTCTTCATAACACACGACTTTCTTGAAGCTCTGAAGTTGGGAGATAGGGTTGCCATCATGAAGGATGGTGTCTTCGTCCAGGTGGGGACGCCGGAAGAGATTGTTGCCTCTCCTGTTGACGATTACGTAAAAGACTTCACCAGAGATGTCCCGCGTTCCAAGGTGCTGACAGCTCAATACGCGATGACTCAACCTGATCTGACGACGTCGATCGAACAGATACCAAGCCAGTTGCTGACTTCTATGCAGGATATTGCATGTGAATGGGCTTTCGTTGTGGATGGAAACCGAAGGCTACAGGGGGTTGTTTACTACGGAGACCTCAGTAAGGCAGTAACCGATGGGTGTATGGAACTGTCTCGTGTCGTCCGTGACTCTTATCCTGAAGCTCATCCTGAGACTAAGGTTGAGGAGCTGATCCACTTATGTATGATCAGTGATTGCCCGATTGCAATTTTGGACCAGGGAAAACACCTCATGGGCATTGTGAATCGAGTATCTGTTATGGCTGCTCTTGTGGTGGAGGATAATGCGTGAGTGTAATTCCAGAGATGATCGTAGCAAAGCAGATACGCAGAGGTGAGCTATTAAAGCCGTTAGCCTACGGGATCCTCATCTCTGTCGGTTATCTGTTTGCTTATTTTCTTACTAAGAGCAATTTTGGTACAGACATGGGTGGCTTTCCAAAATCCCTTGAGCTACCTATTAAAGAACCCATAGATGTCTTTTGCGAATGGATAGGATACAACCTTTCCTGGCTCTTTGATCCCATTTCAGGTTTCGTGGACTTTATACTTTCGGGATTTGAAGCTTTCCTTCTGTGGGTGCCCTGGACTGCTATGGTGGCCGCAATTGGACTGTTGGCGTTGAAGATATCTGGTTGGAGGATGGCTCTCGTGGGTGCTACAGGTCTGGTGTTCATTGGGATGTTGGGGTTGTGGGACTCGACCATGATTACTCTTAGCATAATCGGGATCTCAGTGTTATTGGCCGTGGCGATTGGGATTCCTATAGGGATAGCGGCCGCTCTTAATGATCGATGTGAGTTAATAGCCCGTCCAGTGCTGGATACGATGCAGGTGATGCCGGCCTTCGTATATCTCATGCCAGCTCTATTCCTATTGGGTGTCAACGGATCTGTGAGCGTTTTCCTCACAGTGGTCTTTGCAATACCGCCAGTAATAAGGCTGACGAACCTGGGAATTCGCCACGTACCTGGAGAAGCGATTGAGACTGCTCTCTCTCACGGGTCTACGGCGTTACAGACGTTGATTCATGTCCAACTTCCACTGGCCAAACCGTCGATCATGATGGGGATCAATCAGACCACCATGATGGCTCTGGCTATGGTGATAATAACGGCCCTCGTTGGTGCTTCCGGGCTGGGGCGTGATGTGTGGAGTGCTTTGAGACGCATAAATTCTGGAAGCGGGTTTGAAGCCGGACTTGCCATCGTTCTCTTAGCGATAGTTTTGGACCGCTTGAGCTATGCTGCTGTCAGACAGGGGAGATCGAGATCAGTGTCCAATATCGAGTCAACTTCTAGTGTACCAACCGCGAATGATCAGGCAGTCACTATCATGGGTGTTTTTAAGAGGTATAGTTTCCTTGGCTCAGGAATTGGTCTGGCATTGATCTTGCTCCTGGGTATTGCAGTGACTGCCTTCAGGGATTTTCCGGAAGGGCTGAGTTTTTCTATAGCCGGGCCTATCAACGATGGGGTGGGCTGGATGAGCGTTCACCTCTACTTCATTACAAGCTGGATAAAGGATAGCCTGATACGGGAGTTTGGGTTGAACCCGATTCAAGCTCTGTTGAATTCACTCCCATGGCCGACTTTGGTGATAGGAATGGCGGCATTGGCTTATGCAATAGCGGGGAGGAAGGTGGCGGTCTTAGCCGCTATTGCAATGTTGTTCTTCGGGCTCGGTGGAGTGTGGGATCTGGCTATGCATACACTGAGCCAGGTGGTTGTTGCAGTGGTGATCTCGGTGGTTCTCGGACTGGTTATTGGCATATTAGCCTCTCAGAACGATACGGTAGAGTCAGTCCTACGGCCAGTCCTCGATACAATGCAGACTATGCCTGTGTTTGTGTACTTGATACCAGTCATCATGCTGTGGAGTGCTGGGCCTGTTACAGGCATAATAGCGACCGTGATATATGCTCTCCCTCCAGCCATTCGGATGACCAGCATGGGTGTGCGGCTGGTACCTCCACCAATGCTTGAGACGTCCTGGTCTCACGGCTCCTCCAGAATTCAGTCACTGATGCAGGTTCAGATACCACTGGCAATGCCCACCATTATGATGGGGGTTAATCAGACAGTCATCATGGCCCTGTCCATGGTAATCATCGGAGGCCTAGTTGGTGGTGGTGGGCTCGGCGAAGAGGTGTACATCGCCTCGATTTATATGGAGATGGGGGATGGTTTCGTTGCAGGCGTAGCCATAGTTTTGATGGCTATTGTCTTGGATCGTATAACGCAGGGTAGGCATAGGCAATCTCCAATGATGATGCTGGACAGGTGATGACCATCTAACTGTGCCCAATGATAATCTGAGCGATGTATAATATTTGTAATGTGTCGAAATTTAGTCGTATGAATACGGCAAATATATAAAAAGGGGAGTGAAAATGTCGAATGATCATTTGAAGAAGTATCTCATGCCACTGATGGCCTTGGTTCTTATGTTGACTCTTTTCGGGGCGGCCTGTAGCTCAGAGAAGGGTAAGGGGCCAATCATCCTTATAGAGCAGGACTGGGACGGTCAGATTGTGACTACGGCAGTGATGAAAATTCTGCTGGAGAATGAGATGGGGTACGCGGTGGAGCAGAAGTTTGCTGCTGCCGACTCTGCAGCCATGTTCATCGGAATGGAGAGCGGGGAGTTTCATATCGCTTGTTGTAACTGGCCCTCGTTCAGTGCGGGTTTCGTAGCAGACTTTGTAGATACAAAAGGGTCAGTCGAGCGAATAGGTTCTTCTGGTATTTCAGGTTCAAGCGGATGGTTTATTCCCAGGTACGTTGTAGAAGGGGATTCGGAACGCAACATTGCTCCGATAGCTCCTGATCTGGTGACATACGAAGACTTGAATCAGTACGCTGAAGTCTTTTCCACGAGCGATACCGGCGAAAAGGGACGGCTTCTTGATTTTACTCCGGCGTGGGATTATAGGAACCAAGAACGTATTACTGCCTTGGGTGTAGATTTCGAGGTGTTTTACTCAGGCTCTGAGACAGCAAGCTTTGCTGAGATAGATGGTGCATATAATCGTGGTGACCCATTCATGATGGTCATGTGGGCTCCTCACTGGTCTCATGCCAAGTACGACATGATCGAAGTTCAATTGCCGCAGTGGACTGAAGAGTGCTATCCCTCTGGCGAGAGATTCGACTGCGGATGGCCTGCTGATGATGTTGCCAAGCTGGCATGGCCGGGTCTGAAGGACGATTTCCCAAAGGCTTATGAGTTCTTGAAGAACTTCAACATCACAAACGCACAGCAGAATGGAATGGTCCTAGCTGTCACCGACGGCGGCAAGGATTATGCTGAGGCTGCGCAGGACTGGCTGGACGCAAATGAGGATATTTGGAGTGCCTGGATACCATAGGCTATAGTTTGGACGTATACACTCTATCGAAGGTGAATGCCTGAGAAAGAAGGAGCATTCACCTTCGATAGAGTGTCGCATCAAGAATTATGAAAACAATTGTAACGGTTCAACAAGGAGGCGGAATGTCTCTCAAGAATCATGTTGTTCTCGTCACTGGAGCCAGCAGGGGAATTGGAAGGGCCATTGCCAAGAGATTTGCTGAGGATGGAGCGATGGTGGCTGTCTGCGCTAGAACTCCGGAGGGTTACAAACGGGTTGTGACAGAGATTACCAACGCAGGAGGAGTTGCCAGTGGATTCCTGTTGGATGTATCCAATGATCAGCAGGTTGTGGATGCTGTTCGGCAGGTCATCGAAACTTGGGGAAAGATAGATATACTAGTCAATTGCGCAGGCATAATACTCTATGACACCCCGACATGGACGACTACTGTTGAACAGTGGGATGAGATGATGGCTGTCAACCTGCGCGGCACATTCCTGACATGCAGAGCTGTGGCTCCGCATATGGTTGAGCGCAGAGCAGGCGCGATCGTCAACATCGGGTCATCATCTGCACGGGCAGCAGACGACGATTCCGGACCATACACTGCTAGTAAGTGGGCTGTTGTTGGATATACGTCTTCCCTGGCACGTTCTCTAAGGCCCTATGGTATTCGGGTCAATGGGATGAACCCAGGATGGGTTGACTCAGACATGAGCAGGGCATTCAAGCCTGAAGGTGATTCTGAGTGGAGCACGGTGGAGGAAATTGCAGCGGTCGCACTATTCTTGGCTGCTCAATCTCCAAGGGACATGACGGGGCAGTTCGTGGATATATTTGGAAGCCAGCCTGGTCCGTAAATCAAAGCTATTATATACACTAAGGAGTAACTTGCATCAAGCATCAGATATTTTCTATCATAGTAATAGTCGGAGATATGCCGAAGTATCCAACGATTCTTTGCAGATTCCATACACCAACGTATCTCACCCTGGTTTGACAGGAGATAATGACCTGATCTTGCGAATGAAAGAACTTGTTCCTCAAAATTCCAAGGGATTAGATGCGGGATGCGGGGCCGGTGCACGAGACGTGTTTCTTTATTGGTCAGCAGGTTATGACATGTCAGGCGTAGACGCTGTGCCAGAGAACATTAAAGTTGCCCAGGAGATACATCCAGAGATTTCTGACCGAGTGTCCGTAGCGGACCTGAGTGAGCCAATGCCTCTGCCTAGTAGCAGCTATGATTTTGTGATGTGCAATGCGGTAATTCAACATATTTTCCCAGAACTGATCAAAGATGTGACTCTGCCAGAGCTGGTCAGGGTTCTTAAGGTTGGTGGAGTTCTCCAACTTTTGTTCAAGGTCGGTGATGGAATGACCACTGTCTATGACCCTGCATACGATTTGTATCGTACATTTCAGCTATATGGTGCAGACGCCATTGTCTCCATGCTGTCAGATCTTGGAATGGAAGTGATCCCTCCAGACGAGAATAAACTGTCGGGAGTCATGTACTTTACCGACCCTAAGCCAATGGAGCACTGTGTTCTCTTTGCGCACAAACTCAGGTAGAGAAAACACGGGCATAGAACCAAAGAGAATCTACCTGTGGATATCAGGCATCTAATATGAAAGGTTGGTCCGGTGGCACTATGAGTATTCCAAATAGCTTCCACGAAATCTCGTTTTCATGGCTAACTGAAGCGCTTAATAGTAAAGTGCCCTCAAACGCCGCCTTAGTGACGTACTGCGCCGTTGAAGGTATAGGCGAAGGTAAGGGGTTCATGAACCAAATCGCGCGTCTGAGGCTTACTTATGACAATGAAACGGAAGGCATGCCTAGTAGCGTCATAATCAAAATCCCTTCCACGGACCCTGCTCTGAAAGCCATCTCCGAGAAGATGGGAGACAACCAGCGTGAGGTTAGGTTTTACGAGGAAGTGGCAGCCGACGCGAACATTCATACTCCTTATAGTTACTACGGCGCAATCGATCCAATAACCGGGCATACAGTCTTGCTTTTGGAAGACTTGGGTGATGCTCGACAGGGCGATAGCGTGGTCGGGTGCTCACAAGCAGAGGCTGAGCTTGCCATGACCCTATTGGCCAGGTTCCAGGCCTCCTGGTGGGAAAGCCCCCGGTTGGAGCGGTTAGATTGGATGCCTCTGAAAAAATCCGAAAGCAGCATTTATCAGGAGGTCTATGCCGATGCATGGAAGACATTCCTCCAGAAATCCGGTGATATTATGCCGAGTGAGTTGCGTGAAATCGGAGAACAGCTGAGTCAGCATATACCGTCCATAAAATATAGGCTTACGGATCATCCACGGACCATAATCCATGGAGATTATCGCCTAGACAATTGCTTTCTTGGCTCGCCTGCTAACTCTCAGTCCATGGTTGTTTTTGATTGGGAGTTTTGTGCAATTGGCAGAGGTACATACGATGTCGCGTCCTTCATATGCGAGGCATTTCCTCCGCAACAGCGGAGTAGTGTGGAAATGGGCCTCCTACGCATGTACCATTCCATACTTTTGGAAAGCGGAATTCAGGGATACTCCTTCGAAGAATGCCTCCTGGACTACAGGCTTTCAATGCTGGAGGTATTTGTTTTCTGGGTAGTTGTGGGAGGGTATTGTGATTTTGAGGGGGATCGGGCCACTGTGTATTTACACAATACTCTAGAACGTTTCAACGCTGCGATTACAGACCTTGAATGTTCTGAATTGATTTCGATCTAGAGATGCCTGATGGATATTATTGAGATCTCCAACTAAGGCAATTACAGTAACTCGGCGCAAGAACTCACAGTCTACTATGTATGGTAAAGCCGCCTTGATAGGCGATATCTATGTGTTCACTGTGCCAGTTTCCGTACCAACTGGTAGAGTAATAATGATGCAATAGGGAAGTATGCAGGCATGATTTACAATCCTCGATAGATATTGAGAGATTGCTTGAGACGGTGCAGCATGAGTTTCAGAATCAAATTGTCGTGTATTCGATACCTATTACACGCTCCACTTATTTAGGCATAAATTGAGGGCTTGGGGAATACCAAAGGAGGCATCTCTATGAATACTACAGATTACAGGTGGAATTCTTATGACTGAGAGACAAGCGGATGAGCATCCAGATAAGCCTTGGTTAGTGTACAGTCGCGCGATGGTGGTGGTGGCACATCCAGATGATGCCGAATTTGGATTCGGTGGTACGCTTGCCAAGATGGTCAAGGAGGGAATGGATCTCGCTTATGTTCTGTGTACCAATGGTGATAAAGGAACTACTGACCCTGATATAACACAGGAGCAACTAGCAGTCGTTAGACAAAGAGAGCAGCGCAATGCATCCGCTATCATAGGCACTACAGATGTGACATTCCTCGGTTATGGAGATGGCGAGTTAGAATCTACCAGAGAAGTGATCGGTAAGATTGTCCATGAAATAAGAAGATTTAAGCCAGATATAATCTTCTGCCAAGATCCTTTTAATCGCACACGTCATAATCATCGCGACCACCGAATGGCGGGACAGTCAACATTCGACGCAGTCTTTCCTTTTGCAAGAGACCGACTGCATTTTCCTGAGCACATTGCAGAAGGACTGGAAACACACAAAGTAGCTGAGATCTACACCAGCATTGGAGAGGAACCAGATGTGGTTATAGACTCTTCAGATGTGATAGACATAAGGGTTAAGGCTAGTCAGGCTCATCGCAGTCAGATTGCCGACTCTGTAGCTATGGAAGAGCGCATTCGTGGACGAACTTCGGAGTTTGCAGAGAAGAATGGATTCAAATATGCTGACGGCTTTCGCCATCATATCTTCAACCCAGGAAGGCCTCTGCATCGAGTGCCCCTAGACTGATACTTAATAGGTTCAACCTAGCCTAATGTTGTCTTGAGATAGATATCATTCGCAGCAGTCATGGAAGGACTGGAGATGGTAGCTTTGCATGCTGCAGAGGATGAGTAGCTGTATCTTATGTTGATGTACCTCCAGATTTACACAGTACGCATTTGATTAAATTCGTAACTATTTGTAGTATAATCAGCCAATCTATCGGCGGATCAAGGCGGACAATATCATGAATCTAGCGGCAGTAGTTGCATTTGGTATAGTAGCTTATGTTTTTGGAATGACAGGGCTAGTGTCTGTCGTTGCGGCCGACAAAAAGAACACAATTGAGTCAGGATTGAGATTTACGGGATGGATTATGATGGTCTTGGCAGCCGTTATAGTGATTGGCATTCTTGCTGAGATAGGGAACAATACTTGATCAATATTCAGAACATATGAGATGCTTCGAAATCACAGATGCAGTTTTCTCTGGATGGCACTGTGAGATATTGAAGGAGTGACGGAAAATTCGGCTAGTTTGACGAGCGGCATTTCTTACTTAAATTGCTAGATAAAATGCGTATTCCACATGACGACTCTTACTGGGTAATCCCCACCCGTTTGCTTGCAGGTGCTTATCCAGGTGCGCTCGATGAAGCTGGCGCAAAGCGTAAACTCCAATCCATTCTCGATGTTGGCGTGACTGCATTCATTGACTTAACAGAAGAAGGAGAACTACAACCGTATTCAAATCTTCTACAGAGTATGCCAGCATCAGACAACACATCTATTATTCATGAGAGGTTGCCAATCCGAGACTTATCCGTACCTACGGAATCTGGTATGTCAGTCATGTTGGACCGCATAATCACACTGCTAGGCATTGGTGAAATCGTGTACGTACATTGTTGGGGTGGCATAGGTAGAACAGGAACTGTAATAGGGTGCTATATGGTGCAAGAGATGGGGATGACCGGCTCAGAAGCGATACTGAGCATAGAAGAATCAAGAAGGGGCACTCGTAATAGCGCCCGCAGATCTCCGGAAACCCAAGACCAGCGCGATATGGTAATGAAATGGTGATATCCGGAGCAGTTTGTTTAGTGATCTAGAAATACGTGAAGCACTCATTTGAGTTGGCTTTATTCGTTGTAGTTGGTATATAGCGTGCAAAGAGGAAGATAAGATGAAAGCAGTGCAGGTGTCAAAAACTGGTGGGCCCGAAGTCCTTGAATACTTGGAAGTTGCCGATCCTACACCAGGAAGAGGGCAGGCGCTGATTGAAGTGCAAGCTATCGGGGTAAATTATACTGAGGTCTATACAAGATCAGGCTCTACTCCAGCAAGCTTGCCTGTAATACCTGGAGGTGAGGCTGCTGGCATCGTGTCTCAGGTGGGGGAAGGAGTATCTGAAGTTGTGGTCGGAGATTTGGTTGCCTTCACTGGTGGGAGCGGCTCATACGCAGAGAAAGTAATCGTGCCATCTTGGCGTCTGATCAAGTTGCCAGATGGAGTGGACGCTGAAGCAGGCGCAGCGGCGATGCTTCAGGGTATGACGGCGCATTACTTAAGTCATTCTACATATTCTTTGAAGCCGGGTGACATCTGCTTGGTTCATGCAGCAGCTGGTGGTGTTGGTCATTTGTTGACACAAATGGCTAAATCCCTTGGTGCCACAGTCATAGGCACGGTCTCCACGGCTGCGAAGGCAGAACTGGCTCGTGGATCTGGAGCAGATCATATAATCATGTACACAGAAGAAGACTTTGAGGAAGAAATCAAGAAAATCACAGGCGGCTCTGGTGTCCAAGTGGTGTACGATGCGGTGGGCGCAACAACGTTCGATAAGAGCATAGCTTCGTTGGCGCCACGTGGATGTATGGCATTGTATGGTCAGGCAAGTGGTCCAGTACATGATATATCACCATCTATTCTCACTAGTAAATCCCTCTTTTTGACACGCCCTGGACTGGGCCCATACACTGCCACGCGTGAAGAACTGCTTCAGCGAGCAGGAGATGTTCTTGGATGGGTTCGTTCTGGAAAACTAAAACTTCACATCCACGGCAAGTTCCCGTTGAGAGATGCTTCGGAAGTACATCGGCAGTTAGAGGGACGCGAAACTACAGGAAAATTACTGTTGATTCCTTGAAATGATGGTTCATCCCTGTTAGACCTGGCATATTAGAACAAAAGACCAAGCTATTGCCTCCGGCGAAGCTTATTACAGCAGGCGTGTGGGGCTTTGTAAAAGCCTATTTTATATCTACGGTTAATTATCACTCGCGTTGTTGTGCTATGAGATGGAATGGAGGGTTACTGTAGAGTTGGCCTATGGCCTCCTGGACTTAGACTATATTGCTGGTGTTGCCCAATGCAGCCTACTAACCCACATAAATGAGTAAGTGATAGATTGCGCATGTTAAGAAGAGTAGCGGTTGAGTCGAAGGCATAAGAGAAATTGTATATACCAAATTGATTTAGGAGGACAGCATGGTTAAAGTGGCTGTATTGGACGATTACCAAAATGTGGCCAAGGATTTGGGCGACTGGAGCATTCTTTCCGCAGATGTGGAGTTGCATACGTTTCAGGACCACCTGATAGATGAAGACATGCTGGTTGAGCGTCTTATCGGATTTGAAATTGTAGTGGGCATGCGAGAACGAACACCATTCCCACAATCTTTACTAGAACGACTCCCTGCGCTCAGGCTACTCATCACCACAGGGATGGTGAACGCTTCCTTCGACCTGGATGCGGCTACAGACCTTGGTATTTTGGTCGAAGGTACTGGTAATCTCGGTAATATTACTGGAGAGCTAACCTGGGGTCTTATAATGACGCTCGCACGACATATTGCCGAAGAGGACAAAGCCACCCGGGCTGGCCAATGGCAGACGACGATAGGACCTAGCCTAGAGGGCAAGACGCTGGGGCTACTGGGCCTAGGGCGAATTGGTTCTCAGCTCGCTGCGTACGGGCACGCCTTTCATATGCCAATTATTGCCTGGAGCCAAAACTTAACATTAGAAAGGGCCGCAGAATGCGGCGCTACTCTGGTTAGCAAAGAAGAGCTATTTGCGCAATCTGACGTTGTATCAATCCATGTGCGACTCAGCGAAAGAACGAAGGGATTGGTAACTAGTCATGATTTGTCCCTGATGAAGCCGTCGGCTTACTTTGTAAATACGTCTCGTGGGCCTATAGTGGACGAGCCAGCACTTATTGACTTACTACGGCGCAAGGCCATCGCAGGTGCTGCTTTGGACGTTTTTGACGAGGAGCCACTTCCCCTGAATCATACCCTTAGAGATATGGAAAACACAGTCATTACGCCACACTTGGGTTACGTTACGACCGAGAGTTACAAGGTTATGTATGATGATGCAGCCGAGGATATTCAGGCTTTTTTGTCGGGACAGTTTACACGTGTATTGAATCCAACAGTGTTGGATCGTTCCAATCTACGGCATATGAAATAGCGGCCAAATACTGAGGCAGTTCCGCCGTGGACTTAGGGAGATACATAGGGCGTGAGGTAGGCAGTCTGCTAACATTGGACGATTTTGCTATGCAAACCCAGATGGAGTATCAAGGTATGATGTATCGTGGAATCGGTATATCCATAATCTTGAGCTGTACATCAGTTTCTTGAAAGCAACATTGATATAAGTTAATAGCACGTGGTTGCCGTTACGATAATGAAGGACAAGCCTGTCATTGTTGGTTACGTATTTCTTGTAGAAACCTATGTTTTTCTGTCGCTCCAGCAACGCTCTTAGAATGAAGATCGATGATGGCGTAAGGGATAGCAGTTGGCAATCATTGGCAGTTTGATAGGTTGAGTGGTTGAACTTTGTTCGCCATGCATTGACCTAATTCTTGTAGGCATTATCTGCATGTGATCTATTATTTAGCACGGTTTTCCAGAACAGAGCTTCAGCTTCGAGAAGACGTTCAATATACTTGTCGTCTCGTGCAATGTGCAGAAGCACTTCAGGTCGATTGGGTAGGTAACAATAGAAATCAATCGACTTAAGATTTGTAATGGCCAGCATATGTTGCAATTGACCAAAGTAATAATCTGGAACTGTTCCAGAAGCTGAAGACTTTCTGTAGACGCTTTCTCCGCATTTTATTTCAACGATGCTACTTCCGTCACTTGCCAATCCATCAACACTGGCGTGAAGCCATTCAAATTGCTTGCTTTGTAGACAAACAGGAGCGACGTGAATGCCAGTGCTGAGTTCGTAGCTTTTTCGTGCTTCAGGTTCAAGTTTTGTGCCTCTAATCATTGCTGCATTAGGGACTTTCGTGCTAACTCTACATTTTTCTTGTAGTAGTAGTGTTGGAGTTGTCCAAGGATTTTCACCCATTATTACGGGTGCATCAGACGCTCCGATACCTTGACTCCTCCATTCAAGCCATTTATCGGATCCTTGTTGGATGTTAACGGTCGTGTACGACATGTTTCTGTCAATCATATTGAATTATCGTAGCTCATAAACTGCTCCGAAACAATGTTCTCCTGTGCTAAAATTCATTGCACATTGAAGAATATAGTTGCGGAGTCAGAGTGTATCGCCCATTGGGCTAGATAATTGTTTAGAGTGTCAGTCCGACTACCATTTCTATTTCAACTGGGACTCCACCGGGGAGGCTACTCATGCCTGCGGCGATTCTGGAATGCCTACCTTTGTCTCCTAGCAGAGCCACTACGATATCGGAAGCCCCGTTGGCGACCGTCGGATGCTGAGTGAAGTCAGGTGTGGCATTTACCATGCAGAATAGTCTGACAATCTGATTCACTTTATTTAGGTCACCGATGGTATTCTTGAGAGACGCTAGGAGAGATAGTACGACTTGCCGCGCTGTCGCGTAACCTTGCTCCACGGAATAATCGTCTCCAAGTTTGCCGACCACCAGTGAACCATCGGGGTTTCTCGGTACGTGACCGGACAGGAATACTAGGTTGCCGCTTAGGACTGCAGGAACGTAGTTGGCAACAGGAGTTGACGGTGCTGGAAGAGACAGTCCCATCTCGTTGAGTTTATCTTCTATATCTGACAATTATTACCTCCAGATGATTCGATGCAATGTTCATTATATCCGTTTGGGGGTGGGTTGAGATAGGATAGCCATTTCTGCTTGCGCCGAGTACGTTTGTGTTATTGTTTGCGCGTAGCCGCAATCAGTTTTGCGCTCAGGTTACCTGCCTTCTTGACACTAATTCCTTCTAGCCCCAACCACTGCGACATTGTGTTTAACTGTGAGGCGAGTTCATTGGCAACTAAGCCTGAGTCTTGGTCGTCTTCCAGATGTGCGCTCTGTACAATCAAGGTTGATTCTTGCCGATTTGCCTTGAGGTCTACACGGGCTACCATCTGGTTGTTCATTAGGAAGGGCATGACATAATAGCCGAACTGACGTGCCGGTTGAGGCACGTATATCTCAATACGGTATCTAAAGCCAAACAACCGCTCCACGCGGTCACGTTTCCAAATCAACGAATCGAATGGAGACAGCAATGCTGTTGACATTGTGCTGTCGGTTATAGCCATATTGCAATCTATGTATGCGGGCTCGTTCCATCCTTCTACCGAGACTTTCAGCAGCTGGCCGTCCTCTTCAAGTTCTCTCAAGGGTTCCATGGCCACCTGTGGACGAATACGATAGTAATCAGCGATGTCCCGGGCAGTCCCAATGCCAATGGCTTTGGCGGAGATTTGAAGCAGCGTACGTATGGCGTCTTGGGGTGATGGGGTGGGGGCATTTAGGTGCTTCGAAGGTATAACGCGTTCTGCTATATCATACACACGGGCGAAATTCCTGCGATTCGCTGTTGCCAACTTACCAGTGGCAAACAGCCATTCGAGAGCGATTTTGCCACTGCTGTAGCCCCACCATGGCCCAGTTCTCTGCCCGGGGTTGCTTAGTTCCGATACAATCAGCGGGCCGCTCTCCTGTATCTCCTTGAGGATGGATTCGATATATTGGGGTGCCGAGTCAAGAAGATGGGCGACCATGCTGTTTGGACTGGAGCGTTCCTCCATCCGATGTCTGAACATTGGGTAAAGCGATGTGGGGATTAGGGATGCCTCGTGCCCCCAGTATTCGAAGAACGATCGTTGTTTATAGGCAAGGTCATTCAGTGATGACATGGAATATGGGCCCAGTCTGGAAAACAATGGCATGTACTGTGAGCGAACAACGACGTTGACAGAGTCGATCTGAATCACTCCCAATCGGTTTGCGGTTTCTCTAAGCGTGGCTGGACACTGCTGGCCTGTAAGCGATTGGTTCCCAAACCCCTGTGCGGCCAAGACAATACGACGCGCTTCACGCAACGATATTGTTGTATTTGTCATTGAATGCATTTATGTCATCCCATTGTATTTAAGGGATTTATTTTGATATTTAATTGGCAATTACTTCCAGTGTTGGACGATAGTATCTCATATAACAAAGGAGCCTGGAGGTAGGGAGCGTCTATGTTCAAGTCCATACACAATGAGGATGAGTTTTCATTGTGCAGGGTTCCTCTAGCTTCATCGGCGTGTTCTACATCCTGACAGACATACACCTGAATTCTTCTCAGTTCCATCTTCGCAATCATACTAGCCAATTGCTCTACCGTACCATCAACATTACACAAGCCTGACACCTTCTGCATGGTTTTTATCTTTCTTCTTATTAACTGGCATTTTTGCCAGTCGTTCGTTAAAAATGATAGCTGTATAGAGATATTTAGCAGAAAGGCAAATCCCATGTGGGATAATACTGTGATGTGGGTAATGTGCTGCAACTTTTACGTATTCTTGTGTTAGGATGAACTGATATGATTAATTGGACTTTTGAATGTCTCGCATCTCATTAGGTGAAGAACAGGTAAAACCTAAGCAACGCAATATCTTCTACGGGTGGTGGATAGTTGGCGGCAGCTTCTCTCTCCAGATGATTGTGGGATCGTTGATGATGCACAGTTTCACTGCCTATTTTCCTCTGTTGCAGAACCAGTTTGGTTGGAGCCGAGCCGTACTCTCTGGTGCGTTTGCTCTATCGCGGGCTGAAAGCGGTCTTTTGGGACCGTTGCAAGGTTGGCTAATAGACAGGTTTGGTCCTAGGATGATGGTTCGGGTTGGTATGCTGATATTTGGTGCTGGATTTATATTTTTCAGCCAGACTGACTCCGTTCTTGATTATTACATTACATTTGCTCTCATGGCCTTGGGTTCCAGCATCGCCGGATTTCTGACGGTAGCCACTACGGTGGTCAACTGGTTTGAGAAGCGGCGCGGCATGGCCATGGGTATTGCTATGAGCGGTTTTGGTGTTGGTGGACTGTTGGTTCCTGTGGTGGCGTGGTCGCTCACATCCCTCGGCTGGCGTCCCACCGCATTCTTTTCCGGAGTCCTGATAATAATTGTCGGGATACCAATTGCTCAGCTTATGCGTAAGAGCCCGGAGCAGTATGGGTACCTGCCTGACGGTGCAATAGCGTCTGCCACTGAATCAGATGGTGAAGAGAATGCACGGGAATCCCTTGAACCTCATGCTGAGGGTGATGTAATCGAAAGTTTTACAGCCAGAGAGGCAATGAAGACTCCTGCTTTCTGGCTTCTCAGTTTGGGGCACTCTATGGCCTTGTTTACTGTCAGTGCTGTCTCACTTCACCTCATTCCGCATATTATAGAGAGTGTTGGACTCTCACTCATATCGGCGTCCAGGGTCGTTGTGCTCATGATAATATCCATGACTATCGGACAGGTGGGCGGTGGATTTCTGGGTGATAGGGTTAGTAAACGTGGGCTGTCGGCAGTTGCGATGCTAGTCCATGCCGGTGCTTTGTTGATTCTGGCGTATGCTACCACCATCCTGCCTGTCTTAATATTTGCCGTACTACATGGTACCGCGTGGGGAGTGAGGGGACCTATGATGACGACTATACGTGCTGACTATTTTGGGCGTGGCTCCTTTGCTACAATTATGGGGTTCTCTTCTCTGATAGTTATGGTAGGAATGACAAGCGGGCCGCTTATTGCCGGTTTTCTGGCTGATATCTTTGGCGACTATCGCGTTGGATTCACGGTAATTGCGGTAATTACTGGTGCAGGATCTCTCTTTTTCATTTTGGCACGCAAGCCATCTCTCCCAGATCGCACCCCGCTCTACAAGCAGAATTCCTAACATAACGAGTCTTGGCACAAGGAATCATAGATGGATTGCTGCCAAATACAGTGTATTGAGAAAAATTAAATAAAAAACTGAATCAAAGATCCAGAATCAGACGGCGGTGACATTGATAGGGGTTTTCAAAGGACAGGAATTATGCGGTTGAGCCTGCTGGATATCGTAGGTTGAGTGGCAGCAATACTTTTATTAAAGTGGAACCTCTCACATTATAGATCATCTACAAGTAATAGTTTTCGACTTTGATGAGACTCTTACAGACACACTGCCGGGGCGCATAGTCGCTATGCGTGAGGCGGCTCAGCAGGTGCTTGATTATGACCTAAATCCTGCTCAGGCTCTTGAGGTCATACAGGGTGGTTCTAACCTAGAGAGCCAGATGGACAATCTCTCTAACGGAAACAACACAACGGCTGAGCAACTTATAAAAGTGTTCCGTCATTGCTACTATCGTTCCGATCGTGCTCCGTTGACACTTTTCTCCGGTATGGCAGAGGTGTTGTCATCCCTCCAGAATAGCGACATGCAATTGGCGGTAGTGACATCCCGTTACCGTGTGGGTGCTAATGGCGAGCCGACTTATGGAGTGTTATGGGAGTTGCAACGTATGGAATTGGAAGGGCCTATTCGAAGTTATTGTGGGATATGAGGACTCAGACAGTCACAAGCCTGCGCCAGACCCATTTCTGATTTGTCTGGAGCGACTTGGCTTAGCCAGCGACGCTACGCGATTGGAGATAGCCCGTACGATATCCAGGGTGCGCAGGCTGCAGGTATGCAGGCGGCTGCGGCTCTTTGGGGATCCACTGACCACGCTGCAATCCTCGCGACAGGCCCAGATGTTGTGCTCGCGGTCCCAAGAGATATTAAAGTCCTACTGTAGACTGATGTCTACAGTAGGACTTTAATATCTCTGCTCAAATACTACGGTTGGTGCAGAAGAAGTTCAGAGGTTTTTAGGACAGTATTACAAAGAAGGTTAGATTCTGCTATATCCGCTTCCCATACGCTCCGAGTCCACCCCTGTTCCTTTAGCATCGGTGATCCAGCCGAACTCATTTAGGATCTGCTGGCTGTATGTTACGCGGCCTGTCACTTTGTCCAATGGTTCTGTGGCAAGCAGGAGGGCGGCCTTTGCCATCGTCTCAGGGGACTCTGTAGTCGCTGGGTCTACCTCGCGTCTCTGCTGAGCGAACATTGACCCAACTGTTGGCACGAACTGAGATGGTGAGAAAGCTGTGACGGAGATGCCGTATTGGTACACCTCCTGTGCAAGTCCCTGAGTGAAACGTTCCAGGGCAGCTTTTTGCATGCCGTAAGCGGAACTGCCGCCCGTGGCGCCAGGATATGGGCCACGGCCAGGGCCAGTAGCGGCGCCTGAAGAAATGTTGACTATGCTGCCGTTCCCGCGGTCGATCATATCCTTCAGTACAAGTTGGCTGAGGATGAACGGCCCATGTACATTCACGGCCCATGTGCGCATCCATCTGTTGACCTGGTAGTCTTTTGTGGCCACAGGGTACATGAGGGCGGCGTTGTTTACGAGGACATCCACCAGTCCGTAACTGTCGTGCGCCGCTTTGACTAGGGCTTCACACTCTTCTGGCACTGATATGTTTGCTGCTACAGCGGTGGCCTCACCACCGGCGATGCGTATGGCGTCTACGGTTGTCTCAAGTGAACCTGCAAGCTGATGTTCTCCTTCTTTCAGCGTGCGTGCCGCACAGACCACCTTTCCGCCTTCTGCGGCGAACATCTTGGCGATTGATTCACCGATGCCGCGGCTGGCACCAGTTACAATGATTACCTTCCCGTCGAGTTTGCCCATTTAGTGCTCCTTTACATCTTTACATCTAGAGAATTACATAAAATCACTGAAGAGCCTAGTTTACAGTTGGAAGCGGAACGGCAACACGTGGCCTGTCGGTGCATCGTAGCGCTCGCACTATTGTAACTGGAGTCCCTTCCAGTGTCATTACTTTTACTTTGACTTTCTCACCGCGTGGCCGCCGAACTGATTGCGCATGGCTGCTAGCAGCTTTCCGCCGAATGGCTGTACCTGACGTGAACGGAATCGCGCCTGAAGAGACAATGATATGACTGGTGTTGGAACGTTGAGTTCTATTGACTCCTGAACTGTCCAGCGACCCTCACCAGAGTCGTCTACGTAAGCTTGAAGAGATTCCAGTCCAGGTTCCTCTTCCAGAGCGGCCGCGGTTAGGTCAAGGAGCCATGAGCGAACCACGCTGCCGTAGCGCCATATCTGGGAGATCTGGGCTAGGTCTAAATTCAATGCCTGTTTTGCCTGCATAAGTTCGAAGCCCTCTGCGTACGCTTGCATGAGGCCATATTCTATGCCATTGTGCACCATTTTAACGAAATGCCCCGCCCCGGCCGGACCGACGCGTCCATAGCCCTTGTCAGACGCAGGTGCCAGGGTCTGGAAGATTGGCTCCAGCCTTTGGAAGGTGGCTAGGTCGCCGCCGACCATCATGCTGTAACCTTCTTCCAGTCCCCATATACCTCCGCTGGTTCCTGCATCTAGGAAGAATAGTCCCTTTTCGGCTAGGGTTGCAGCACGGCGCATGCTGTCTTTGTAGTTAGAATTGCCGCCGTCTATGATCGCGTCGCCAGAGGAGAGAGACTCCGCTACTGTGTTAATAGTGCTCTCAGTGGGATCTCCATCTGGCACCATGACCCAGACTGCTATTGGTGAAGTGAGTTGTTCAATCAGGTTGGTTATAGAGGAAGCCATCACAGCTCCTTCGCCGACAAGGGCTTGTACAGCTTCTACCTGTGGGTCGTAGACTACCACGCGATGACCTGCACGCAGGAGACGTCTTGCCATGTTGCCACCCATGCGTCCTAGACCTATCATTCCAAGTTCCATTGTTTTTCTCCTTTTTTTTAGACTAGTTGGCCGTGCGGTTGTGTTCGTTTATGAGTTGTGCTGGATCACGCCTAGGAATTCCGATGTGTTTTGCACAACTCAGGGTTGTCAAATACATGGCTGGAGTGCAGGCTGGCAATGGTGAATGGTGGTGGCGACGGCTATGACGGTCATGACCGCGGATACTTTAGCCCAGACTTAAGTGGGGTAGTACTCAGATCCAAGTTTGCTACGTGTCGAATGCTGTCGTTGTGGACTTGCTGAGTAAATGTCAGTAACGAGTGTGATTGCTCACGCATGGAGTCGGTTACCTTTAGCCTCTCAAGGCTGGAGGTAACCTTCGTTGGGTTGAGTTTCCAGGCGGTGTCGGTACGGTTCCAGATGCGCCCCAAGATGTAGCGTCCTTGCAGATCTGATATGGCTATCTCTATCATGTGCGAATAATTTATTAAGCTGGTGTTAAGTTCTCATCGCCAGAGGCGATGAGAAGGGCTTTCTTCTCTTCAACGTTGGCAATGAGCTGATCAAAGGAGTCTGCAAATGACTTAATTCCGTCAATTAGCAGTTTGTCGGTTACTTTTTCTATGCTGATGCCGGCTGCCTTCAAAGAATCCATTGTATGCTCTGCACTCGTCATGTCTTGCTCCAGAGTGGCTTGAGCTTTGCCGTGTTCCATGAAAGCAGTGAGGGTGGTCGGTGGCATGGTATTTACTGTGTCTTGGCCGATTAAGTTGTCTACGTACAGCACATCGCTGTAGGCGGAGTTCTTGGTTCCAGTGCTGGCCCATAGCGGCCTCTGTACGTGTGCTCCCTTGGCTTTTAAAGCGGCAAAACGGCTGCTGCTGAAAATTGTCTTGAAGGATTGGTAGGCCAGCTTTGCATTGGCGATTGCGGCCTTGCCCATAAGTGCATCTGTCTCGGGTTTCCCTTGACTGGATCTCTCTCCAAGAAAGTTGTCCACTGTCGTGTCCACACGGCTGACGAAGAAAGAGGCAACTGAGGCCACTTTGCTCAGGTCTCCTCCGGACTTGGCCAGGTCTTCTAGTCCGGCGATGTACGCCTCCATTACCTGACGATGAGCTTCCAGCGAGAATATAAGGGTCACGTTTATGTTTATGCCATGGCCTATGAGGCGCCGAACGGCATGGATTCCCTCGGCCGTTGCTGGCACCTTGATTAGGGTGTTAGGGCGGTCAAGGGCTGCGAAGAGTCTCAGTGCCTCGGCGATGGTGTCCTCGGTGTCGTGTGCGAGAGTTGGACTGACCTCCAGGGAGGCGTAGCCATCGTGGCCTTTGGTGCGGTCATATGCGGGGCGTAATAGGTCGGCTGCGGAGCGGATGTCTTCCATGGCCAGTTTTTCGTAGGAATCCTTGGCGTTGAGTCCTTCACTGGCAAGGGCGCTCAGGGCTTTGTCGTAGTGGGTGCTGCCAGAGATGGCTTTCTCGAATATGGTTGGATTTGAGGTCAGACCGGTGACTCCCATATTTATCAGGTTCTCGATCTCGCCAGACAACAGTAGTTCGCGGCTTATGTTGTCGTACCAGATGGACTGTCCTAGGCGTTGTACAGCTTCTATTGATGCCATAACTATTCCCCTTTTGTTATGTTGCTGGAGGCCTGCAATGCTTGCTGTTCCAGTGCAATGACCTTATCCAGGCGGCGGCGATATTTCTCCTCAGCTGAGAACTCGGCATTGAGGAAGGATGTAATGAGATCCCTTGCCAACTCTTCGTCGATTATACGAGCCCCTAAGCAGAGTACGTTCATGTCGTCATGCTCAACTCCCTGGCCTGCGGAATAGATGTCATGGCAAGTGCCGGCTCGTGCCCCTGGGACTTTGTTTGCGGCGATGACTGCTCCAACGCCGCTGCCGCAGACGATTATACCTTTTTGGGACTTGCCCGAGGCTACTTCTTGTGCTACCGGGCCAGCGAAGTCTGGATAGTCGTCTAGGGGGTCCAAAGATGAAGCTCCCTTGTCCATAACTTCAAACCCCTGTTCTTTGAGCCAATGTATTAGCTTGGACTTCAATTCGTAACCGGCATGATCGGCTCCAAGTGCCACTGACATACTCATTACTGTGGCACTTGGATAAGTTTTAAGGCTTCATCTGCGACGTGCTGAGGAGTTAGGCCGAACTGTTCGTATAGCGCTCCTATTGGCGCTGACGCTCCGAAGTCCGATAGGCCTATGGCAACTCCTTCAGTTCCGATGTAACGTTCCCATCCCATTGTCGTTGCCGCCTCTATGGAGATCCGTTTACGTATATACGGAGGCAGAACGCTGTTACGATACTCTTTGGTCTGGGCATCGAAAATCTCCCAGGAAGGCATGGAAACGACGCGGGCGGAGATGTTTTGTTCTTGAAGCAGCCTGCCTGCCTCAAGAGCTATGTGGACCTCTGAGCCAGTGCTAATGAGGATGACATCAGGTTTGTCAGATGCCTCCCATAGCACGTATCCGCCTCTATGGACGCCTATGGAGGGATCCAGTTTGCTACGGTCCAATACTGGAAGGTTTTGGCGGCTGAACACCAATGAAGTTGGGCCGTTCTGACGTTGTATGGCTATCTTCCATGCGTCTATGGTCTCTGTGGCGTCGGCTGGACGGAGCACAACCATTTTTGGTATTGCTCGCAGTGCCAGAAGCTGCTCAATCGGTTGGTGGGTTGGGCCGTCCTCTCCAAGGCCGATGGAGTCGTGGGTGAAGACGTATATTACCCTTTGGCCCATGAGCGCGGCCAGCCGCATTGGTGGACGCATATAGTCAGAGAAGATGAGAAATGTTGCCGTGTAAGGGATGGTCCCGCCGTGTAGAGACATCCCGTTGGCGATGGCTCCCATTGCATGTTCACGCACTCCGAAGTGCATGTTGTGGTTACAGGTCCCCTCGAAACCGTAGTGGTCGTGGCTTTTGAGAAGTGTCTTGGTAGATGGAGCTAGGTCGGCAGATCCACCGATAAAGGCATGAACATTTTGGGCAATGACGTTCATTACCTGTCCGGAAGCCTCCCTAGTTGCGATTGGTTTGTCTACGTGGTCGAATAGTCCTTCAAGCCCTTTGGTCCAGTCCTTGGGAAGTTCTCCACTCAGGGATTCCTCTAGGTTTTGGGCCTGGGTTGGGAAATTCTGGTGATATGTCTGTAATCTGGCCTGCCACTCGTTTTGCCAGATTATGCCTCTCTCATTGGCCTGCCTGAAGTGGGCAAGCGCCTCCTGGGGAACTGTGAACGGCTCTTCGTATGGCCATTCCAGGAATTCTTTGGTTAAGCGTACTTCATCTGTGCCAAGGGGTTCGCCGTGGGCTGAGGCGGTACCAGCCTTGTTTGGACTGCCGTAGCCTATGATTGTCTTGCAGATAATAAGGCTTGGGCGTTCGGTTTCCTCTTGTGCCATGCGTATGGCAGAATCAACACTCTCCGGATCCATACCGTCTATTGGGCCTATGACGTGCCAGCCGTAGGCCTGGAAGCGCTGACCAACATTTTCGGTGAAGGAGATGTCCGTGTTTCCCTCTATGGAGATGTCGTTGTCGTCGTAGAGATAGATGAGCTTGCCAAGATGCAGGGTGCCGGCAAGTGAGGCCGCTTCTGAGGCAACGCCTTCCTGCAGGTCACCATCCGAGACTATAGCATAGGTGTAGTGGTCAACTACTGAGAGGTCTGGCCTGTTGTAGTGCTGTGCAAGCCATCGTTCGGTTATGGCCATGCCAATTCCGGCGGCGAATCCCTGGCCAAGAGGCCCTGTGGTCATTTCTGCGCCCGGTGTGACCCCATATTCAGGGTGGCCAGGTGTCTTGCTTCCCAATTGCCGGAAGAGTTTCAGCTCATCTAGCGGAATGTCATACCCACTGAGATGAAGCAGTGCGTATAGCATCGCCGAAGCGTGCCCTGGCGACAGTATAAATCTGTCTCGGTCTGGCCAATGTGGGTCGGCAGGGTTGTGCTTCAGGAATCTGTCCCATAGAACGTAGGCCATTGGAGCGGCTCCAAGAGGTGCTCCTGGATGGCCGGAGTTGGCCTTCTGCACCGAATCTACAGCTAGGAAACGTATGGTGTTGATGCAGAGTTTGTCTAGGGATTCGTTATTCATTTATGTTAACCTTATCTCTTGAAAGCTGTTAACTCTAGGTACTACCATATATGGCTGTCTCGTTACCGCGAGATCCTAGGTTACTGTGGCCTGCCCACCTTAGATGAGTGTAGGAAGGTTTGAATTTGCCGTCAGAGCTTAGTATGTCAGCAAATATTATGACCAGTATCTCATATGCTACTACTATAACGTACTATAACGTACTATAACGAGATTTTCACCCTTTTCACCCTTTTCACCCTATTAAAAGTATTCAATTCACACCAGATATATTTTGGTGCATGATTTATTGGCTTAACAGAAGTGGTTGGGCTGTTATTGTGAATGCTTACAGCAATCCACCTATGGTAAGCCAGTAGAAAATTATGTATGAGCCGGCTAAAACCATGAGCCAAGAGCCGATGGGTTGTGTATACGGTATCGCCTTTCTGAGCGCTTTAGCCATAGTGCTCTTGAAGAAGGTGGTTCCAATGGTGAGGCTTAGTATCACGACTCCCATGCCGAGTGCGTAGAGTATGAACTGACCTATGGAAGTACTTATGTTTGAGACTGCAAAGCTTGTTCCTATGACCGACAGGAAAATTGGCAGTGTGCAACTGAGGGATGCCGTGCCATAGCTTAGTCCAAAAAGGAAATAGCCACGCACATTGACTTGGCCTGGGTTCCCCATGTGGGACGCGGCGCGAGCGGCAAACCCAGTGTAAATCTTTCCGCCGCCGATCATGAGCGAACCTGTGATGACCAGGCCGCCGCCGATAATCAGTCCTAGCCACGGAAGTATATCTACTACGATGGCCTTGGCTCCAAGCCCTATGATGATACCGGCCATGCCAAACAACACAATGAATCCGGCGGTTACCGATGCGCCCACTTGAATCCCCTTGGCGATGTGTTTGATGGGATGCACATTTTCGTTTGCATGTTGGTTTGTTCCTATGTACAGCCCAAGATAGGCTGGCAACATGGCAAATCCACACGGATTGACTGCTGAGACCATACCTGCGGCAAAGGCGAATCCCAGTGGAGCCAGCATCCCTAGGTTTCCCAGTACAGTGCCAGAGTTTCCAGAGAGGATTTCTACGAACTTGTTGATGCCATCTATCCCACTGTCCTTTCCCAGGATGATGGCTCCGATAACGGCTATGGAGATGGACAGGCTGGCGACAACTGTTGGCAACCCGATGGCTTGCCACATATTGGTTTCTTGTATGGATGCGTATATTGCTCTGTATATGAACATGATATTGTGCGCACGTATCGAAACTTCGGCCTGAGAGGTCAGGATTCCAGTGCCAACATCTCTCTGGATACGTCGGTTAGGATCTTTAGAGTCAGAAGCCCCCCCCACTTACGGAAGACTTCACCCTTGGAGTTGATGAATACTGTGGTTGGCACTCCAAACACCTCATACGCTTTGACCACATTTGGATCTTCGGTGAAACCGGCCGGGTATGTGAATCCCATTTCGTTCAAGAGGTTACGGGCATCGGCCTGGGAACCTAGTCCAACATACTGTCCGATGTCGATGCCTATGATGGTGACTTTGCCATTGAAGTTGTCGTGGAAGACTTGGAAGTCTGGCATTTCGGCGCGGCATGGTGGGCAGAGTCCAGCCCAGAAGTTGATGACCACGGGTTTGCCATTGAGGTCCGAGAGGTCGATGTTGGAGCCTCCAAGTTCGCTCTCGCCCTGGTAAAGAGTGAAGGGGAAAGTGTAAGCGACATTAAGTGTGCCACTGGATTTGGAGCATGCTGCCAGAGTGATTATAAGTACCAGTGCCAATAGGATAGACTTACCAATCCAACCGTAATTGAGAATATGCATTGGCTTGATTTGTTGCCTTACTCCGACCATGGGCGTGCCCTGTTTGCTCAAAATTTCATCACCTATTTACTGCTCTCTTGGGTTTCTAGATGATGCCGTAGATAGATAACAGTATCAATAGGGTTGATGAGAAGTACAACCAGGAAATTTTTAACATTTTGTTAGCAATGCTTTACTGGTGCGGGGTTCCAGTGTATTCCGCATGAATAGTTATAGGCATATTAATGTGCCATTGCAATCACTTTAGGTACAGGAAAAGGTCAGCGTGCGAGAAGGTCACTTCAAGGACGGCTCTCATGTCGTTATCGGCTGTTGTTACATAGTCAACGTGCCGAGGGTCTTGTTGGGGTAGTTTGTGAAGGCATTCCCGACCAAGTACTTCCTGAGGGCATAAGTGCATACCATCTGCCTGTTGGTCCCAGAATCCCACCAGCTTGAATGGGCTGAAGAGTGTTTCTGCCACGATGCGCAGGTCTGCGATGACCTCTGTGGCCCGGAAGCCGCCCTCTGCCTCTATGTTTATTTGTATGCGATGCATATTTGCCATGTCCTTAGCTCAGTATTTGTTCATCATACTACAGATAGGTAAATTACCCTTGACTCATGTGTGTCTCATCCGTATATTGTCTAGGTAGACTGACTAGTCAGTCTACCTAGACAATAAGTCTATAATTAATTAACAGACGCTTGAAGACTGGTTGGTTAAAGATTGGAGGAGATATGACCACTACGCTTGTTTCACCGATCATTAAGTTTCGAGACAAGACTTTGGTGCCCATTTGGGGAAAAGTGCAATTAGGCCAGAGGCTCAGCTTTGAAGACGGGGTCGCTTGTCTTCAAACCAATGATCTGATATCACTTGGGCAGATGGCAGACTACGTGAAGCGGAAAATGTGGGGAGATAAGGTCTATTTTGTTTTCAATCGCCATATTAACCCCACTAACATCTGTGTTCTCTCCTGCACCTTTTGCGATTTCGCGAAGAATAAGGGTGATGCCGATGCCTACGAGATGGAGATGGATGAGATACTTGGTAAGCTTGACCCTGAGATGCACGAAGTGCATATTGTGGGAGGGCATCACCCAGACTGGCCCTTTGAACGATACGAAGGGATTATACGGGGAATTCACGAGGCGTTCCCAAGCATACACATTAAGGCGTGGACTGCCGCTGAGATAGACTACTTCTGCAAACGGTTCAAGATGAGTGAAGAAGAGGTGATGGGGCGTATGAAGGATGCCGGTCAGGTGTCCATGCCAGGCGGCGGTGCAGAGGTATTTTCTAACAGGGTTCGCAAGGAGTTGTTTCCCGGTAAGAACACAGCCGATCGATGGTTGGAGATTCATAGACTGGCACACAACATGGGTATTCGCTCCAACGCAACGCTTTTGTACGGTCACATAGAGACATTTGAAGAACGTATACAACATATGATTCTTTTGCGTGAGTTGCAGGACGAGGCACCTGGTTTCCTGGCCTTCATTCCACTTGAGTATCAGGTGGGCACTACCAACCTTGTAGCACGCCAGGCATCGTCTGGTGAGGACCTGAGAACAATTGCGACATCGCGGCTGATGTTGGATAATTTCCCTCACATCAAGGCCTACTGGGTGATGATAGGTGAGGAGACTGCTTCCATTGCCCTCAACTTTGGAGCCAGTGATCTGGACGGTACTATCGGCGAGGAACGCATTGCACACGCGGCCAAGGCTGCCAGCCCAGTTGGACTGGCCCGGGCACGTATGCTGCGGCTTATCGGTGATGCAGGGAAGATCCCGGTGGAACGGGATGCTCTTTATAATGAGGTCCATGTCTACGACAATTAGAGTAGGGCAGATACCGTACCTTAACTGTGAGCCTTTCTTTTATGGCTTTGCGTTGCATGGCGTTGAGCTATGCCCAATGCCTCCCAGTGCAATGGGCCCGCTGGCACAGATAGGGGAACTGGACGCTGCGCCATTTTCCCTGATACAGAGTTTTGGGCTGAGGGACAAGTACGAGATTTTGGGGGACATGGGCATTAGCGTCAAGGGACCTGTAAGAAGTATCTTATTCTACTCACGTGTACCTATTGTAGAGCTTGTCGGTGGGCAGATTGGTGTAACTCAAGAATCGGCTACTGCAGTGCAGTTAATGAAGGTGCTTCTGGAGCAGCGTTACGGAGTACGCCCGAGGGAGTACGTTGGCCTTGAGTCTCCACATTTGGATGCCTTCCTGCTCATTGGCGATGATGCCCTTGTTACGCATGATCGTGTGGAGGGATTTCCATATTGTTACGATCTTTCAGATGAGTGGCTGGACTGGCAGGGCCTTCCCTTTGTCTTCGCTGTGTGGATGGTGCGGCGTGACATGGATGCGGATATGAAGAAGATCCTGGCCGACGGTTTGAGGAATAACATGGCGGAGAATATGAGTAATAACTTGAATGTCATAGCGTGCAAACGGGAACCAATGGGTATGCCCATAGGTGAGGTAATAGATTATTTGGAGGCCTTCCGATACGTTTTATCAGAAGAAGACTGGCAGGCTATTGAGAAATTTGAGGGTGCTTGGCATGCCCTTTCCAATGCAAAGGAGACGACTATATGACTACGGTAACATCGATGAAAGATGTGGCAGACAAGGTGATGGCTGGGGTGAGAATAACTCCTGAAGATGGGCTTTATCTTCTCAATGAGGCTCCTTTGATGGAGCTCGGAAACCTTGCACAGGAAGTTCGGTACAGGCATAACCCTGATCCTGTTGTCACTTTTGTGATTGACACGAACCTAAACTATACAAATATTTGCGATGCTTTTTGCACTTTCTGCGCCTTCTTTCGCATTGAGACGGACGCTGACTCTTATACGTACACTGTGGAACAGGTAATGGAGATGGTCGGGCAAGCGGCAGCCAAGGGAGTTACCACAGTTCTTTTGCAGGGTGGACTCAACTCCAAGCTTCCTATGGAGTACTATGAAGAACTGGTGCGCGAGACCAAGCGTCAATATCCCCAAGTGTTGCCACATTACTTTTCTGCGCCTGAGATACAGAAAATGTCTCAGGTATCGGAGATGCCTGTGTCGGAGGTGCTCCGCCACCTGAAAGAAGCTGGACAGGAAACTCTGCCAGGTGGTGGCTCAGAAATTCTATCTGATAAGGTGAAACGCCGTCTCAGCCGTCTGTGGCCTAAGGGTCGTGTGCAAGATTGGGAAGATGTGCATCGTGAAGCTCACCGATTGGATTATCGCACTACCGCGACCATGATGTACGGCCACTTAGAGCAGCCTGAGGATGTGATAGAGCACCTAGAGCGCACACGTGATCTTCAGGACGAAGCCCTAGCCGGCGGTCACGAGGGTTTTACGGCATTCATTCCATGGAGCTACAAACGCGGCAACACGCCTCTAGCCAAGCGAGTAAAAGAGGAGTCAGGCCCAAATCCGTATCTGCGTATGATAGCCATATCTCGGATATATCTGGACAACATCCAGCATATACAGGCGTCATGGTTCTCAGAAGGCAAGAAGACTGGTGAGGTTGCTCTCAACTTTGGTGGGGATGACTTTGGAGGTACGCTGTTTGATGAGAACGTTATGCAAGAGGCAGGCTTTTACAATCGCACCTCTATAGTGGAGATTCAAGCCATGATACGTGATGCCGGTTTTACACCAGCCCAGCGTACTACCAAGTACGAGATTCTGAACGTTTTCGACTAATTTGACAGTGACGTGGGCCTGCACACAATTAGAGACTGTCGTCACTCTCAGGCGTGCTTTTCTCGGAAAGTACGCCTGCTTGTTGAGGCTTACTTTGTTTGGACCTGAAACACAGTAGCTGTTGAGAACGTCTGTCAACTCGCTAAATGGAGTATGGATATGCCCTCGGAACTTGACGATATTTTAAGAAGTCCCAGGGACGCACCTTTTTCACGTATTCGATACGTGATGCTTCATGCCACCGAGGAACAAAAAGCAGGCTTTCTTCGCGAGCTTTATCTCGCGGCAGTGCAGGCTAAGGACACTGGCCAGTGGGATCAAGTAGTGGAGAAGCTTGAGGACTGGGAGGCTTGGGCCATGGCTGAATTTAGCAGCCATGCGATGGCTCCTACGGTGGAGGGGATTCCATGGTCGTCTGTCAGCAAGCCTCTTAACAAGAGCCGGATTGCCATAGTGACTACCGGTGGTATCTACGTGGAAGGGCAAGAGCCATACGACTTAGATAAGCAGGGTGGAGACTTCAGCTTTCGTGAAATTTCCAGAGATACTCCCATTAACCAACTTAGAGTAAAGCATCGTGGTTATGATATCGCAGGGCCGGAGGCAGATATTAACTGCGTCTTTCCACTGCAGCGGTTGCTGGAGATGGAGGCCGAAGGTGCAATTGGCGAGCTGGCATCCACCGCATATAGTTTCATGGGATTGATAAATGCTAACACCAATTTTCTGATAGAGGATAGCGCACCTGAGGTGGCGCGTCGTCTGAGGCAGGCTGATGTGGACGCTGTCTTCATTACAGCAACCTGACCGCACTGTAACCGGTCCGGAGGACTGGTAGCCAGGGCAATAGAAGAGATTGGTATACCAACGATTATAGTGATGATGTTCAAGGAAGTCGAGGAATATATCAAGCCTCCCAGGGTTGTTCACGTCCGTTTCCCATTTGGCCGTCCATTGGGAGAACCAGGCAACACCGACCAGCAAAGGGTTATCATTGAGGATTCCTTGGAAATATTGGTGAACACTACCGTAGCCGGAACGGTGGTTGAGTTGCCTTACAGATGGCGACGGGAAGATTACGCTGCTATTCGCATGAGACGTGCAGGTGAGACGAAAATTTGACATTGGACTGGTTAACTGACTACCAAATGACCATCTAATTCAGTAAGAAATTCCTTACTGAATTGATAGAAATTCAGGAACTTTTATGGCGCAGATAGATCCATCACTCTGGGGATTTGCCAGTATGTTTGCCTGGGGCGTAAGTGATATGCTGGCGAGATACGCTTCCATTCGGATAGGAAGTCATTCTACGGCAATGGCTATCCAGAGCTTTGGTATAGTTCCGCCACTGATGGTGCTGCTGTTTCGCGATTCACCTTGGAGCACCATGTTGGACGTGGACTTCGTAGTACTCGTGGTCGTTTGCAGCATGCTCTTATCGGTGGGTTATGTTGCTTTCTACCGTGGTTTGGAGCGAGGTATGATATCCATAGTTAGTCCTTTGTCGGCTGGCTATTTGGTGGTAACTACGATTCTGACTGCTATTTTTTTCGATGAAGTGGTGAGTTCGGTTGGATGGATGTTGATATTCGTGATATTAATCGGTATAGCTCTCACGTCTAGTAGTGGCAGGATAGGAGCTTCCGTCAGTGGTGTATGGTACGGACTCACAGCAATGATGATGATGGGGGTTGCCTTTGCCCTGTGGAAGCCGATTGTGGAGGACGTTGGCCCATTCTTGGCTGTGCTTTCAGTCAGGCTTCTATCGACAGTTTTTCTGGGCATATACCTGATAATTAAGAAGCCAGGTAGATTATCGTTTTCGAGAGGTACGGTATGCCTGTTGATAAGTGCTGGAATATCGGATTCTCTGGGTTTTATTTCATTCAATCTAGGCATAGAGTTGCATAAGGTGTCTCTTATCATTCCAATTGCAGCCGCGTATCCAGTGGTGACTATTGTCATGGCCTGGGTTCTCATAAGGGAACGCCTGCCTCTAGCTCAGATGCTTGGGATAGTTACTGTACTTTGTGGAGTGATTGTCTTCAGCGCAGTTATCTAGACCGCGCTTTCATAGCACAATGGCCTAGGGTATAATTTTACGGCGCCTGTTATAGCTTAATCAGTCAGTGCTTCAAGAGGTGAACTATGCCGGACACTAAAGCAGAACCAATGCCTCTTTTGCCGGAAAGGCCCCTTCTAATGCTCATGGACGGTCACGCCATGGTGCACAGGGCGTGGCATGCCATTCCATCGCCTTTGATGTTGAACAAGACTGAAGAGGACGTTCGTGGCGTATATGGATTTGCCAACGCATTTATCAAAGCCATCCAAGAGTGGCGCCCCACACACTGTGCCATCGCATTCGATATGTCTGCGCCAACTTTTAGGCATCTCAAATACGCCGATTATAAGGCACAGAGGCCAGAGACCCCTCAGGATCTGAGGGCGCAGTTCCCATGGGTACGGCGTTTGATGGAGGCATTCAGCGTTCCGATTTTCGAGATGGAGCAGTATGAAGGTGACGATGTACTTGGTACTCTCTCTCGTCAGGCCACGGAACAGGACATGGACACCATTATCCTCACAGGTGACACAGATATTCTTCAACTTGTTTCGCCCAGTGTGCGCGTGGCTTTGAACCGTAGCATGCAGGACAGGATTGTCTACGATCTGCACGCGGTGCAGGAGCGGTATGGTGGCCTAACTCCCACTCAACAGCCACATATCAAAGCCCTTCAAGGTGATACTTCTGACAACATTAAGGGGGTTCCAGGAATAGGCGCAAAGACTGCAATAAAGCTGATACAGGACTATGGCAGCATAGATGGGATTTATGACAACTTGGGCAATGTACTTCCTCCTCGTATCCGCGACTTGCTGGCAAACAATGAGGCCGCTGCGAGATTGGGACTTGATCTGACAACAATTGTTACAGAGGTGCCAATAACACTGAACTACGAGATGTGTCGCTTCTGGAGCTACGATCGTGAGAAGGTTTTGGAACTGCTCCGTGAGCTGGAATTCACCAGCATTGTTGCTCGTGTACCGCAGGTTACGGACGACACAGCGCAGCAGGCTTCCCAGGGTGTGCTCATGGTCGCTGAGCAAGAGATAGAGGGCGAATACCGGAGTATAGACAATGTTGAAGACCTAGTGGCACTGGTAATAGAGTTGAAGGCCGCTGGTAGCTTTGCCTTTGATGTGGAGACTACTGGCAAAGACCCGATGGCATGTAAACTGGTGGGCCTTTCGTTCTCAATCACTGCGGGAACTGCAAGCTATATCCCTGTTGGGCACAATGAAGGTAATCAGATTCCAATTGAGGAAGTTTTGGCCATCATCAAGCCCCTCTTGGAAGATCCAAGCGTGGCCAAATCAGCCCATAACGGCAACTACGATATGACTGTGCTTGCCAACTATGGCATTGAGGTGACCAACCTTGACTTCGATACCATGGTGGCTGCTCATCTACTTGGAGAGAAGAGCGTTGGTCTCAAGAGTCTTGCTTTCACACGTCTGAACGTTGAAATGACCCACATAGACGCCCTAATAGGCACGGGGCGCAATCAGATAACAATGGATAAGGTGTCAGTTGAAGAGGCGTCCAAGTATGCTGCTGCGGACGCCGATATGACGCAACGCTTGCGCGACCTGTTCGAGGTTGAACTCGAACGGACGAGCAGACTGAAGGACGTTTTTACCAATATTGAAGTGCCTTTGATACCGGTGTTGGTGAAGGTCCAGCGTAACGGCGTCTCACTGGACGGGGAGCGTTTTGAAGGCATGGCTGAGTCACTTGGTGAACGTTTGTTGGAAATTGAAAATATAGTGTTTAATGTGCTGGGTCACCGGTTTGCTCTCAATTCCACACAGCAGTTGGCAGATGTGCTGTTCAACGAGATGCGGCTTCCGAAGACCAAGCGCACCAAGACCGGCTACTCCACTGATGCCTCGGTCCTTGAAAACCTGAAGATGATGATAAACGATGGACATGCGGATGGAGCAGACCCAAGGGCCAATCAGATCCTAGATGGTATTTTGGAATATCGGGGACTCGCCAAGTTGAAATCTACTTACGTGGATGCTCTCCCGCAGCTTGTAAATCCCTGGACTAAACGGGTGCACACCAGCTACAACCAGACGGGGTCAGCCACTGGGCGCGTTTCCAGCAACGATCCAAATTTGCAAAATATTCCAGTGCGCACTGAGCTTGGCAGACAGGTGAGAAAGGCCTTCGTGGCTCAGGATGCTCCGCGATGGACACTGCTGGCCGCCGATTACTCTCAGATTGAACTCCGCGTCCTGGCGCACCTGTCCGAGGACAAGGGACTGGTGGACGCCTTTTTGCGTAACGAGGACATACATTCCGCGACCGCTTCGCAGGTGTATGGCGTAGCTCTTGATGCTGTGACTTTGGATATGAGGCGCATAGCCAAGATAATGAACTTTGGAGTCATTTACGGTCTCAGTGCTTATGGCATATCTCAACAGACCGACCTGCCACGCGACGAGGGAGCTAAGTTCATAGAAAGCTATTTTGCAAAATACCCCGGGATACGGGACTACCTTGAGGTCACGAAGGCGCAGGCAAGAAAGATGGGATACCTTGAGACGATGTGCGGTCGACGTCGCTACATCCCGGATGTAAATGCATCCAATTTTCAGGTGAGGCAGGCCGCTGAGCGGATGGCGGTGAATATGCCAATTCAGGGCACAGCCGCGGACATCATCAAGCTAGCGATGATAAACATAGGTCGGCGGATGCAGGAGGACTGTCTGCGTACGAGGATGATTTTGCAGGTGCACGACGAACTGATCTTTGAGGTGCCGATGGAGGAGATGGAGACCATGCGTACGATGGTACTGGAGTTGATGCCATCGGCTCTTGAGCTTATCGTGCCACTGAAGGTGGAATTGAAAATTGGTTACACCTGGGGAGATATGGAGTGATTTCCGGTGAGTTGTGTAGCTAGGACTATACAATATGGAGGCATGCTACGCTGATATGAAGAGCAATCATCCTGAGATAATGAGACGTTAATGCCGGCTTGTAGAATATGTGCCAGCCACCACTCACATGACGAAGCGCTGTATTGCCCCTCCTGTGGTACTTATGCAACTGATGTATGGCTAGTCTCGTTAGAGATGGATTCGTTGCTGTATTGTAGCTTAGCCGCGCGGATATTAAGTTATATTGGTTAAACTGATAAAGCTGAACTTCGTGCTTTGGTATGGATGAGTTCGGTTGAAGTACATTGCACTCTACAACTTAACGCACAAGTGGAAGCAGCGATACGATCATTGGATTATTAGCATGGAATTGACACATGTCTGACTCGTGGAAGTGCATTTCAATTCAAATCTCTCCATTTTAAAGGCCAAATCTAACCAATTCCGCGTGCTGCTACAATGAGATTATGAACAGTATAAAAACAACTATCTCACAAAAAATACATCTTTTGATGTGGAAACATCTTGATGTGTACCTAGGTCGGCTGGCCATTGTCATGTTCATACTTGCCATACCGACGTTTCTTGTCACATCCAACGTACGGATGGCCTTTGACAGCCTTAATCTCTATAGGTACGGCTTCGAAAGGTACGACGTTGTCAGCACCACTGGCTTTGACATGGACCAGCTCATGACGATCGCCCATGAATTTGTAGATTACTTCAATTCTTCCAAAGAATTATTGGATACGAAGGTGGTCATAGGTGGCGAACAACATGACCTGTTCAACGATGGAGAAGTTATGCACATGCGTGACGTGAAGGATATGGTGGGAGCAGTGTACCGCCTTCAAGTGGCGACTGGTGGGTATATCCTTGGTTACGCGGTTGTGTTGCTGCTAGCTAGTAGGCGAATGGGAGCTCGCGTGCTGGCTGGACGTGTTATATGTGGAAGTCTTTTTACGATGGGGTTGCTTGGCTTTGGGGGGTTGTCCTCGCTTGTCGGCTTCGACAAACTCTTCGACCAGTTTCACTCCCTTGGTTTCACTAGCGGCACCTATACCTTCGACCCGCGGTACAACTATCTGACGCGGCTGTTCACTGAGGGGTTTTTCATGGACACTACCATGTTTATCGTCGTGTCCGTGATAGTGATGGCTCTGTTGCTGGCTCTGGTGGCGTGGGGAATCAGGCGGGTTTTATTGAAGGCTTCCAGATAGAATTATAATTCAGCTTTAGCAGCCGCAATTGCCTCCACATCCACAACCTCCTCCTCCTACTCCCATTTGGGCCATATCGCCGTCGGGGCTTTTGGCGAATGCTGCGAACGCTGATAGCACCCTAGCA
>CAUZMC010000015.1:0-35489 GCA_963580875.1 Dehalococcoidia bacterium
TGTATGAGATTTTACTTTTATGGCTTCTCCGTTGTTGGTGCTTTCGTAGATGACCAGTTCAACCAGATCTGTGGTTAGCGGGTAGTCGCTCTCGTACATGTAGACCGCACTTGCGTATTCAATGCTTATGATGTATCCAAATCCATCGCCGCCTGGGACTCCTTCGAAACTGAATCTACCCTGAGCGTCGGCTACGGTATTTCTGGTATCTAGATTATCACCAAGATTGAACACATCTAGGGTAACGGTCAGTTCAGGGCTAACCTCTACTCCTGTGGTACCGTTTTGCAATTCCCCGGCTATGGTTATTGATTCTTGTGCGTGTGCCGAAATAGGTGCAGCGATCAAAGTCAGAAAGAGGGCGCCTAGCATGAGCGCTACCTTTAGCGCTTTACTCAAGATGGCTCTTTTTCTGTGTGTGTAGACTTTGATTCGTTGAGGAATTCGCATCTTGGGCAGAGTGCGGAGTTGATGTCCATATCACCCCCGCAGTTTATACAAGTGGTCACACTATTAACAGTTCCCCAGGACATGCGTAGTGCTAGCACAGCGTCCTCTGTTCCATTGCCAAGGTATTCCAGCTCATGTAGGAATTGATCTTCCTGTTGAAGAAGATTGGCTGCCTGCAAACGGTAGGCTACCAGCCTTTCATTGTATTCCGCGACAGGTACATTACCAAGGTCGTAGTCTAGTATAAGTGTCTTTATTTCATCGTATACCTGCTGGTGTTGCCACTGCACGTCTTTAAGTGAGTCTAGGGACGGGGACTCAGAGTTATGCTGCACTCCTCTCAAGAAAGGTCGTGTAAGGAAGGCAATCGAGGCGAGAGCGAGGAGAAAACCAAGTAAATAGGCCAATCTTAAACCCCAGACCGAACATTAATTTGAATGTTATATGACATGCTTTCTGTAATCACTTAGTGCCGATTGCAGAGGAAGCCTCTGTTTCATCTTTGGGTGTGTTGGCATACGTGGTAGTCATTGCTCTCTGCGGCCATAGAGCTACTATAACACCAAGGAACAGGAGGGGGCCTGCCACCCACATCCACATAACAAGCGGGTTTATGTGGATACGGAATACGGCTCTACCATCCTCTAAGAACTCTCCTGGGATGATGTATAGATCCTCTATGGGCGTTGATCGTATGGCTGCCTTGGTGGAAGCCATATTGAAGGATGGGTAAAAATCTCGCTGGGGATAGTAATTTCCTAAGAAGTCGTCTCCTCGAAACACCTGTACATGAGCCTTTGCCTCTGTGCGGTCTGCTCTCTCCAGTGCGTCGGCGCCAATGTATTTGATTGTGTAGTCTCCCACATCCGTACTTGCACCTGGGGACAGCACAATGTCTTTTTGCACCTCATAGAAAGAGGAGCCGGCTATTCCAAGGGCCAGTAGTACGATTGCAAGGTGTGCCACGTAACCACCATATCTGGGACGGTTCCCAGCGATAAGCCTAGCGAAGGCAACTGGGTAGTTTTCGCCACGTTTATGCCTGGATAGCGCTCCTCTAACCCATTCTCTGAGTATTCCGGCTACCACCAGCGCACACAGCCCAAAGGCGATTACTGCCCATGGTTTTGTAATACCTGAGAGTACAAGGATTACGGCTACTGCTATGGCCGAAACCACTGGCATCATCAGCGCGCTACGCAAGTTTAACCAGGTGGCATGCCGCCATGGTATGAATGGTGCAATCCCCATTAGAAAGATGACCATCAGGAAGAGAGGTCCGATGACTTGGTTGAAGAATGGAGCTCCAACGGTGATGATCTGTCCCTGGAATATGTCTGAAATAAGGGGGTAAATGACTCCCCAAAGAGTTACAAAGGCTATTGTCAGGAAAAGAAAATTGTTTACAAGGAAAGCTGCCTCACGGGACAGGGCTGATTCCAATGGGCGGGCGCTTTTTAAGCTGTTGTACCTCATGAAGAAGACAGCGAAAGAGCTCACCATTGTAACTCCCATGAATAGCAGGAAGATCCATCCCAACGTGGATTGGCCGAAGGAATGTACTGATGGCACGGGCCCTCCACGGTTTATGAACATACCGAACTGGGCGAATCCAAAGGCTATGATTATCAGCGCAAGGTTCCACATTCGGAACATTCCACGGCGTTTCTGCACCATAATGGAGTGAATGAAAGCGGTTATGACAATCCACGGCATAAAGCTTGAGTTCTCAACCGGGTCCCAGGCCCAGTACCCACCCCAACCCAGAATAGTATAGGCCCACCACATCCCAAGCAATGTGCCTGCTCCCAGTATTGTCCACGCTATGATGCCCCAAGTGCGCCCAGAGTCCACCCATTCATCCCCAGTTTTGCCGGAAAGCAATGCTCCCATGGCAATCGCAAATGGAACTGTAAACGTGATGAGTCCGGTCATAAGCATAGGCGGATGAATGAACATGCCAGGGTGCCTCAGTAGTGGATTTATGCCCTGGCCGTCTAATGGGATAGTATCTAGGCGTGCGAATGGGTTGGCCAAGAAGATCATAACTGCCACAAAGAACATCAGTACTATCATGAGTACTAAGTTGATATGTGGAAGGCTGGCTTGAATCGTTCTTGAGCTGAAGAAGATGAACAGTGCTGACATTATTGACAGGGCAAAGGCTATGAAAAGAAGAGAGCCTTCGTTGCCGGCGTAGAATGCCACCCATATATACTGGGTGTCCATAGCGAGGTTGCTATGAGCGGCCACGTATTCCACCTGAAAGTCATTGGACACAAATGCGCCAATTAGGCCGGCAGTTGCTACGCCCAGTGCAACCGGGGTGAGATATGTGGCATTGCGGGCGCTCTGTAGTAGTTGAGGAGATCTCTGCCATACTCCCAGCATAGACACAGTACCAGAATAAATGCCTAATACCAGAGATAAAAGCAGGGATATATTTCCTAAGTCAGCCATATTATTCTACATTTCCTTTGGCGGATTGTGGGGGTGGTAAATCTTTAGCGTTATTGCTGGTGCTCCATTGAGTTAGCCGCCTGATCTCCTGATCAACCGCTGAGAGATATGGCTCGATATCAGCTGAGGCCGCCGGTAGCTTTTTGGGGGCTTCTCCATGGTGTTCGCGCCGCATTGCTAATATTATCATTATCAGTATACCGCTTCCCACCAGTAATGCCATTGGAGGCATTACCCAGACCAGTAGGTTGAATCCGCTTTTTGGCGGTTCAGCCAGAATTCTTGCGCCGTATCTGTCAGTGAAGAACTGGAAAATTGTATCACGACTCGACCCTTCGGCCAGCTTCTCGCGGACTATAATCTGCATTTGTTTGGCTATCTGCACCTGGGACTGGTCTATTGTCTCGCTGGGGCATACGGGGCACATGAGACCTTTGTCTATCCCTTGAGCCATTGTCTCCAATTCATCTGGTGATAACGACTTTGAATTGGAAGTGCATCCAGTCACAATAAGGAACAGGACCGCAATGAAGGTGATTGTTAGTAACTCTTTCACTGTAGAATTGTTTCTTTCTATCGGCATAGTATCCATTCTTTTGAAAAATCCTCATACACCGTACCACAGTCAGAATATCATTCCAGCGAAGTCGCAAGGGTTCACCACTTAACCCTCTGTAGTGAACATCTGAGTACAGTGGGTCGATACAGGCGCTACTGTACAATTTACCATTGGTAACCGTAAACGGAATTTAGAATTGGAGTTACATCAGCCGTTGATGAGGTTGAGGTTTATTTCTCAATCTCCATGGACTCTATGCCGCGGCGTATTGTGTTAAGAATTTTGGAAAGATCTTTCTCCAACTCCAGAAGTGTAGTTTGAGCATATTCATCGGCTCCTAAACGCCGGGTGTCTGCTTGGTTTTCCGTTTCGTCTAAGACATCTTGTGCTTTGCGATTTGCCTCTTCAAGGATCTCATTAGAGAGTTTCTCTGCTCCCTTTGTGAGTTCGCTCTGCGTGACACGGGCTTTGGCATCGGCTTCCGAGGCGCTTCGGATAGTGCTGGCCTCCAAGACTGCCTGACTTATCAGATTTTCACGTATCTGTAGGAGGTCATGGGCTTCTTGGATATCCTCAGGAATAGCGGAGCGTATCTGAGTTATTAGTTGGGTCAACTTTGGCTTATCGATGAGAAGCTTTCCAGTTGCTGGAATTCCAGTACCTGAGTTTATTAGCTCTTCTAGTTTTTGTATAAGCTTGGAAAGCTCCATGGATCGACCCTCTTTCTACGGTATTTAGATTCGTGAACTGTACTTGTCTCGCAGTGCTACCGCCACATTAGTTGGAACCAAATGTTTTATTTCTCCATGAAAGCCAGCTATTTCCTTTATCAGGCTGGATTTCATGTAGATATGATTCAGGCTGGCCATGAGGTATACGGTGTCTACATCAGGAGCCAATTGTTGGTTGTTGAGTGCCAGCTCAAATTCATAATCAAAGTCGGAGCCCATGCGCAATCCTCGCACCATAACTGTGGTTCCAAGGTTGTGAGCAACGTCAACGGTGAGGCCAGTATATGATATCACCTCAATGTTCGGAAGTTTTGACAGAGCCTCTCTGCAGAGCTCTATCCGTTCTTCTGTGCTGAACATGAGCGACTTGGATGTCCTTGTGTCTACAACGGCTACATATACTTTTTCAAAAAGGCGTGATGACCTGGTGATTATGTCAATATGGCCGAATGTAATGGGATCAAAGCTTCCAGGGTATAGAGCTGTTACCAAGGTTCTCCTCCTTCACGATATATTGAGCACACTGTATCTCCGTATTTGCGTTCGCGTATAAGTTCCAGTCCGTCATATTTGGGTTCCAGTTTATGGTGTTTGGAGTGACCAGTTGCCACCAAGGCACCCTTCTTGGCGAGTGCTCCAACCTTTTCCATGATATGGTGCACTGGTCCTATGGTGTAGGGTGGATCCATAAGTACAATGTCATATGCTTTGCCAAGAGACATGATTGCACGTTCTACCTTCATGCAGTGAACTTTTGATCTTTCAGAAAAACCCAGTGCGGTCAGACTCCGACGTAGAAGTGCGCATCTCTTGTGACTGCCATCCACAAAATCAGCCCAGATGGCACCGCGGCTGAGAGCTTCGATTCCAAGCGTGCCGATTCCGGCATAGAGGTCAATCACGTGCTTCCCCTCAATGCCGGAGGATTCAAGGATTGTAAATAGAGAAGAACGAACTCTTTGTGTGGTTGGGCGAGCTCCCAACCTCTTTTGGCTTATGATGCGTTGCCCCTTGGCTTCTCCAGCGATTACTCGCAAATGCTCCACCTTTTAAATACGATGCCTCTAGCACAATTTGAGTCGTAATTTTACCATAGCCAATGTGCTCCGTAAAGTTATAGCCTGGTTACCAAATGAGACACGGGTATAGTGGAAATTCTCAAGAGAGATCACCTAGCGAGAGTTTTCTCTCTGCCTAATACTTGGCATGGCCTTGTCATACCAAGTATTCCCTCTGCGTGCGTGTGTTGTCAGGGTGCTCAAGAAAGAGTTGGAGTACTATCGATTCCGCCAAAACCTGGATGAATAGACCTCATTTAATGGTCTCTTCCTTAATCGCGCACTGCTAAACATCTGATGGGCTTTCTGCTTGAGCTTTGGCGGAGCATTGCTTTAGCATGACTTGAGTCACATATAGTGTCATTCATTGCTCCCTAACCTAGAGGTTAAAGCGTAACTCTGCTAATATAGTTTCTGCAAACACGTCCTGAGTTTATGTTTATATTCTTGTTCTAAGAAAGGATATTCGGTAGCATGAATGTACTGGTAATAAATGGGCCAAACTTGAACATGCTGGGTCAGAGAGACCCAGCTGTGTACGGTCCATCATCGTTGGCAGACATAGAAGAGTTGATGCGCCACCGCTCCGAGGAACTGGGCATAGAGATCGAATTCTTTCAGTCCAACAGCGAAGGTTCAATTATAGACTTCCTTCAATCTAAAGCTTCTTCTGGAAACGGAATTGTCATAAATCCGGGAGCGCTCACACACTACGGCCTGTCTTTGCGGGATGCGTTGGTGGATACAGGACTTCCTGTCATAGAGGTGCATATTTCAAATATCTACGCCCGTGAAGAATGGAGGCACCGTTCTGTGGTGGCAGCGGTGGCCGTGGGCCAGATCAGCGGTCTGGGATGGCGTGGATATTTGTATGCCTTAGAGTTCTTGACGGTTACTCTCAACGAAAAGGCAAGCGAATGAGTGTACGTCTCGACAGTATTAGGGCAGGATTTCAACAAGCTGGTGTAGATGCGGTGATAGTGTCATCGGATGAGAACCGTCGATATCTCTCAGGATTCACAGGCAGTGCAGGGTCACTTATTATAACATCCAAAGATGCGGTGCTGGCCACTGACTTTCGCTATGTGGAACAGGCTGGTCAACAATCGCCAGACTTCCGAGTTCTGCGCACGGTGGGTGGCTCAGATTGGCTTAAAGATCTCCTCAAAGAGTTGAACGTCTGTAATCTTGGCTTTGAGAGCCAGCATATGACCGTGGCTACTCACGAGAGATTGCGTAATGCCTTAGAAGAAAATAAAGACGACTCAGCTATATTGCTGGTAGCCACATTCGGACTGGTTGAGGGTCTCCGTTCCATAAAGGATGCTTCAGAAATGGCTATGCTTACCCGCGCAATAGAGATATCTGACAAGGCCTTTGAGGAAATTGCGAAGACAATCAGAGTTGGGCAGACGGAGAAAGAAATAGCTTGGAAGCTGGAAAAAGCCATGCGGGAGCTTGGTGCGGACACAATTTCCTTTGATACCATTGTTGCTGCTGGTCCAAACGCGGCTCTGCCGCATCACCGACCTGACGAATCGGTTATTCTTGATGGCCAGCCGCTTATTATAGATATGGGTGCACGCTTTGAAGGGTACTGTAGCGACCTGAGCCGCACACTTTGTATGGGCCAACCAGATGATACTTTTCGAAAGATATACGATACAGTCCTTGGGGCACAGCTCACCGCAATTGCCACTGTGGAACGCGGTATGACTGGAGGAGATGCTGACGGTCTGGCACGCACGGTGATAGAGGAAGCCGGCTACGGTGAAAACTTCGGTCATAGCCTTGGCCACGGCGTTGGCCTTGAGGTGCACGAGCATCCGGGTGTTGGTCCAAACTCTCCTGGTGTGTTGGAAGATGGGATGCCATTTACTATAGAACCTGGCATATATATTTCCGGATGGGGCGGAGTACGGATTGAGGATGTGGTGGTGCTTGAGAATGGTAGAGCGCGGGTTATAAGCAAAGCACCCAAGCTAGATAGAATGGGAGTATAGCATGACCATAAGCTACAGCGATCTGAGAAGAGGCACAGTCATAGTGTTGGAGGAGGAACCGTGGCAGGTGGTGGACTGGAAACATACCCAGGCGCCAAAGCGTCCTCCAGTGCTAAACCTCAAGCTGCGGAACCTCAGGACTGGCCGTGCATTGGAACGAAACGTGCCGGGGAACCAGAAACTCACCCTTGCGGACGTGGACAACAGGGAAGCACAGTATCTTTACAACGATGGTGACTACTATCACTTCATGGACATGGAATCCTTCGAGCAGTACCCTCTTACTGAGGAACAGGTGGGAGATGATGCTCTTAAATACCTCAAAGAACAGGACAAACTGCAACTGGTACTCTACAGAGGAGAGACGATTGCTATTGAAATGCCAACCTTTGTGGATCTCAAAATATCGGATACTCCTCCGTCGCTGAAGGGCAATACAGCACAGGGAAGCAACAAACCAGCAACTCTGGAAACAGGCCTAGTAGTGCACGTGCCTTTCTTTGTGAATATTGGCGAAGTGGTACGGGTTGACACACGCACAGGAGATTATTTGGAAAGGGTGAGCTAGCTTGCCGGTTTACTCTGTTAGCCAGGTTACACGATATCTCAAAGATAGCCTGGAAGCTGATGCCTTGCTTGGCGATCTCTGGGTTCGTGGGGAAGTCTCAAATCTCTCCCATTCAGCGGCTGGTCACTACTATTTCACTCTCAAAGATGCCACCAACCAGATGCGTTGCGTCATGTTCCGCCCAGCACATGGTGGTGAGAACTTGGCAGATGGAGGAGCTGTTTCCGCCCATGGCCGCGTTTCTCTCTACGAGGTTCGTGGAGACCTTCAGCTCTATGTTGACTTGGTGCAACCTGAGGGTGTCGGCGAGCGCCATCTTGAACTTGAACGGCTAAAGGTAAAACTGGATGCTGAGGGGCTTTTTCAGTTATCTCGGAAGAGACGTTTACCAGCATTTCCGAAACGAATAGGAGTTGCCACATCTCCATTTGGCTCGGTGTGGCATGACATTCAGAACATAATTCAGCGAAGGTTTCCGCTGGTAGAACTGACCCTGGCTCCCACCCCGGTACAGGGTGATACGGCTGCGACCGGTATCGTAGATGCCATTGAGGCCATGAACATTGAAGAGAATTTGGATGTGATAATCCTAGCCCGTGGAGGAGGCTCGTTGGAAGATCTATGGCCCTTTAATGAAGAGATAGTGGCAAGAGCCATCTATGCAAGCAGAGTGCCAGTTGTCAGTGCAGTTGGGCATGAAACCGACTTTACAATAGCTGACCTTGTCGCGGACACCAGAGCGCCAACCCCGTCTGCTGCTGCTGAGCTTGTCGTTCCAGATAGATATGAGATGGAAGAACGCATCCTATATCATCGCAGGGTTTTGTTTCAGCGGGTGTCCGGCGAATTCTCGGTTCGGAATCAAGAGATTGACCAAGCGGTGTGGCGACTACAACACAATACACCGGACGTCCAATCATGGCGGCAAAAAGTGGACGATCTCTCGCATGATTACTGGCGCACCCTGGAATTATATCTTGTTGTGAGAGGCGAACGTGTGAGCGCTATGGAATCACGTATTGCTTCCCTCAATCCTGATAGCGTGCTCGCTCGTGGATACGCTGTGGTGCAGAGGGAGATCGACTCTGCTCTTGTGTCATCTGTGCTCCAGGTTGATTCAGGCGACGATGTTGTGGTTAATGTTAAGGACGGCAGTTTCCGAGCTCGCACGCTTTCCACAAATCAGTGATGAGGATTTTGTTAAACAATGAGCAATTCTAAGAACAATTCAGTAGGCAATGAAGAGGTTTCCTTTGAGGCGGCCTACATCCGTTTGGAAGAGACGGTGCACGCCCTAGAAGAGGGAGGATTATCCCTTGTAGTAGCCACGAACCTCTTCGAAGAAGGTATGCGTTTGGCCAGTTTGTGTAACGAGCTTCTCAGCTCCGCAGAGTTGAAGATAACAAGATTGCAGACCTCATTTGGGGAGCAGATGCGTCTTCTCACCGAAGAGAAGGATGCGACCCCCTGAAGATTGACCTCCACATGCATACCAGTTTCTCACCCGACTCTTTAATGAAGCCGGAAAAGCTTGTGTCCAGATGCATGGAAACCAACCTAGATTGTGTTGCCATAACAGACCACAATACCATTGCTGGTGCATTGGAAGTGCAGCGGATGGCCTCTTTCCGTGTCATTATAGGTGAAGAGATAAAGAGCCAGGGAGGCGAGATTGTTGGGCTGTTCTTGCAGGAAACTGTTCCCTGTGAACTGACATCACTGGAAACGGTACAGCGCATTAAGGAACAGGGTGGACTGGTATCCGTGCCGCATCCTTTTGATCATTTCCGCAGGTCTGTGATCGACCGTCAGTCTCTCTACGAAATACTGCCTTATGTGGATATTATAGAAGGTTTCAACGCACGTAATACCTTTCAACGGGACAACCGAAAGGCCGCTGAATTGGCCATTGAACACAATATCATTACTTCTGCCGTAGGTGATTCACATACTTTGGTGGAGGTGGGTCGCACGTACGTTGAGACTCCTGACTTTGATGGGACGCCAGAAGGCTTACGTCAGGCCCTGGCAGATGGCAGCCAGGTGCGCCGTCCGATAACTCCGTTGATACACGTGCTCACCACTTTAACCAAGGTGCGGAAACGGTTGTGGCAGAATAGTTGAAAGAAGACAAGAAATGTTGACTATGGGATGGTTTTCCACAGGTCGCGGGGAAGGCTCACTTGGCCTTTTGCAAATGGTGCAGAGTGCCATTGAGAGTGGAGATCTTTCTGCCCAGATTCAGTTTGTGTTCAGCAATCGTGAGCAGGGAGAGGCTGAAGGCAGTGATCGGTTTTTCCAGCAGGTACACGACTACGATATTCCATTGGTCACGCTCTCGTCACAAAGCTTTCGTAGAGAGCATGGTGGAGGCTCTTTCTCGCACCACCGTCAAAACTTCGACCGTGAGGTGATGACGCGTTTGGAAGGCTACGAACCTGACATTTGTGTTTTGGCAGGGTACGGGCTTATAACAGATATTGAGATGTGCAATAGATACACTATGCTAAACTTGCATCCTGCGTTGCCGGGCGGGCCTGTTGGTACGGTGCAGCAGGTGATCTGGAAGCTCATTGAGGATGGGGCAAGAGAATCAGGCGCATACATCCATCTTGCAACTGTGGACTTGGATATGGGCCCAGTACTGACATACTGCTCATTTCCACTTGTAGGCGAAGCCTTCGACCCACTTTGGAGAGAGATAAATGGTAGATCTATAGATGATATGAAGGCAGCTGAAGGTGAGGACTTACCGCTGTTTCAGCTCATACGTCAGGAAGGTATGAAACGGGAGCGTCCACTGTTGTTGGAGACAATAAGCGCATTTGCTGACGGCGATATACGGCTGGATGGACATCTTACATTGGATGCCAATGGGAACCCACACGGCATGCTAAACCTCAATGAGGCTATTGATAGGCGTTGTAGGAGAGTGACAACCGTGTGTGGCTCATCTGCCGTTTAAGCGGTCTTCTTATTGAGAGGTTTCAAGCTCTTCTGGTCTAATTCCAGACTCATGTGTGTTCCAGAATTAGAAAGCAGTAGAGGAGGCTTTTGGCCTCGAATTGTCTCTGCGTCGATGTTGCAACGGCTCACACCAGTCATTGAAGGTATCTCGTACATTACATCTAGAAGTGTCTGTTCGATAATAGATCTCAAACCACGGGCACCTGTTTTCTTTTGGATTGCATCTTCCGCTGTTGCCTCTAGAGCATCGTAACTGAATGTGAGTTCCACGTGATCCAAATCGAAAAGCCTCTGGTATTGCTTCACAATGGCATTCTTGGGTTCCGTGAGTATGCGTATCAGAGAGTCTTTATCAAGGTAATCTAGGCTTACAACTAGGGGGAGTCGACCTACCAATTCCGGAATGAACCCGTATGATAGAAGGTCATTCGGTATGAGGTTTTTCAGCACGTTTTCCGCTGTGACGTCCTTTGTGGTTGCTAAGCTGGACCTGAACCCGATGCCCTGGTGCTCTTTTGATATACGCCCAGTTACTATGTTGTCCAGTCCCTCGAAGGCACCACCGCAGATGAAGAGGATATTGTCGGTTTTTATCTGAAGCAGTTCCTGATGTGGGTGCTTTCTCCCACCCTGTGGAGGTACACTGGCTGTGTAACCTTCTATTATTTTCAGCAGGGCTTGTTGCACCCCTTCACCGGAAACGTCACGTGTTATTGATGGATTGGCGCTCTTGCGTCCGATCTTGTCTATTTCATCGATGTATATGATACCCTGCTCAGCCCGTGCTATGTTGTAGTCTGCGGCCTGAATAAGCCTTAATAGGATGTTCTCAACATCCTCTCCAACGTATCCAGCCTCTGTTACTGATGTAGCATCGACAATGCAGAATGGGACATCTAGTATTCGTGCCAGGGTTTGTGCTAAGAGAGTTTTCCCGCAGCCGGTGGGTCCTGCCAGCAGAATGTTTGTCTTTTGTAGTTCAACATCATCATCTTCGGAATAGCCTGACCAGATTCGTTTGTAATGGTTGTACACCGCAACGGCCAAAACTTTCTTGGCGCGTTCTTGACCGATAACATACTCGTCCAGCTTTTCGAAGATGGCTTTTGGGTTTATGTTTGGAGGCTTTGGAGGTGCTGACACTGTCGCTGCAGGAGCATCCTCGTCTATAATTTCCTGGCAAAGGATAACGCATTGATCGCATATGAACGTACGCCCAGATCCGCCTATGAGGCGGTTTACCTGGCTCTGCTCCTTTTCGCAGAAGGAACAGAGTACTTTCGGAGGGTTTTCAGTGTTGTCAGGCATTTATTGTTCGTGGGTATTGCTATGCAGTCTTATCGGCTTCGTCTATCGGTGCCTTGGAAAGGATTTCGTCAACAATGCCATATTCAAGTGCCTGGTCGGCGTTCAGATAGTAATCCCTGTCAGTGTCCCTGGCGACCCTGTCATAGGCCTGTCCTGTGTGCCCCGAGATAATCTGGCGAATCATGTCCTGCATTCGCAGAATTTCTCTGGCGGCAATCTCTATGTCAGTTGCCTGTCCAGATGCTCCTCCCATGGGTTGATGCATGTGGATTGTGGAGTTGGGCAGGGCGTACCTCTTGCCCTTCTCACCAGCGCAAAGTAGCACTGTGCCCATGCTGGCGGCCAGACCCACACATATGGTGGATACGTCAGGTTTTATCAATTGCATGGTGTCGTAGATGGCTAGTCCTGAGCTTATGACTCCTCCTGGAGAGTTAATGTACAGGCTGATGTCCTTGTCAGGGTCTTCCCTCTCAAGGAACAGCAGCTGGGCTACTATCAGATTGGCTACCTGGTCACCAATGGGTGTGCCCAGGAAGATGATTCTTTCTCGAAGCAGGAGGGAGTATATGTCAAAGGCTCTTTCCCCGCGGGCTCCTGTCTCAATGACCATTGGTACGATGTTCTCAGGACGTTCAATCATCTTTTGCTCCTTTTTCTGTTTCGCCTTGTTTTTCTTCTACTTCTACTTTGGTAGTTGACTAGGCAGTTTTAGTGGCTTTAGAGATAAGCTCTCCCTTGGCAATGCTGGTGAGCAATTTTAGCGTCTTACGGTTGAGTAGTATATTGTTGATGGAAGTTCTTCCACTCTCGGTGTCCAGGATTTGCCTCAAAGATGCGCCTTCAGATTTAGAGGCGTCTGACATGGCTGTCAACTCTTCCTCGATTTCTTCTGGCGTTACCTCAATGCCTTCCTTTTCTCTCAGCGTGCTCATTACTAGGCCACTGGTAATGCGCTCAATTGCTGCTGGACGTACCTCTTCCTGAAGCTGATATATACTCTTGCCGACTGTGCTCAGATAGTCTTCCATTTTCAGCTGTTGTCTTTGCATGGCTTCGGCTTGTTCCGACAATATGTGTTCTACTTCATGGTCTACCATCAATGGAGGCAGTTCCAGATTTGCCCCTTCAATTAGGGCTTGCACAGCCAACTCTTGGTAGTTTTGGTCAGCGATTGTCTGGTGGTGTTTGAGCATATCCTCTTTGAGTTTTTCCCTGAGAGCAACTTGGGTCTCCACCTCTATATTCAGGCTTTTTGCGAACTCGTCATCTAGCTCAGGCAAGGTTTGTTCCTTCACCTCTTGTACAGTAAGTGTGAAATTGCAATCTTTCCCAGCCAAATCGGCCTGTTGGTAGTCCTCTGGAAAGGTAAGTGCAAACTCTCGCAACTCGTCTCTATTTGCCCCCACCAACTGCTCAGCGAATCCTGGCATTGGGTTGATGGATTCAGCCGAAAGAATATAGTCGACGCTGTCATTTTCTATTATTACGTTCTCTTCTACTTGGCCCTTTATCTGCATGGTTATCATATCTTCCATGGCGACTGGGCGTTCCACTGGTTCCCATGTGCCTGCATCCCGTCGCATGGCCTCGATTTCTTCGTCAATTGCCTCTTCCGTCACCTCTACAGTTTCAGTATCTAAGCGGTACTGATAGTAGTCTCCAAGCTCGACAGTAGGCCTCACGGCTACGATAGCCTCTATTGTCAGGGGCTCGTACTGTGTAACTTTGACCTGTGGAGTAGCCACTATGTCCAAGTTCTGCTCTGCGACAGCCTTGGAAGTCAATTGAGGGAGTAGTGTTTCGAGTGCTTCTTCTACCATAGCATCCAGTCCCAACGTACGCTCCACTACTGACCTGGGAGCCTTGCCTTTTCGGAAGCCATGGATATTCACCCGATGTACAGCCCTTTGATAAACTCTGTTCAGATGCTCCTCTAGTTCTGGAGGATCTACCTCTATAGTTAGGACTACCTGGCTTTGCTCTTGTGTACTTTGTGATATTTTCAAAAAACACTCCTATTGTGGCACTGTTTTTAATTATAAACATACGACGACCAGTTGGGAAGCTGTTATTGTTATCGTGCAAGTGCTACTAGTCGGTTGTACGCAGATGGAGGTCTCTGAGCTGAGCGTCATCCACTGGAGACGGCGCTCCGAAGAGTGGGTCTGCCGCGTTTTGGTTTTTGGGGAAGGCTATCACTTCGCGAATGTTTTCCTGGTCAGCGACAAGCATGACCATACGGTCTATACCGCTGGCAAAGCCACCATGAGGAGGCGCTCCATATTCAAGGGCATCCAGTATTTGCCCGAACTGGGCTTGCATTGCTTCTGATGTATGCCCAAGGAGTGCAAATATTTTTTCCTGGACATTTCTTTGATGATTTCGTATGCTGCCGCCGGCGATTTCCATTCCATTGCAGATTAGGTCGTACTGCTTTGCCAACGCACTAGCGGGATTCGTGTCAAGAAGGCTGGTATGGTCGTCCTTTGGAGAGGAAAATGGGTTGTGAGGGGAGTCCCATCTGTCTTCCTCAGGTTTCCATTCCAGGAGAGGAAAATCCAGTACGAAGGCGAAGGCCAGTAGGTCAGGATCCGCTAAACCAAGGCGGCGGCCCATTTCGTGACGAATTTGGCTCAGGACCAGGTTTACTACTCTGGGTGCACCTGCTACTACCAGTAGCAAATCTCCTCGTTTTGCACCCAGACTGGAGGCCATCTGGCGTACTTCTTCCAAAGATAGATGGCGGGCTACCGCTGAGCGGATATCTTCCTGTTTCAGATCGTTCAAAGAACTGCTTGGATCTCCATCAAGGGCTATGTAGATTAATCCTGATGCTCCTCGTTCTTGGGCGAAGTTCGTCAGTTCGTCAAGCTGGCGCCTAGTGTAGTTGGCACACCCAGTGGCAACCAGTCCCTTCACAATGCCACCTGATTCAATTGCCTTGCTAAGGACCTGGAACTGAGATTCAGAGGCAATATCAGAGATGTCTCCCAACTCCATGCTGAAACGGAGGTCAGGTTTGTCAGTGCCAAAGCGGGACATGACATCGTGATAGGAAAGCCGAGGGAACGGATTCAGCAGCCTTTTGTTTGGAGTTATGTTCTCTATTAAATCTGTGAACAGCTTTTCCATCAAGCTTAGGATGTCTTCCTCATCGACAAAGGCCATTTCAAGATCCAACTGTGTAAATTCCGGTTGACGGTCGGCGCGTAGGTCTTCATCTCGGAAGCAACGGGCTATTTGATAATACCGTTCCACTCCTCCAATAACCAATAGCTGTTTCATTTGCTGGGGTGATTGAGGAAGGGCATAGAAATGCTGCGGATATACTCTGCTTGGTACAAGATAGTCTCTGGCTCCCTCTGGGGTGCTTTTGGTGAGTATGGGAGTTTCCACTTCTATGAACTCACGTTGGTTCAGGAAATCACGTATAAATTTTACTACATTATGCCTGAGGATCAGATTGTCTCTGAGCGATGCTCTCCTCAGGTCTAAGTAGCGGTATTTGAGCCTAAGGAGTTCATCGGCTTCTGCCTCTCCTTCTTCTATGCTGAATGGAGGTGTCTTGGATTGGTTGAGGACTTCCATCTCAAGGCTCATAACCTCCACCTCTCCAGTTGGGATATTTGTGTTCACTGTGCCATCAGGGCGCTGATCTACCCTTCCTTTAATGCGAAGTACCCATTCGCTGCGCAAGCTCTGGGCCATGATATGAGCTTGTGGCGCAACCTCTGGGTTGAACACAACCTGCACAATGCCTGACCAGTCTCTCAGGTCAATGAAGATGAGCCCACCGTGGTCACGGCGTCGGTGTACCCATCCAGCCAAGGTTACCTCCTGGCCGAGTTCTTTTTTGCGCAAGGCTCCGCAGTTAATGGATTTGAGCAAGTCTTCTCCTCATTTTTACACCTGTAACGTATATACGATTATATGTTAGGCTACTGAGCGTTGCAAGAAATGATTGTTTTATCATGTGCATAGTGGTATTCTCGGAGGTGTTTATTAGGTGTTTTAGATTGACAACACATTTGGCTCGAAGTAACATTTAAGCCTGATTAGGCATGAATTCATAATAGAAGTTACGTTAAGAGAGGCCTGTCCTTATTGGGCCGGCCTCTCTTGCTTATTGGATAATAATGGCTGGTGGAGGACTAAATAAGTGAGTTATATAAAATGCTTGTTTTGTAAGGAGTGTGGTCGCGAATATCCCGTACAGCCGCTCAACGTTTGCGACTTTTGTTTCGGCCCTCTTGAGGTAACCTACGACTATGATGCCATATCTACGGTAATCAGTCGTGAGAAAATAGCCCAGGGACCTCATAACATGTGGCGTTATCATGACTTGCTTCCGGTTGATGTTGATAATGCGGTTGACATCAATGCCGGCCTTACTCCTCTAATAAAGGCCAAAAACCTGGCTAAATACCTTGGTCTGGATGAGTTATATATCAAGAACGACTCGGTAAACCCATCATTCTCATTCAAGGATCGTGTCGTAGCTATTGCCAGCACGAAGGCACTTGAATTCGGATTTGACACCCTTGCATGTGCGTCTACTGGGAACTTGGCTGGCAGCGTAGCTGCCCATGCTGCTAGGGCAGGGATGAGGGCATTTGTCTTCATCCCATCTGATTTGGAGCGTGGCAAGATATTGGGTGCGGCGGTGTATGGCCCCAACTTGATAGCTGTTGACGGTAGCTATGACGATGTGAACCGTCTGTGCAGTGAACTTGCAGACAACTACAATTGGGCATTCGTAAACATTAATATGAGGCCGTACTACGCCGAAGGTAGCAAGACCCTTGGGTTTGAGGTGGCAGAACAGTTGGGATGGAAAGCTCCTGACAATTGTATCGTGCCAGGGGCATCAGGATCTCTATTCACCAAAATTTGGAAGGGCCTCAACGAGTTCTCGTCTATGGGGCTCATCGACTCTGTAAATACGCGAATGTTTCTTGGTCAGGCGAAGGGATGTTCTCCAATTGTGACTGCTTTTGATGGCAACGACTTTGCAATCAGGCCGGTGAAACCAAATACCATTGCAAAGTCTTTGGCAATAGGCAATCCTGCAGATGGATATTATGCTCTCAAAGTGTTGGAGGAAACCAAAGGTTCTGCCTATGCTGTGCCGGAAGAGGATGTGGTGCAGGGCATTAAGGATCTTGCTGAGATGGAAGGGATATTTACTGAACCGGCAGGTGGAGTGGTGATTGCGACACTGAAACATCTTGCCAAAACAGGGCAGATAAAGCCGTGGGAAACAACGGTAGCTTTCATCACTGGGAACGGCTACAAAACTCAAGAAGTGGTGGAAAATTTGGCAAGGCCGATTCTAATAAAGCCCACATTTTCTGCTTTTGAAGAAGCTGTAAGTGTCAGACCATAAGTGGATTATCATTCTTTAATTTGTCCATGGAGTGTGCAGACAATGCCGAAGCGACGTACTAGATTCACCTTTCCGCCAGGGCTTATAACAGAACCTGTGATTTTCAACTTGGGAAGCACATTTCAGTTGATTACAAATATTCGCAGGGCGGACGTTAGAGATGACATGGGTTGGGTTATTCTGGAGCTTGAAGGTGAGGTAGATGAGATAGAGAGAGGGCTGGATTGGGTCACTTCTCTAGGAGTCAGAGTCGACCCTGTGGATGGAGATGTGGTTGAAAATTAATGATATCTATAAGGATACAAGCGCTGAACTTAGCGCTGGTGTAACAAAAAGGTTATAATAGCGAACTGAAATATTAAAGAGTTCAGGAGGTTCACGAAATGAGTGTAGTGGTTAGAATTCCCACCCCCTTGCGTCAGATAACAAATGGTCAGGATAAAGTTTCGGTTGATGGGGACAATCTGTCTCAGATGATAGTCTCACTGGAGAGCCAGTATCCTGGCATCAGAGAGCGTTTGGTCGATGAGGCTGGGGATTTACGCCATTTCGTGAATATTTACGTCAATGGTGAGGACATGCGCTTCCTAGAGGGTTTGGATACAGGCATCAAAACAGGGGATGAGATAAGCATTGTGCCCGCAGTGGCAGGTGGGGCCTGGTAGGGGAAAATCCAAGATCTTGTGCTTGCTGGTTTATGCGGTGGGTTCACTTTCGTTGTAGCCACTTCTCTTTTTGCGAACGCCTCACGCCTTCATTTGCGATTCTATATTCGCTTAAAAAGCGATTTCTGAATGCATCGAAAGTTTTACATTCGATGGCGTGACGGGCTTCTTCCATCAGCCGTGTTACAAATCTCAAGTTGTGAATGCTGGCTAATCGGTACGCTAGGAGCTCCTTTGCTTTGAAAAGATGGTGAAGGTAGGCTACTGAGAAGTTTAGGCAGGTATAACAGTCGCAATTCTCATCTATTGGTTTGTTTTGCTCACGGAACGGAGCGCTATCAACGTTTACGCGTCCGCTGCGCGTGAATAATGCTCCATTGCGGGCAACTCGGGTTGGCAGCGCACAGTCGAACATATCCATACCGCGTCCAACGCACTCAATAAGATCCTCAGGTGACCCGACTCCCATCAGATAGCGTGGTTTGTCAGGGGGTAGGGTTTCCCCCATTAAAGAGGCAATCTCGTACATTTGTGCCTTTGGTTCTCCAACGCTTAATCCGCCAACCGCGTATCCCTCGAAATCCATTGGCATTAGGGTGGCAGCAGATTCAAGGCGGAGGTTCGTGCTTACCCCTCCCTGTACCACGGCGAAGAGCGCTTGATTCTCCAGGTTATGGGCCTTCTTGCACCGCAGCGCCCAGCGATGAGTTCTGTTCATAGCCAACTCCACTTGGCTCTCAGTTATGCCGTAGGCAGGACACTGATCAAGGACCATTGCTATATCGCTCCCAAGCAACGCCTGGTATTCCAAGGATGTCTCAGGTGATAGGAAATGCTCGTTGCCATCTATATGAGAGCGGAACATCACTCCGTCTTCTGAAACTTTTTGCAGGCGCCCAAGGCTGAAGGTTTGGAAACCGCCGCTATCTGTCAGGACTGGACCTGGCCAGCTCATGAAGTCCTGAAGGCCTCCGAGGTTGTGAATAACCTGTATTCCTGGCCGGAGCATTAGGTGGTACGTATTGGATAGTAGCATGGTGGCGCCTAATGCTTTGAGGTCATCTGGTGCAATGGCCTTAACCGATCCTTGCGTGGCCACTGGCATGAAGGCAGGTGTGTTCATTTGGCCACGTGCTGTGCTCAGCGTCCCAACTCTAGCGTGCCCGTCGGTGGCGTTGATCTGGAATTGAAAAGTCATGGTGGGTAATGTCTCCGTTTTGGCTACATCAACTGCCTAATTTACAGTTACATGGCACAAGAACTGTAATGTTAGACGAGAAGGGCGTCAGGGGGCAAGTGTTGATTAGAGAAAGGCAAGTCAAATTTGATTATTTAGGAGTTGAAATATATAATACAAGGTAATTTGAGGTATTGAGATATAAACGTTAACTGCAAAGATGGCATATTAAAAGGGAACTGATGGCTTCTAAATCCGAAATGGACATGATCGACAGGGCTCTTCTAAACATTATACAGTCTGCTTTCCCTTTGGTTGAGCAACCATATCTTGACCTTGGAAATCAGTTGGAAATTCCAGAAGCAGATGTGATAGAACGCATTAAGAGGCTGAAAAAAACCAACGTTGTCAGGCAGATTAGTGCCATCTTTGACACCCGGCGCTTGGGTTACAAGACCACCCTGGTGGCAATGCGTTTTCCTGCGGAGACTTTGGACCGTAGTGCTAAAGTAATCAACCAGCATCCTGGTGTCAGCCACAATTACGCCCGTAATGGCACCTTCAATCTCTGGTTCACTTTGGCTGTGCCTCCTTACGAAAGCCTAGAGGAAACCATCGAAGATATGGCTACACGTACTGGAGCCGAGACCTACCGGATTATGCCAACTATTAAGTTTTTTAAAATTGGTGTGAACTTCGACATGGTGAAAAAAGTTGGAGCAGCATACGAGTACTACATCCCTGACGGGGACAATGCGCCAAGCGGCGAAGACTGGAAGAAGGCTGAGGTGGTCACTGAGTACGATATTGAAGTTATCAAGGAGCTTCAGGAAGACATTGGCATAGTTTCAAATCCATTTGATGGTATGTGCAAGCGCTTGAACGTAACACCACAAGAACTCTTTGCCATGGCAAAAGATTTCAAAGACAAAGGCATCATGAGACGGTTTAGCGCTGTGCTTCATCACCGTAAAGCTGGCTTCAAAGCCAACGCCATGGCGGTTTGGATGGTGCCACAGCATCGTTCTGAGGAAGTTGGCAGGATTATGGCCTCCTCACCATGGGTGACGCACTGCTACGAACGCCCCACATTCCCGGATTGGCCGTATAGCCATTTCAGCATGGTACATGCAACTAGCAAAAAAGGGTGCGAGGAGGCGATCAAGGAGATTTCCGAATCCACCGGAGTCACGGACTACATGATGCTATATAGCACACGTGAGTACAAGAAGACTAGAGTTCGATATTTTGTTTAAAACTTACTTAAAGAGGAATGAAAACCTATGGCTCCGTATTACCCGGCATTCTTGGATCTAAAAGAACGGTCTTGCGTTATTATCGGTGGAGGTCAGATAGCTGAGGGTAAAATAGCCTCGCTATTGGAGTGTGGTGCCAAAATAAAGATGATTAGCCCGGAGGTTACATCCGAAGTGCAGGGGATGGCAGACGCCGGTATTTTGAGATTGGAGAAGCGAAAATATCAGGAAGGCGATCTAGAAGGAGCCTTTTTGGCCATCGCTGCAATTACAACTGACGACAATTTAGTGAACAGGACAATAGCTGAAGAAGCTGAACAACGAAACGTCCTTCTCAACGTTGCAGACGTTACTCATCTTTGTACTTTTATTACGCCATCAGTGGTAAATAAGGGTGATGTGACTGTGGCCATATCCACAAGCGGTCTCAGCCCTGCCTTGGCTCGCAAGCTCAGGGAAGAGCTTCAAGGTGACCCAGTGTTGAACTATGCTGACATGGCTCCCATGCTTTCTGAGGTGCGGTTGGAGCTGCGCAAAGAAGGGAAAGTGGTTCTTGCTGATCATTGGCAGATGTGCCTCAATCAAGAGCTATTGGCCCTGTACAATAATGACGTTGCTGCTGCCAAGAAGACACTTAAAGAGGCATTGCTTAGTTGTCCATGGGAATGCTTGAACCAGTGTGAATCCTGGGAAACTCTCAAGAACGCGAAAAAGGTCGCGTCAGGAGAATCATCTGAGAGATGAGATTGTTTGCTCTAGGTATAAGCCATAAAACCTCTTCCCTGGAGATAAGGGAAGGTATCGCGTTCACAAGAGATGAGCTTCCACAAGCGCTACTGTCACTTAAGAATGCCATTGGTGACGTGGTCATTGTATCAACATGCAACCGCACTGAGTTCTACTCCACGGGTCTTGATGCCAGCGTAATAGAACGGAGTTTGACGGATTTTCTCGCTCAGAAGTTCCTGGGGCGTGAGGAAGATCTTTCTGAATGCCTATATTTTTATGAACAGGAAGATGCAATCAAACATCTCTTTAGGGTTACTTCTGGTCTTGATTCACTGATTCTAGGAGAGTCCCAGATATTGGGTCAAGTTAGGGAGGCATACAGGGTATCGGTGTCTCATGGTTGCGCAAATGGCATTATTACCAAGGTCTTTAATCACGCTCTAAGGGTTGGGAAAAGAGCGCATAGTGAGACTGGAATCGACGATAACACGCTGTCCATCAGTTCGGCGGCGGTTGAGACCGCTAGACTGACTCTGGGAGACATAACTCAGAGCCGAGTTATGGTTGTTGGAGCTGGCAATGCAGGCAAACTGGTTGTTCGTGCACTGAAGGACAGGGGAGTCAATCAGATGGTTATGGTCAACCGCACCTTGAAACGTGCCCAAGATGTCGCACAGGAACTGGGAGGCGAGGCTAAGACATTCGAAAGCCTTGAAGACCTTTTAGGAACAGTTGACATAGTTGTGAGCTCAACTGACTCTCCAGATACGGTTATTTCACAAGAGATGGTAGCAAGGGCGTTGGCTAGGAGAAACGGAGCCCCTCTTCTAGTTGTAGACATCGCCGTACCAAGAGATGTTGACCCTGTAATAGGCAATCTGCCAGGTGTGACTCTCCTTGACATGGATGATCTGGAAGAAGTTTCTCAGATACACAGGCAGGAACGAGAGAAAGAGGCAGACAAGGTAGAGAATATTATTGAAGAAGAAGTGAGCAACTTCCAGGAGTGGTGGGATTCCCTCAGAGTGGTTCCTGGAATCGCTCTGCTAAGAGATCACGCCGAATATCTTCGTCAGCAGGAGATATTGAAGACACTCAAGAAAATGCCACACATCTCGGAAGACGACATTGCTCACATTGAAGTGCTCAGCCGCTCCATTGTAAAGAAACTGCTGCATCATCCTATTATCACCATCAAAGAGGATCCGATTTATTTGGAAACGATGCTGAAACTCTTCAATCTGAATGGCAAAGTGGAGTAACTCTAGCCTTGATCTGATGCCTATTGGAGATCTAAGCATTCTGGTTTCCCAATCGCTTGTTTTGAAGGTTACGTGAAGAGTTAAATGTATCGTATCGGATACTGAGAGATATTAGAAGGACGGTTATGCAAGTTATGGTAGGGACTCGCGGAAGTCAGCTTGCACTGATGCAAACTGAAGAGGTTCTGTCTAGGTTTAATCTCTTGGCACCTCATATTTCCACAAAAGTGTTAGAGATAAATAGCACTGGCGATACGATGTCTACAACCCCACTTGCCAAACTTGGCAAAGGAATCTTCATTAAAGAATTGGAAACGGCATTGCTAGATGGGAAGATAGATATGGCTGTCCATAGTCTGAAGGACTTGCCGTTGGAATTGCCTGAGGGTCTGTCTGTTGTGGTGGTCGGCCAGAGACAGGACCCACGTGATGTCTTGGTCAACAAAAACAACTGTCTGCTTGCTGAGATGAAACTAGGAGCTGTAATAGGCACAAGCAGTCCGCGGCGTTTTGCTCAACTACTGGCACTAAGGTCTGACCTGAAGGTGGAGCCGATTCGCGGAAACGTTGAGACTCGCCTTAATAAAGCGCTTGGTCAGGACTATGATGGTGTGGTTGTGGCCGCCGCCGGTGTGGTTCGCCTTGGGCTTGAGAACCGTATCGCCCAATATTTTAGTACTCTGGATATGGTGCCAGAACCGGGACAGGGTGCTCTGGGAGTAGAGATACGCTCTGAGAATAAGGAACTCTTTAACATTCTTTCTCAGATCGAAGATGCACAGACAAGCACAGCCGTTCGTGCCGAACGCGTTTTTGTGGAGGAGATGGGTGGTGGATGTAAAGTTCCAATTGCCGCCCATGCTTCGCTGGATGGGAATACACTCCACGTTGTTGGGATGGTGGCATCTGAAGACGGCAGTCAAATTGTTAAAACGCATATGGAATTTGCCAGTGATGAGGCTTTAAAAGCCGGAAACGCCCTCGCAAAGAAATTGATGTCAATGGGTGCTGGTGACATTCTCAAGATGGATGTGAGTAGTTGAGAGAGCACGGAAAGGTCTACCTAGTGGGAGCTGGCCCAGGTGACCCGGGTCTCATTACTGTTAAGGGTCTGAAATGCATCCGTTCTGCCCAAGTGCTTGTCTATGACAGGCTGGTTGACAGACGTTTGTTGGAAGAGGCGCCCGTAGATGCCGAGATCGTGAATGTTGGTAAGGCTAGGGGTGACCACCAAATGCCTCAGGATGAGATTAACCATCTGCTGGTGGAAAAGGCTTTAGAGGGAAAGAGAGTGGTACGTCTCAAAGGCGGTGATCCATTCATTTTCGGACGAGGAGGAGAAGAGGCTTTGGCACTGGCGGAAGCAGGGCTGACCTTTGAAGTAGTGCCAGGAATTACATCAGCCATTGCCGCTCCTGCGTATGCTGGTATCCCCTTGACCCATCGTAAAGTGTCATCCTACGTTACCATCGTTAGTGGCAGTGAAGACCCAAGCAAGGTGGAGTCCAGCATAGATTGGGAACATATGGCTTCGGGAGTCGGTACGTTGGCCATACTCATGGGTTGGGAGACCTTACCCAGTATAGTGGACACACTTAAAAGATATGGACTTGATCACACAACCCCAGCTGCTCTTATACAGTGGGGGACTGAGCCGTACCAGCGGACAGTGGTGGGTTGCCTAGCTGATATCTTGGAAAAGGGGCAAGAAGCTTCGTTAACTTCTCCTGTTGTGGCCGTGTTCGGTCAAGTTGTGAAACTTAGAGAAAAAATACATTGGTTCGATGACAAGCCTTTGTTTGGTAAACGGGTGCTTGTGCCAAGAACTCGGTCTCAGGCTGGCACACTCTCACAACTTCTCATGGAGAATGGAGCTGAAACATTTGAGATACCGACTATTGAGATAAAGCCGTTGGAGGAGAATGATCGATTGGATTCGGCCCTCACAGCCATGTCATATTATGATTGGGTTGTTTTTTCTAGTGCCAATGGTGCAAGAGAGGCATTCAGGAGATTGGGACATCTTAACTTGGATGCGCGGGCTTTCGGCGGTATAAAAATATGCGCGATTGGGTCGGCGACCGTCGAAACTCTTAAAGAGCGTGGGATCGTTCCAGACCTAACGCCAACAGAATATGTGTCTGAGTCTGTGCTATCTGGGCTCGTAGCTGCTGGAGTAGATGGGAAATCTATCCTGCTTCTTCGTGCCGAAGCCGGCCGTGATATTCTGTCTAAGGGACTGTCTGAAGCCGGTGCAAGTGTATACGATGTGGCTGCCTATCAAACGGTGATGCCAGAAGAATCCAGAGAGATGTTGTATAAACTGGTGTTGGAGAATAAAGTGGATGTAGTCACTTTCACGAGTTCATCTACGGTAACAAATCTCATCGCTCTTATGGATGGTGATCTGTCACATTTGAATGGAATGACGTTAGCTTGTATAGGGCTAGTAACAGCGGACACTGCCCGTGCAGCTGGTCTCAAAGTGGATGTGGTAGCGAGTGAGTTCACAATTTCAGGTCTGGTTGATGCTTTGGTTGGATATTTCTCAACAGTCAAAGGTGAATGAAATGACTTCTTTTTTCCCTCAGTCTAGGCTTAGGCGTCTGCGAGAGTCCACAATGTTACGTCTTATGACCAGGGAGACCTCACTCTCAATTAAGGATTTCGTATATCCCATATTTGTCACGCACGGTAAGGATGTTAGTGAACCTGTGGAGCCAATGCCAGGCGTGTATCACCTGTCTCTGGACAGACTGGCGGCGGAGGCCTTTGAGGTCTCTCAACTTGGTATACCGGCTGTGCTTCTTTTCGGGCTTCCTGACCATAAAGATGCACATGGGACCGAGGCCTACGCTCCCGATGGAATAATCCAAGAAGCAGTACGTGTCATTAAACAATCGGCGCCAGATCTCCTGGTAATAACTGACGTGTGCCTGTGTGAGTACACCGACCACGGCCATTGTGGAATAATTGTGGAAGACAGAGTTGATAACGACGAAACCCTGGAGCTTCTGGCAAGGGTGGCCATCTCGCATGTCGAAGCAGGGGCTGATGTTGTAGCTCCTTCTGCAATGATGGACGGACAGGTTGGAGCTATACGGAGTGCGTTGGACAATTGTGGGTACCAATCTGTTCCAATTCTGGCTTACTCTGCCAAGTATGCATCGGCTTTCTACGGCCCATTTAGGGCAGCGGCGGGCTCGACTCCGCAGTTTGGTGACCGCCGCGGGTATCAGATGGATCCTGCTAATGCCAGAGAGGCTATTCGAGAGATGGAGATGGACATACAAGAAGGTGCGGACATGATAATGGTAAAGCCAGCTCTGGCATATTTGGATGTGATAGTTCGTGCCAGACAAACCTTCGGACATCCCATAGCCGCTTACAATGTCAGCGGTGAGTATTCCATGGTGAAGGGGGCCACGGCCAATGGGTGGTTGGAAGGCCACGAAGCTACCATGGAGATTATGATTGCACTCAAACGAGCAGGTGCGGATATCATCATCTCATACCATGCCAAGGAAGTGGCGCGATGGTTGAATGCAGAGATGTAAGGCATAATACAACTCATCGAAAATGATATGGGCGGAGATGGACGGGATGTCTCATCCCCACTCTATCAGCTTTATTCTGCGGATATAAAAAAGACATGGTCAGAACCCAGAGGTAGATTATAATTGACGAAGGAGATACAACCTCATGAAAATTGAACTTTTTAACCTGAGTGATGAGCGAAAACGGATACTATTTCTTTTCGATACCAGTGAACTGTCTCCTGAAGACAAAAAGATAAACGAATACCTGCATGCCAATGACTTGGAGCCAAAACACCAGTACTCTGAAACTAGGGATGGTAAGGAATATTTGGTCTACTATTTTGGTCACTGTTACTTGGATGAACACCTAGACAATCTGTCTACCATATCTGGGGTAGCGAATCCAAAGGCTTAAGGCTGTATCCTGCGATCAGTATTGATTTCCGTTTGACGATTGAGGGATTAGAGTCGGTCTGTTCCTGACTGCTTTTTCTACTTGGAGATTTGCATATGATAAGTCTCGGCAAATCTAATACTAGCTTACAACAGGAATCTAAATGTCAGTACACTCTGATTTTCACAGATTTTGGCTGGGTTGGGATCCTGGTATCGTCAAAGGGCATACGCAGATTGACTCTACCTCAACCGTATTCCCATGTGGGATTGAAATACTTTGAGGAGTCGAAACCATTCGAATTTGGTGAGGCTGAATTGGGGTCGTTCAAAGATGTAGAGGAGCGATTGCAACAATATTTTCGTGGAGAAGATACAATCTTCGACGACTCTCTAGATGTAATCGGCACTGTATTTCAGAAAAAAGCGTGGGAGGTAGCCAGAACTATTCCAAGAGGTGAAACCCGCAGCTATGGCTGGATTGCAAGGAACATGGGCAATCCAGGAGCCGCACGGGCCGTTGGGCAGGCAATGAGGTCAAATCCGGTTCCCATAATTGTGCCGTGCCACAGGGTCATTGGTAGTGACGGCAGTATGTGTGGGTACGGAGGCACGGACGGCGTTGACATGAAGCGAAGTTTGCTCGATATGGAGATGTGGAATTAGGCAGGTTCCTTAGCCAAGCCCATTATTTCCACACCGCCATCACCAACTATTGCCACCAATTCTTGATGAAGCTCTTGGCAGTATTTGACTGAGATAAAAGGCAGATCTCCAATTACGGTCTTGCCCTCGGTCTTGATTCTCAGCCCAACGGTGCCTTCTCCGGGATAATTCATCAGCAACTTCACTACTCCGCGAAGCATATGTTCATCCTGTCTTGGGTTGTTTGATTCCTCTAGCCTAATCCATATCTTTGTGGATGGATCCCTGGACAAGCCGTTCTTTACATTTGATGGTTCGGTTGAGTCATTGGCAGAAGCGTCATTATGTGAGTGTAGAGGGGCCTCAGTTAGTGGCTGTGGCATAATACTGTCAGGCGTGTAGGAAGCATTATCTTCAATGCTGTATGGTTTGGCAGCATCACATGTGATGGATATCTCATCCTCTCGAAGGCGTATTTTCCCAACCACCTCCACAAGGCTTCCTTCATACCACAGTTCTCGGGTTTTGTCATAGGAGTTTGACCATACCATGATCTCTATATTGCCTCCCAGAAGGTCAAGAACAACGGCGGCAAAAGGTTTCCCGTTCCTTGTCATTCCGCTTCTATGTGAAGAGACCTGGCCTACTATGTTGACTCTTTTGCCATCCATGCTGTTATCGAGCGCATCACGTGAGATTATTGTGTTGGGAGGAGCTGCGGATATGATGGCTCTTAGCGGGTTCTCGGATATGAGTGTTCCTAAGAGTTCCCTTTCCCATGCCAATTTCTCTTGCTGTAGCACTTCTCCTTCTTTCAACTCTATGGAATTTATGGGGGTGGATACCTCCTCACCAAATAGGTTGAACATTGTGGTCTGTCCCGATCCTTTCAACTGTGCCTCTCTTTGGGCCAGTGACATAATGCGGTCAATGCTAGCAAGCAGAGCCCCTCTGTCCCCGATGGAATCTAAGGCTCCCACTTTAATGAGGCATTCTACTGAGCGCCGATTAATGCTGCCAAGGTCTGCTCTGCGACAGATATCCTCAACGGACTTATAGGGGCCGTTCTCCTTACGTTCCTCCACCAGAGGTGTGACGGCCATGGCTCCAACATTTTTTACGTTGGCTAATCCAAACCTGATGGCTGGTTTCCCATCCGAGCTTATATCAATGGAGAAATCCGACTCGCTGCGGTTCACGTCTGGAAGGAGCACTGGGATGCCAATACGTAGGCATTCGGACACATCGCTGCTTATCTTATCAGCTTGTCCAGAATGAGCGTTAAGTACAGCTGCCATGTATTCCTCAGGGTAGTTCGCCTTGAAGTACGCAGTCCAGTAAGCAATCATAGCGTAGCTCACGCTGTGAGCCTTGTTGAAGGCATATCCGGCGAAAGGCTCTATGAGTTGAAATACTTCTTCAGATAGTTCTCTGGAGAACCCTTTGTTGACGGCTCCCGCTACGAACTTCTTACTTTCGTGTTGCATGATCTCGGCAATTTTCTTGCCCATGGCTTTCCGTACGACGTCGGCTTCCCCTAGAGAGTAGCCAGCAAAAGCTTGGGCTATGAGCAGTACTTGGTCCTGATATACGATGACGCCGTATGTCTCTTCCAGAATGTCCTTAAGTGCTGGATGAGGGTAGCGGATTGCTGCATTTCCGTGTTTGGCGTCTATGAATGTGTCTATGTGTTCCATTGGACCGGGGCGATACAAAGCTATCATGGCTGACACATCGGCTATGGAGTTGGGCTTCAGTTTTTGGATATACCGTCGCATCCCAGAGCCCTCTAGTTGAAATACTCCCGTGGTTTCTCCGGAAGAGAGCAAATCAAAGGTGTCTTTATTGTCCAGGGGTATTTGGGCAAGGTCTAAATGGACTCCTCTACGTTGGGCCACAGTGCGTACGGCTTGCGAAAGGATGGTCAGGTTGGTGAGTCCAAGGAAGTCCATTTTAAGGAGGCCAAGCTTAGCTATTGGTTCCATAGGGAACTGTGTCATGGCCATGCCATCAGATGAATCTGCGCGAATTGGTCTTTGCAACGGTAGGTATTCCACTAATGGATCTTTAGTAATCACCACGCCCGCAGCGTGGGTGCTGGCATGGCGTACCACTCCCTCCAGGTGGCGAGCCGTATCCACAAGGGTTTTCATGGTTGAGTCAGTCTCGTATATATCCTTAAGTTCTCCACTGGCCTCCAAAGCTTCGTCAAGGGAATGGCTGCCAAGTGGAATGAGTTTGGCAACTCTGTCTACGTCAGGGTAAGACATCCCAAGGGCGCGTCCAGTGTCACGTATGGCGGCCTTGGCTCCAAGGGTTCCAAATGTGATGATCTGTGCTACGTGGTCGCCGCCATACTTATGCCTTACGTAGGCTATGACTTCTTCTCTGCGGTCATCCTGGAAGTCCATATCTATATCTGGCATCTCACGACGCTCTAGATTGAGGAATCGTTCGAAGACTAGGCGGTACTGTAGAGGATCAATGTCAGTGATACCAAGGCAGTAGAGCACAAGGCTGGCGGCAGCGCTGCCTCTAACACCAAAAAGAATGTTGTTATCACGGGTAAATGCAGCTATGTCCCATACCACCAGCATGTAGTTATCGAATTGTGTCTTCTCAATGACATCCAGTTCGTAGGCTAGGCGCTGATGTGCCTCTGGCGACGGATTTGTATAGCGTCTGTTCAATCCTTCGTAGCAGAGTTTTGACAGGTATTCTCCTGCGCTCATATTTCCAGGGGACTTGTATTCTGGTAGGCGGGTTTGGCTGAAGTCCAATTCCAAGTCACACATATCAGCTATAGACTGTGTGGCGGCTATGGCTTGTGGGAGATCTGAGAACAGTTCTTCCATCTCCGAGGTGCTTTTGAGGTAATAGGAGTCATCGGACATCTTGAGGCGCTTATCGTCATAGATATTGGTGTTGGTATGGATGCATATCAGGATGTCCTGGAAAGGAGCGTCTTCTTGGTGTATGTAATGGGAATCGTTTGTGGCAACAAGTGGAATACCAGTTGCTTTACTCAATTCCAGAAGAGCGTCATTTACTTTGTTTTGGTCTGGAATATTCCCATGTCGTTGTAACTCCAAGAAGAAGTTACCGTCGAATATATTGTGGTACCAGAGTGCTGTTTCCTTGGCTTCCTCGATCCGTCCCTCAAGGAGTTGACGTGGCACTTCTGCAGAGAGACATCCGGAAAGGGCTATCAGCCCTCCGCTGTACTGTTGTAATAACTCTCTATCGACGCGGGGTTTGTAGTAAAAACCTTCGAGGTGTGCTTTGGATGAAAGCTGGAGAAGGTTACGGTATCCCTCCATATTGCGTGCCAGTAGAAGAAGGTGGTATGGATTCTTGTCCGCTGGCGTTTTGGAATGACGGCTCTCCGGAGCAAGATAGGATTCCAGCCCAATAATGGGTTTTATGCCTGCTTCTTTGCACGCTGTGTAGAATTCTATGGCGCCGTAAAGCCCACCGTGGTCTGTGATTGACAGCGCTTCCATTCCCAATTCTTTGGCGCGTTGCACCATTGGTGCAATCCTGCTGAGGCCGTCCAAGAGGCTATATTCGGTATGGTTATGGAGATGTGTAAACAATATGTCTCCGGGGGGTATTTCCGCAATTATAGCATTCGCGAAGTCGTGTGCCACAAGATGTTGGGGTGCATTTTTATGCAAGTATTGCAGATAATCATTTGTAATACTTGCTCATGGCCGTGAGCTGGAGCGTATTTTATACATCGAGAAGATACAGATGTGAGCTTGCTGAAACGCACTGGCGCAGTGCATGGTAGGTGAGTCAGTCTCTTTTGGCTGGCTTATCTTCCTCTGTAAACCGGCGGGCGCTTTTCTAGGAAAGAATTGACAGATTCTATAGAGTCTTCACTGCTTCCGAGAATTATGTTTGAGGCGCTCTCTTTTTCCAGTACGCCGAACAAGTCTTCGTCATTGTCGTAGAGAATCTCCCGTGTGGAGCGGACACATAGAGGAGGGTTAGAGGCAATGATGTTGGCCAATTCCATAGCTTCTTCCATAAGTCTGTCCGCCGGGACAACCCTATTTACCAACCCCTTCTCCAATGCCCAACTGGCATCGTATATGTTACCGGTTAGAGCCATCTCCATGGCGATTCCAAGTCCGACTAGGCGTTGCAGAGTATATGACGATCCTGCATCAGGGACAAAGGAGCGTTTGATGAAAATACAGGAGAAGCTGGCTTCCTCAGAAGCTAGCCGAATATCGCTTGCCAGGGCGATGGCTAGCCCAGCACCAGCAGCTACACCATTTATTGCTGCGATAACCGGTTGTTGATTGCGCCGGATATGGTAACTCAGTGCATTGAGTGAGGATTCACGGATGTTATCAGAGGGAGCTTCTGGTTTTTCCAATAACTCGTTGACGTCCGCTCCAGAGCAAAACCCACGTCCGGAACCTGTCAGTATTACAACACGGACGTTGTTTTCTTTAGATAACTCGTCGAGAGCCGCATGCAATTCTGCGGTCATGCGTGAATTGAGAGCATTCAACTTCTCTGGTCTGCTTAGAGTAATGGTAGCAATATGACCAGTACGCTCTGTCTTCAACATATCATAACGAATGATTGCCATACTTGCATTTCTCCTCAAAAATATGTAAATGCGGGTAACTATTCTTCATGAAAGAATAGCGTGGTGAACAATCAATCTAAGTCTGTCCATGCTCATTCTTGCTCAATCTCGTAGCCGAGTTTCTCCAGCTCAGACTGTAAAGTGGCAAGCCAGTCTTCCAATAGAACTGATTCCGGTACAACTATCTCAACGTCTCCAGTGGACAGTTTTCGTACGATTCCTGGGTCTTCCTTGCCAAGAGGGACTGAAATGCTTTCTCTGTCGATTCCCATGGCATCCGTTACATCGAAGATTAGGCTCATATCGCGCATTCCTATGATACTTTCATCCATTGCTAATTACTCTCTATTCTCTCGAAAGTCTCAGACCACGATTATCTTATACCGTGGTCGTGGTAAAGATAACATCCTGAGTTGCGAGTTGCTCAGACATTCAATGAACTTACTGAATGATATCTTAGATGGCGTAGCCATTGAGCGTCAACATAGGGATGAGTCTTATGTCTTGCAGCAGCCCTTTTTCGGTATTAGTATATCGTTATATTGTATGCTCTAGTTTAATATGAAGAATAGCACTCGTAGTGCTATTCAATCCCTTGGTTCACAGGCATGTGGCAAAGATATTTTTTAGAAACGATAGCCTCGCAATTGGTTATAATGCATCGAGAGAAAAAGCAACTCGGGCAGTTACTAAACAGGCCGAGCTCTGCACGGATGGCGAGATGAGGAGGATGCCCTGAAAATAGGATATTTAAACTGCATCGGTGGCGCGAGCGGAGACATGCTCCTTGGTGCGCTGGTCGATTCAGGTTTGTCTCTTCAGGAACTGCGTGTGGAGCTTTCAAAGCTTCCAATTAAAGGATATTCCATAGAGGCGCAAGCTGCCGAACGCGGAGTTGTTAGAGGCACTCATGTTACTGTAGATTTGGGTCCAGATGGCAAAAAAATTCATACTATTCATGACTTCATAGGTATGGTTCAGTCTAGTTCATTGTCAGATACAATTAAGGAAAAGGCATGTGAGGTGATGAGGCGGTTAGAGGCCGCTGAGGCTAGGGTACATGGTGAGAGCCATGAACTGCAGGAGCTTGGTGAGATAGATACAATCATAGATGTGGTTGGAGTGGTGGCTGGCTTTGAGGCTCTTGGAATAGATCGCTTGTACTCTTCTCCACTACCCAGTGGATGGGGCGTTGTTTCTTCGAGAAAAGGCGCTCTACCTGTGCCAGTTCCTGCGACGATGCAACTTATTACAATGGGCAATGCACGGGTGGTTCCTCCGAAAGGACCATATCTTATGGCCGGTGAGCTTGTTACCCCTACAGGTGCGGCACTGATCACTACGTTGGCATCCTTTGATGCTCCCATGTTGACCGTGGAGCGCATGGGATACGGTGTGGGTTCGAAGGACATGCCGGAGATACCAAATGTTCTGGCGTTGTGGATAGGAGAGACAGATGACGCTGAAACTCTGGGGCAGGTTTTGCTTCTTGAGACCAATATAGACGATATGACTCCGGAAGTTCTTGGGTACGTACAGGAGAAACTTCTTCAGCATGGCGCCCTGGATGTGTGGTTCACACACATCCAGATGAAGAAAAACAGGCCAGCAATTGCATTGAGTGTTATCTGCCGTCCATTTCTGGAATCGGCACTTATAAAGGTGATAATGACAGAGACTTCTACTCTGGGTGTGAGAGTCCACTCTTTGAAGAGGCACGAGGCCGAACGAGAGGTCATTACATTGGATACATCCCTGGGTCAGGCGCGGGTTAAAGTGAAGAAACTAGAGGGTAAAATAACGAGCCTTTCACCGGAATTTGAGGACTGCAAGGAAATAGCAGAGCGAAATGGACTGCCGTTGCAGGAAGTATACCGCCTGGTGGAGAGGGACGCCCGGATCAATCTTGGTATTGGCCGAAATTTGCTTGAATGATTTTGAATAACTTGAAAAACATGAGTAATGTCATCGTTTGTAAAAAGAATCGACTGTTTTCAGGTTCAGGAGGTTGTACTGATGGATTTTTCACGCTCGTCTAAATTCTTTGATGAGGCTCAGCGCTATATCCCTGGTGGCGTGAATAGTCCTGTACGCTCATTCAAATCCGTCGGGGGCGTGCCTTTGTTCATACAAAAAGGCCAGGGCTCTCACATATGGGATGTGGATGGCAACGAATTTATAGATTATGTGGGTTCGTGGGGGCCTCTTATCTTAGGACATGCTCATCAGGACGTGCTGAAAGCACTTGGGTCGGTTATGGAAAACGGTTTGAGTTTTGGAGCTCCAACAGAAGGAGAAATCAAGCTGGCACTGATGATTGTTGATGCTTTTCCATCTATAGATATGGTGAGACTGGTTAGTTCTGGGACCGAAGCCACAATGAGTGCCATTCGTGTAGCCAGAGCATTTACTGGACGAAACAAGATAATCAAGTTTGCCGGGTGCTATCACGGCCATACGGATGGCCTGTTGGTTGAGGCAGGCTCTGGTGGAGCCACATACAGTATTCCAAACAGCGCCGGTGTGCCTGCTAGCTACGCTCAGGAAACCCTTGTTGCCGATTATAATGATATCTCCTCGGTGGAGAAACTATTTGAAGCTCATCATGGGGATATTGCCGCGGTTATCCTTGAGCCTGTGGCCGGGAACATGGGAGTTGTACTTCCAATCGACGGATTTTTGGCAGACTTGAGAGAGCTAACCAGAAATCATGGGGCGCTGCTGATTTTCGACGAAGTGATAACTGGGTTCAGGGTTGCCTATGGAGGTGCGCAGACACTGTATGGAATTACTCCTGACCTGACTTGCTTGGGAAAGATTATAGGTGGAGGTCTGCCGGTGGGAGCATATGGTGGGAGGAAAGAGATCATGGAAGTGGTGGCTCCTCTTGGTTCTATGTATCAGGCAGGCACCCTCTCTGGTAACCCCCTTGCGGTAACTGCTGGCATTGCAACTCTCAACACGCTGTCTAAGCCTGGGACATACGAGCGATTGGAATCAATGGCTTCAAGATTTACAGAAGGCCTCTCGTCAGTTGCAAAAACAGCGAATGTGCCATTGACGATCAACCGAGTAGGTTCGTTGATGACTGCTTTCTTTGCCAATGGGCCCGTGGAGGGATGGGCTGATGTAACAAACACCAACAAAAACAGGTACTCAACATTCTTTCACCATATGCTTGAAGGTGGTGTGTACTTGGCTCCATCGGCATTTGAGGCCGCATTTGTATCCACAACTCACAGCAATGAAGATATAGACCGCACTGTGACGGTGGCTGAGTCTGCCTTTGGAAAACTATAGACCTTGGAATAGCACGGAGATTTCATAAAACTACCGTTGGGGAATTATTTAGGAGGTGAGTCTTGAACGAGATTTTGGCGTTAGATGATTTGAAGACGATAGATGCTTGGAGAGCATCGATCTCGGAGTTTATTGCTACCTTTTGTTTTGTCTTTATAGGTGTTGGAGCTGTGGTTAGCTCAGGAATATTCCTTGGTTCTGATGGTGTGGTTACTCTGAGTCAAATGCTGGTCATAGCTGTGGCTCACGGCTTTGCCATTACCATAATGGTTGCTGCTACCGGCATGATTTCAGGTGGGCACCTCAACCCGGCGGTAACATTCTCCGCTGTCTTGACTCGTAAGATGGGCGCTGCTAAGGGTGGCATGTATGTGATTGCCCAAATATTAGGTGCTACACTGGCAGCCCTGCTTGTCAAAGCTGT
>CAUZMC010000016.1:0-32215 GCA_963580875.1 Dehalococcoidia bacterium
GTGCACTAAACCCGATTGTGGCTTCAACATCAAAATTCGCAATGGAGATGTGTATCTGAATGAACCCATAGCCAGTGGTGCGATGCATGAGCCCAGGTCTCGTACTTAACTCATAGGAATTTAGCGCACCTAGCAGCGACGCAATATTGCGTCGCTGCTAGGTGCGCTTTGCAGGCCAGTCAGCCATGTAATCGAAGAGGATTTTATTAGGTTCTAATTATGAACTGTTTTTTTAAAGCGGTTCGCCCCGTGCTCAGTTTTTTGATGTGTTGTGCTTCAGTTCGACTTGACGCACATGCCTGCCTGGCCTAGACTGTAGACTGACTAGTCGGTCTGGAGGAAGGGTATGATGGGCACGGATACATGGGTTAGATCCGCTCCAGAGGGCAAGGAGTCCACTCGTCAGCGCATCCTCGACGCTGCTACTGATGTTTTCTCGGAAAAGGGATATCACGGCGCTGCTGTGGACGATATTGTAAAGGCCTCCAAAACCTCCAAAGGGTCATTCTACTTCCACTTTCCTAGCAAACAGGACATTTTCTTCTCCTTGGTAGACCGATTCATTGCTTCCCTTGCAAGGTCTGCTGAGGCTGCCATAGACCAGGAAAAAGGGGCGTTGGCAAAGGTTAACGTTGCCCTTGAGACTGTATTCAACACATTCTCTCACCATCGCAACCTAGCCAAAATACTCCTCGTTGGAGGCATTGGCCTTGGTAAAGTCTTCGATGAGCGGCTCCTTGGCATACATGCAAAATTCGCCTCTCTCATCAAGGAACACCTGGACGAGGCAGTAATCGAAGGTTCTATACCACCGTTGAACACTGAGATAACAGCGTATGCCTGGCTAGGTGCTGTGAATGAGGTTATAATCCGTTGGCTATATACAGGCCAATCCGACCCCCTTGAGGAGAACCTAGACGTGTTGAGGAAGCTTCTTCTTAATAGTATTTGTGCTGAGCCAGAGAGGTAGGATAGAATCGTGAAATTCAAGGACGTGCGTGAATTCATAACCTTCCTAGAGGGCAAGGGGGAACTGCTACGTATCAAAACATTGGTCAGTTCCGATCTGGAGATTACTGAGATAGTCGACCGCGTTGTGAAGCGTGGAGGCCCAGCGCTTCTTTTTGAGAACGTGGAAGGCTACGATATGCCAGTCCTTGTTAATATATACGGGTCATCACAGCGTACTGCTTGGGCACTGGGAGTTGAGACGCTCGATGAACTTGGAGACCGTATACGCAAACTCCTTGGCATGGTGCAAGGGCCACCTCCCAGCCTTGTGGGCAAGCTGCGCACTTTGGCTGACTTGATCAAGATGGCAGGGTATCAGCCCAAATCTGTGCGTACTGCCCCCTGTCAGGAGGTCGTACTCACAGGACCGGATGCCGATTTGAATCGTATCCCAGTCCTTAAGTGCTGGCCCATGGATGCAGGACGATTCATTACATTGCCACTTGTAATAACCAGGAACCCGGAGACCGGCATCCGCAACGTTGGGATGTATCGCATGCAGATCTACGACGGCCAGACCGCTGGGATGCACTGGCAGACTCATAAGGTGGGTACCCACCACGAGCGTGTGGCGCTTGAACGTGGGCAGGAAAGAATGGAGGTGGCTGTGGCTCTTGGCGGTGATCCTGCTACTGTGTGGACAGGCTCAGCTCCCCTTCCACCTGATTTGGATGAGCTTGTAATGGCCGGCTTTCTACGTGAAGAAGCCGTGGAAGTTGTCAAGTGCAAGACTGTGGACATTGATGTGCCTGCCAACTCCGAGATTATTTTGGAAGGCTATGTGGTTCCAGGCGAGGTACGCACCGAGGGGCCATTCGGTGACCATACCGGCTATTACTCCATGGCGGGCGAGTACCCGGTGTTCCACCTTACAGCCATCACCCATCGCCAAAACCCCATCTACACGACAATCGTGGTTGGGAGGCCAATTCAAGAAGACTACTACATGGGTAAAGCCACGGAACGCCTCTTCATGCCAATTATTCGGATGGTGCTGCCTGAGATAGTGGATATCAACATGCCAGCGGAAGGGGTGTTTCACAACCTTGTTATAGTATCAATCAAGAAGGAGTACCCTGGTCAGGCGCAGAAGGTGATGTACGCTCTTTGGGGGCTTGGATTGATGATGCTGGCAAAGGCAATTGTAGTTGTGGACGACTTTGTGAATGTCCAAGACGTATCCGAAGTGGCATGGCGTGTTACTAACAACCTGGATGCTTCACAGGATATTGTTATTGTATCCGGTCCCGTGGACGACCTTGACCACGCCTCGCCAACGCCTAATCTTGGCAGCAAGATCGGGATAGATGCTACAGCCAAAGGGTCATTGGAGGGTCGGACTAGAGAGTGGCCACCAGACATAGCGATGAGCGACGAGATAAAATCACTGGTTAATAATAAATGGCAGGAATACGGGCTGTGACAGAAGGCAGAGAAGATTGATGAGAATTGTAGTCGGAGAGAGGATAGAAAGAACATAGACGTGTTAATGTATGCACTGGTTAAAGAGGACATTTAGAATGTCATGAATACCTTAATTGCCATACCAATCAAACTCAAACTCATACTGGATTCTATTCGGTTTGAGCACACCGTCTTTGCTTTACCCTTTGCATATTTGGGTATGGTGCTTGCCGCTGACGGCTTGCCAACTCTCACACAGTTCATTTTGATAACGCTTGCGATGGCTTCGGCACGCACCTTAGCAATGTCGGCCAACCGCATCATCGATCGTCAGCTGGACGCCGAGAACCCCCGTACTGCCTCCAGGCCCCTGCCTGCGGGTCGTCTCAAGTTGTGGGAGATGACCGTCATGTCCGCCGTGGCTTTGGTGGTTTTCCTGGTGTCTGCGGCCATGCTCAACACGCTTACGCTTATCTTGGCCCCTATTGCTGTGATTGTTGTTGTTGGGTATCCATATACAAAACGCTTTACATGGACTTCCCACTTCGTGCTTGGCTGGGCCGATGGTATTGCTCCTGCGGGCGCGTGGATAGCAGTGACGGGTTCGCTTAGCTGGGAGCCTGTATTGATGGCCTTTGTCGTCGCAACTTGGATTGGTGGCTTTGATATGCTGTACTCCTGCCAGGATCGTGACTTCGACGTACAGCGCGGCCTCCATTCCATACCGCAGAAGTGGGGCATCCCTGCGGCGATGAGGTGGGCTAAGGGTATGCATATATTGACAGTTCTTTCCCTGTTGGCCTTGGGTCCCTGGCTTGAGCTTGGCTTTACGCACTACATAGGCTGGGCACTAGCGGCTGGGCTACTGGTGTATGAGCATCACCTTGTGTCTCCGACGGACTTGTCAAAGCTCAACATGGCATTCTTCAATGTCAACGGCTACATAGCTGTAATTGTATTTACGTTTACATTTGCATCTATTTATATGTAGAGTGTGGGTAAGTCGAATGTTTGTGAAGGTTAAACGAGGCAAAAAATGGATCCAGTAGTGGTGGGCATATCTGGCGCAAGCGGCTCCCTGCTCGCACAGCGCTCCATCGAAGCGTTGCTGAATCGTGACATGCCAGTCATAGCCACCTGTTCCACGGCAGGAAGAATGGTATGGCAGGAGGAAATGGAAGAACCATTCGGTACAACACTGGCACGTTGGAATGAATCGCCTCACTTCACCTACTGCCCAATAGGCGACCTCAAAGCGTCAATAGCCAGCGGTACAACTCCGACTGCTGGTATGATTGTTATTCCGTGCAGCACAGGGACGCTAGCCGCCATTGCTCATGGCCTATCTACCAACTTGCTTCAACGTGCCGCTGACGTGTGTATCAAAGAGAAAAAGCGCCTAGTGATAGTGCCCCGTGAGACCCCTGTGTCCACAATTCATTTGGAAAATATGCTTGCACTGTCACGTATGGGAGTCATAATTCTGCCTCCTGCACCAGCCTTTTACCTGCACCCGACATCGGTGGATGACATTGTTGACTATATAGTGGGCAAGGCACTAGATGCCATTGGTTTGCCGGGAGCTAACGAATTCATGGGAGGAAGCTTGCGTTATCAGAGGCACAGCGATTAGATGGTGAATACATGGTGCAGCTGAAGGGTGATGAGAAGGCACGGTATGTGGCGACCATGTTTGACCGCATATCCGGCCGCTATGACCTGCTTAACACAGTGATGAGCGGAGGGATGCACCACATGTGGCGACGAAGGGCTACACGTCTAGCTATCCCGAATTTGGCTACGTGCGAAGGCATTGGCGATGCCCTTGACGTGGCTACTGGGACCGGGGATTTTGCCATTGACCTTGCAAGAAGGCCAGGTGTAACAAGAGTAGTCGGAATCGATTTTGCGCCCAAGATGTTGCCACTGGCCCGGCATAAAGCCAAGAAGCATGGATTGTTGCAAAGGATGAATTGGATGCTTGGAGACGCCCATGGTTTGCCATTCCCTGACGACAGTTTCCTGTGTGCCACCGTCGGTTTCGGGTTGCGCAACTTTGCCGACAAAGAAGCGGCTTTGAGAGAGATGGCTCGTGTTGTAAGGCCTGGAGGACGTGTGGTTATTCTGGATATTGTTCCATTTGCAGGCAAGGGAATTTTCCATGGTTTGCTGAGGGCTGGTTTTCGTGGAGTTGTTCCATGGCTGGGGGCACTTGTGGCAGGTAATAATGAAGCATATAAGTATTTGCCTGAATCTGTTGATAGTTATCTTACTGCTGCCGAGCTTTTGGCCGTGATGGAGAGTGTAGGGCTTAAGAAGATACGCTACGAGATGATGGGCATGGGTACGGTGGCTATGCACGTGGGAGAAAAATCGACTGTGCCTTCATAGTCATGACTACTTCAGAAACGCTACGTGCGAAATATACTTACCTATGGGACGGATTGTTTCAACATCCGTTTGTTGTTGGCCTAGGCTCAGGCCAGCTTCCCTTGGAGAAATTCCAGTTCTATGTGAAGCAGGACTACTTCTATCTCATTCAGTATAGTCGGGTGTTGGCCTTGGCCGCCGCCAAGGCCCCTGATCTAGCAAACATTGGCCGTTTTGCCGACCTGTTCAAGGATACGCTGGATACGGAGATGGCTCTCCATCGCGACTTTTGCTTAAAGTTCGACGTGTCCTCCAGGGAACTGGAGAGCACGCGTCCTGCACCAATTACACTGGCATACACCGACTACTTGCTCCGTGTGGCTTACGAGGGCACCATGACCGACATTGTTGCTACTCTGTTGCCATGTCAGTGGGGATACAGTGAGACAGCTCTCCATCTGTCTCGGACAGGCTATGCCTCAGAGAAAAACCCCTATGCGGAATGGATTTCCATGTATTCATCAAAAGAGTTCACGGCCTTCGTTGTGTGGCTGCGTGAATTTTTGGATGACCTTACACGCGGGTCCGACGAGAGAGAGATGATGCGTCTGTCAGGACATTTCTTGACTGCCACCCGTTACGAGTTTCTTTTCTGGGAGATGGCTTACAATATGCAAGACTGGCCTCTATAGGATGGAGAGTCTTTACTACGTTGGGAATATCATCATCCGCACATCTATAAAAAAGATGGACAATTTGTGTTGCGAAAAAGTGGTCAGGACGCGATGAGACGGACCAACTCCTCGACCGCTTTCTGCATGGGCACTTCTTGCTGTTCACCATGTGCCATATCGCGTATGATCACTGATTCATTCTTCATCTCATCCTCTCCTAGGATCAGGGCGTATGGTATGCCGAGGGAGTTGGCGTAGCGCATTTGGGATCGCAGGCTACGGCCTGCAGGGGTCAAGATAGCCCCTACCCCACCGTTGCGTAGGTTAGAGGCTAATGAGATGGCTGTCTGCTTGGCGTCGTCTCCCAGATATGCGACCACGGCTTTCACTAGATTCTCTCCCTGTACAGGCACTCCCTGGCGTTTGAGGTTGAGTACCATGCGTTCCATGCCAGCTGCAAACCCAATGCCTGGTGTGGGAGGACCTTCCAGTTCCTGAATAAGTCCGTCGTAACGACCACCGGCACAGAGTGCACTCTGTGCGCCTTCCTTAGCAGGATGTATCTCAAAGACTGTCCTGGTGTAGTAGTCAAGGCCACGTACCAGTCTTGGCTCCACCTGGAATGGGACATCCAGAGTTTGTAGGTAGCTCAACAGCTTTTGCCAGTGGTCATGACACTCTGAGCAGAGATGATCCACTGTCTGTGGGGCATCCTGTTTCAGTGCAATACAGGTCGGTTGTTTGCAGTCCAGTAGGCGAAGCGGATTGCGCTCCAGTCTTTCTTTGCAGTCTTGGCAGAGTTGTGTCGTCAGAGGTGTGTAGTAGTCCTTAAGATGTTTCAGATAGTCTGGTCTGCACTGAGCATCGCCTATGCTGTTGACGAGCAATGTGAGGTCCTTTAAGCCAAGGCCTTTCATGAGCTGCCAAGCCATTTCAATCATTTCTGCATCCACGGAAGGATCACCATCTCCCAGAGCCTCCACTCCAAACTGATGATGTTGCCGAAAACGCCCTGCCTGGGGACGTTCGTATCGGAAAGCTGGAGCGAAGTAGTATAGGCGCACCGGTTGTGGCAGGTTGCGCATGCCGTGTTCTAGGTATGCGCGGCAGATGGGAGCAGTCCCCTCCGGCCGTAGTGTCAGTGGGTCGCCTCCTCGGTCATCGAAGGAGTACATCTCCTTCTCTACAATATCAGTGCCTTGACCTACGCCACGTATAAATAGGCTGCTTTGTTCAAATATAGGGGTATTCATCTGGCCGTAGCCAAAACGCTGTGCCATAGCCCTGGCGCTGGCTTCTATATAATGCCAGTAACCCTGCTCTTCCGGCAGAATGTCTGATGTGCCTCTTGGAGCACGGTACAATATAGGCCTCCTGTTACTAATGACTCTGGAGAAGGATAGCCTACGAAAAAGGGTTTGCCAAGAAGGAGGGCGATATATCCTGCAAAATCAATCGCAATGTAATAGAGACAGACCCTTTTATGTTTTTTGCTAGATATACGTACTTGCTGGCATGCCATATCACAGGGTAATATGATACTCGACTCATGTGATCTACTCGCTGTTTGTCCGGGATGAAACAGCAGAAAATACATCCTGAGGTAATGGCAATGGAGAAGGATGTTTGTAAGGGTTTTTCCTGAGGGTAACTCATATAGCGCGCTTGTAGCTCAGATGGATAGAGCGCAGCCCTGCGAAGGCTGAGGTCGTGGGTTCAAGTCCCACCAAGCGCACCATTCTCGTCAAATTGGAGCAAGCCTAAGCAGCCAATCCATATGTTTGGGATGCTTGCTCCGCACTGGTTTTACACACAACAGCCAGACTTGCCCAGCCTTCCCTGGTGGCTGTATACTCTGATGTAACTGGTCGTAAGTTTTTGCCGCGTGAGCACGTTTCGGTAAGTGCTTGCCTGACGGTAGAGATCAAAAGTGCTACTCTCTGAGCAGAAACATAGAGGGGGCGGTTAGCTCAGCTGGTTAGAGCGCTTGCTTCACACGCAAGAGGTCAGAGGTTCGAGTCCTCTACTGCCCACCATAGAGAGAGTAAGCTGACAGTGCATTAGGCCCAGGTTATGCCGAAGTGGCGGAATGGTAGACGCGCTGTGTTCAGGGCGCAGTGTTCCTTGCGGACGTGGGAGTTCAAATCTCCCCTTCGGCACCATACACCTTAGGCGCCTAGTAGCGTATTGTAAAAGGCCACGGCGCTCTGATAGGGCCTTTGTTGTGTCAACAGTTTGTCAAAGGAATATTCTCAAATGGTGTTTCCACTGTGAATGGTTAGGGAAATTCCATGTATCATCATCTGCCATATGACGCGTTGCTTGGTTTTGCCACACTGATGTGGAATCGTCGTTGGCCCATTGTGGAGCTGGTGATTCAGCGGCCATGGCCTGTCTCTTCGCGAAACATCTGCGTTGATTTAGGGTGACACTTGCCTAGCATTTATTGCAGATAGGACCATAATTTTGTCATGGGTTTTTCTTTCCCTCCTAAGTTCGGTGATTTTTGCGTTAGTTAGCATCATAGATAAGTTGCTCATATCCTACTATATGCCAGGCTTCAGGAGTTTTGGAGCCTGGGTGGGGTTGGTTACATTTACCGTAAGCATCGCACTGATATTTATTATGCCCGCTTCCCGCGATATTGCTGCTGTGCTTGCAATGATTGCTTTGGGATCTGGCTTTCTTTGGGGTTTAGGCTTGGCATTCTTGTTTTTTGGGATGCGGTCACAGGACGTCTCACGAGCTATTTCTGTTTACTCTATTCACCCAATCTTTGTAGCGTTACTGGCATCGGTATTTCTTGGAGAAAGCCTGAGCGTTCTTCAATGGGGAGCAGTTGCCATCACCGTAACTGGGGTAATAATCGGATCAAGCCAGAGTAAGATTACGACTCGACGATTCGATTTGAATCAATCAACTGTGCTGATCTTATTTGCAGCTATACTCATTGCTAGTGCCCAGTTGGTTAGCAAGCATGCACTTGGTGGTACGAGTTTGTGGAGTTTCTATCCTTATTGGTATCTGGGGCTGTCAACGCCGTTCCTTGCACTATTGAATCCATCTACCATGAGGGAAATTCGGATGAGCTTGATGAGACCAAGTAGCATGGTGCTGATGGTAGGAGGAGAAGCATTTCTTGGAAGTTTGGCTGCCTGGATAACTCTTGCAGCTATTCAAGCAGGCCCAGTCTCCTTGGTTACTGCAATAATAGGTACACGTCCAGTTTTCGTTTTTCTAATTGGCGTGTTTCTGAGTACTCCACAGGTTAAGCTTCTAGACGAGCAGACTCAAAGAAACGTACTTCTCAGGAAGACTTTTTCGATCCTTCTGATAGTCACGGGAGTAGCCATAATCTCTACCGGGAGTGCGATCTAATTCTCTGCATGCGGGTTATTGGGTTTTTAGTTTTTATCACTTAAACAACTCTATGAGTGACATTACACAACGAGAATGTCACTCATAGAGTATAACTTATTGGTGCTACCTCACCAGGAATATATAAGGCTTAGGATCCAATATGAGTCTTATAGTCAAGCCTAGAGTGCGGAGCTCCATTGCCAACACTGATGTTTTGCTACGCCTTGCCTATACGGTACATACCTGTATTGCAGATTGGGCAAACACCTTTCGTTGCAGGTCTGCCGTTTTTCATTGTCACTTGTGTTGGGTTGCTGATCTCTCGTTTGCTCCTGCACTTAACACAATATGCTTCCATAAATGCCTCCAGGATTTGTAATAGGCACATCGTAGCTAAATATGTCTAGAAACGCAAGCCTAAAAATAATGATGGTATTTGTTAGCTGCCTGAGAACACGTATTCGCTCTTCTAGCCTCCAGAAAAATGTTGACGTTTAGGGGGTAAAGCGTATACTTTGACGTGCGTTTGCATGGGCTCAAATATGCATCCACCTCCCTTACACTCAGAAAGCGAGAATGCTTCATTAGTTACAGTGGCAGTTCCAGCGACGATCAAGCATCTCCCGACCACACTCCTGCTTCTTACGGTAGAAGCCCACTACGCGCCTTGTCATATGCCCAGTTCCGAATATTCTGGGTTTCATCTCTGATGTCCATCATCAGTTTCTTTATGACTAATATAGCCCGTGGATGGCTCATTTTGGATATGACAGATTCGCCGTTTATGGTAACGGCCATCAACGGCGTAGGTATGCTTCCAATGCTGATCTTCTCCGCCTTCGGTGGAGTTATAGCCGACCGCATGAGCCGAAAGGTCATACTTATCTCCAGTGACGCTTTCAGTATCGCTGTGCTAGTGGTGCTTGCTGCACTGGTCGTAACTGACGTTGTTCAGGTGTGGCAGGTGTTCTTCCTAACCGTTCTTCATGGAACTGGGTTCGCCTTGGGTATGCCCTCTCGTGCTGCGTCCGTAGGCAGTATACTGAGTAGGCAGGACCTGCCAAGCGGAGTGGCGCTTTTCACCACTATCTTCAGCTCGGCACAGCTACTGGGGCCTGCCCTAGCTGGATACCTTATAAACTCCTTTGGTATGGGAGTGCCTTTTGTTGTTGCGTTCATGCTTCTAATCCCGGCTATAGCCCTGATAAACACTATCAAAATATCCGATCCAGCAGGTGATCATGGAGCAGGAAGTTCCGTGTCTGTGCTGAAAAGCATTGGTCAGGGGATAGCATATGTGAGACATAGCCCGATACTCATGGGGCTATTGATACTGGGCCTTTCGGCGACGGTATTTGCTTTGCCATACCAGGTTATGTTGCCTGTGTTTGCTCGAGACGTTCTTCAGGTGGGTGCTGGCGGTCTTGGAGTGATGGGTGGAGTGACAGGAGCCGGGGCTATTGCAGGATCGCTGACTGTGGCAGTTTTCAGTAGTCCGAGCCAGCTAAGGCGACTGATGCTCATCGGAGGCATTGGCCTTGGTATCTCCATTGTCCTCTTCGCTTTTTCCACCATCTACCAACTCTCGTTAATACTACTCTTTTTCACAGGTTTCTTGTTCCAGATATTCATGACCAGTAATTTTACACTTGTACAGGTTATCTCTCCAGATTATATCCGTGGTCGTGTCCTGAGTTTACGAATGATAGCCCTTGGGCTTGGCCCGATTGGTATGTTCTCGCTGGGGGCCGCGTCAGAGATCTTCGGCGCACCAAGGGCCACCGCAGTCATGGGTGCCATATCCCTGATCCTAGCGATGGTAATATTGGTGGCAGTTCCATCGTTACGGCGCGTAGAAGCTCAGGCAGACGAGCAAGTTGCTGAGATGGAAACATCTCTCAATCCAACAGATTAATTGTATTGATTCATGGCCCAATTAAGGCCACGCTCAATTATGCCTGCCACTGCGGTCTGCACAGATACCACAGTTTCTTTAATAATGGGATTTTCCTGTGCGTTGAATGCACCCAGAACGAATGCGATTGTGCTTATTTCTGACTGGGGATGACCTATGCCAACACGTATGCGAGGGACATCATGGCTTTTCAGGGTTTCAATAATCGATTCCATTCCTCTGTGCCCCCCTGCGCTTCCTGAGGGTCGAATGCGCATTTCACCAACTGACAGGTCCATATCATCGTAGATGACAAGCAGGTCATCAAGCGCTGATGGAAAGCGACTCATCAGATACGAGAATGCCTCCCCGCTGTGGTTCATAAAAGTTCGAGGTTTAGCCAGGACTACTTCCTTCCCGTCCAAACTGCCTTGGCCTAGGACTGCCAATTGTCTCCGATCTGATATTGCTATGCCTGTATATCGGCTGATGGCATCAATGCACTCAAATCCAACGTTGTGCCTTGAATTGGCATACTTTTGACCAGGGTTCCCGAGTCCAACTATTAGTTTCATAGATTTGCTCTCATAGCCTAGCAAGGGAGGTTCGTAAAAATGTCATTACTTTAGCACTCATGATGTTATCCAGAGAGCTCAGGTTCGTATCGAGGACTATTTTTATAAATTTATCCATGATTTGTTCGTTTCCCTGATCGAGTATTTTCTAGATACCGTGCAGGGTGAGGCTATGATCTCCTAATTTCCGCCAATCATTTTGAGAAATTCGTCCTCAGAGAGCATTGGTGTTCCCAGTTTTAGCGCCTCTTCCAGCTTGGAGCCTGCGTCCTTTCCTGCTACTAAGTAGTTTGTCTTGCGACTGACGCTGCTTCCTATTGCCCCCCCAAGCTCCTTGATACGTGTCTCTGCCATTGCCCTGGTGAGACTCTCCAGTTTGCCGGTGACCACAAAAAGTGTTCCTGTCAGACGTAATTCTAGTGGGTTTTCTTCTTGCAAGCGCACCCCGGAGGTGCGCAGTTTTTCTATGACTTCCATGTTGTCCTGGTCGTGGAAATAGGAGGAGATGCTCTGCGCAATTATCGGCCCAATGCCTGGAATCGTTACAAGCTCTTCTTCCGGGGCGCGTGCGAGCGGGATTATATCCCCGAAATGAGAGGTTAATATTTCAGCCGTCTCAGAACCAACGTGAAGGATACCAAGAGCGAATATAACCCGTGCCAGGGGGCGTTCTTTGCTCTTATAGATGGCATTGATGATGTTATCGGTGCTGATATCTGCCATGTGGTCCAGTTTTATCAGGTCGTCCCTGGTGATGAAATAAACATCAGCTATGTCCTCGATCAGGCTTGCATCCAGAAGGGCCGCACACAGTTTTTCACCCATTCCTTCTATGTCCATTCCTCCTTTGGAAACGAAGTGCTTGAGTAACTCATAGAGTTGAGCAGGACAGGCGGTGTTGGGACAACTTGACATGGCTACCCCAATCGTCCGTACTACGATCGTGTTGCATATGGGGCAACGTTCTGGCATTGCGAACTTCCGTTCATGCCCTGTGCGATGTTCTATTACGGGAGCTACCACTCTTGGTATGACTTCGCCGGCACGCTCCACCAATACCCAGTCGCCTATACGAACGTCCTTTCGAAGAATATCGTCCTCGTTGTGGAGTGTAGCCGTTTTTACCGTCACCCCACCCACATTGACCGGCTCCAGAACTGCATATGGGTTCAATCTGCCTGTGCGCCCAACGTTTATGCCAATGTCTAGAAGTTGGGTGACAGCCTGAGTAGCGGGGAACTTGTAGGCGATAGCCCATCTAGGTTCCCTTCCAACCTGGCCAAGATTTCTTTGATAGGAAAGTGAGTTCACTTTCACAACGACGCCGTCGGCATCGTAGTCCAAATCTTTTCTGTCATCCAGCCAATGCCGATAGTAGTTTTTCACATCATCCAAGTTATGGCACAGGACGTTATTGGAGTTTATTCTGAACCCCAGGGACTTGAGATACAGCATGGTGTCCCAGTGATTGTCAGGCATTTGGGTTCCATTAGCGTATCCAAGGCCATATATGAAGATATCAAGGGGGCGCTGTGCCGTGTTTCTGGGGTCCAGTTGACGAAGGGAGCCTGCGGCTGAATTCCTCGGGTTGGCGAAGGGTGGGAGGTCATTTATAATCCGCTGTTCATTGAGTCTTGCGAAGTGTGAGCGAGGGAAATAAACTTCTCCGCGAACTTCGAAACGTTCGGGTGATGTACCTGAAATAGAGAGTGGTATGGATCGTATGGTACGTAGGTTCTGTGTGACATCCTCGCCGCGAAGGCCGTCTCCGCGGGTAGCGCCGTGGATAAGCAAGCCGTTTTCATATGTGAGCGCTACTGCTAAGCCGTCCATTTTCAACTCGCATACTGTGTCGAAAACAGCGCCGTCTAGTAGGCTGGTTACGCGTTTGTGCCATGATTCAAGCTCTTCGTCGTTGAAGGCGTTGCCTAGGCTGAGTAGAGGAACGACGTGTTTCACCTCAGTGAATCCATCAGCAGGGGGTGCGCCCACCCGCTGCGTTGGAGAATCCGTAGTGATGAGGCCTGGGTACTGATTCTCCAATTCGCCAAGTTCTCTCATGAGCCGATCGTACTCGGCATCGCCTATTTCTGGCCGGTCGAGGACGTGGTAAAGATGGTTATGGCGGTTTATTTCATTGCGGAGGTACTTTGCCCTTTCCCTGATGTTTGTGTCAATCATAGCTTTATCCTCGAAATAGTCACCGCCATGTGATCTCTATCAAAGCTCTAGGTGACGCCAAGGTATTTTATCATCTTTCTTCGCATAGCGAAGAGTATTATCACAATCCTCAAATGGAGCCCATGGTGATATACAATAGCGATGCCTTTGTATGACTACTTCATCAATTGAATCAACTTGCGGGTTTCGTTCAACCAGAGTAACGGCAGGCCCTTAAGTTCTTCTACGAAGCTCATATCTTGACATATTTAGAACAACTGTTCTATAATAGTTATCATATGAGGAGGTGAGCTATGGTCTTGAGCACAATGCCAGCTTCAGGAAACATCAAAGTACTGTTCAGCGATGCCGGCAGTAGCAATTATCCTGTCACTGTCAGGCTGAGCGGTCCATGGGATGATGTAAGGGCGGTTGTGGCCCATTGGTGTATCGACGTGGAGTGGGGAGAGGCGGTCACTCAACTCGGTGAGGAGTGTGCCGTGGATGGAATGCTGAGCATGAAGTACTAACAGATATATTCCTGCATGTGCGATAGCCATGTATGTTGCTATCGTGGTACTTACACATGGCTTTATTATATCCAACGGCCGTCGGATATTAACCGTCACAACGTTTTCCCTTAATTAAAATCCGAAATAAGCTTTTGAAGCTCTGTATTATTTAGATTTCTCGCTCGATTGAAAGTAAAACTCAATGTTATGGTAGAATGTTTGGTGCCTGACGCTTTTAGACAATGAGGTGCTTTCAGTGAACATAGACTCAGAATCTCAGCGTATAAGTCGGTTCATCGATGTAGGTGATGTTGCCATCCACGCCTTAGACTGGGGAGGTGATGGCATTCCATTAATTCTGGTACACGGAGCCCTTAGAACAGGTCGTAGTTGGAACGCGATGGCCCGCCGTCTTCATGACGACTTTCGAGTTATAGCTATCGACGTTCGTGGTCACGGGGACAGTGGATTCACAACCGCAGGCAATGATTCACGCAGCCGGATGAACGATATAGCTCATGTATCCGCTGAGCTAGACCTCGGACCACATTTTATCATGGCCCATTCTCTGGGCTGTGTCGCTGCTGGACTCTATGCATCTCACTATGCCGATCAGGTAAAAGGCCTGATTCTCGTTGAGCCAGTGATGGATATTCACGCTTTCTGGACGAAGGGCGAAACTTCTAAAAGCAGTTGGATGGAGAAGGCATCAGTAGGACGTAAAAATGGCTGGGCGAGCATGGATGAACTTAGGTCAAGGTTGGAGCAAAATCGCGCCACCAAAGCATGGGCTCCAGAGGTTACTGAGGACATACTCCGAGAGGAGACCCGTTTGTTTCCGGATGGTCGCGTAGAAATCAAGTGGCATTCATCCATATATAATCTGGATGAAATGTGGGAAGACAGGACCTCTTTGCTAGATGAAGCACCGCGTATTGTCATGCCTACTTTGGTATTGGCAAGGGTCGATAATCCTCAACTTGAGAGTAACCTGAAGACCCTTTCCAGGGTGTTGCCAAATGGGACAATCAATGTTCTACCAGATCTTGGCCACTCCATGTATATGGAAAATCCCAGCCTTATAGCCGATATTGCCAGACAATTCTTTGGTTAGTGCGGTGGACTACTACCCTGCGACGATATTGACCAAACGACCTGGCACATAAACAATTTGGAGTACCTGTTTGCCATCCAAATGCGGCTGCACCGTGCGACTCTCCATCGCCAAGCGTTTGGCGTCTTCTTCACCAATGTTCGCTGCCACCTGAATGCGGTCACGTACCTTACCATTGACCTGAATCACCAAGATAATCTCCTCGTCCCTAGCCATCTCCTCGTCCCATTGTGGCATTAATTGGCTGTGTATGCTGTAGGCATGGCCGGTACGCTCCCAAAGTTCTTCGGTGACGTGGGGAGCAATTGGGGCCAAGAGTAGAAGAAGCTTTTCGATTGTTTCCTTCCAAGTGGTGGCGGAGATTGCTCCATCGTCCCATGCCTTGCCCATGTAGTTGGTTAGCTCCATCATGGCTGCTAGGGCGGTGTTGAATTTGAACCGTTCAAGATCATTTTCGACTCGCTTGACGGTCTTATGAGTTATGCGCAGGAGGTCTCTATTTGCTTCCTGCGAAGCTGGTTGTGCTTTCAGATCCGAAACGTTCCTTTGCGAAATATCCCACACACGGTTGAGCCATCGGGCCATGCCGTTGAGTCCGGCGTCTGCCCATTCTCCACCTTGGTCCCAGGGGCCAAGGAACATGAGATAAATGCGTACTACATCGGCTCCAAATTCCTGCACATATGGATCAGGGGTGACGACGTTGCCGCGTGACTTGCTCATCTTCTGATGGTCGGCAATGATGGTTCCCTGGTTGAAGAGGCGCGGGTATGGCTCGTCGTAGTGCACTATGCCAAGGTCTCTTAGGGCCTTGTTGAAAAAACGGGAGTAAAGGAGGTGCATGACGGCGTGCTCGGCACCACCGGTATACTGGTTCACTGGGAGCCAGCTTTTCTCTGCATCTGGATCAACCGGGCCGTCGTGGTAGTTGGGGCTTGCATAGCGCAGGTGATACCAGGAAGAGTCCACGAAGGTGTCCATGGTGTCGGTCTCACGCTTGGCAGCGCTGTGGCAGTTTGGGCATGTGGTGTTTAGAAAACCCTCATGGTATTTGAGAGGTGACTCACCAGTAGGACGAAACTGGGCATCTTCAGGTAGTAGCACAGGAAGGTCTTCCTCTGGGACTGGTACGATGCCGCACTTGTCGCAGTAAACAATGGGAATTGGTGTTCCCCAGTAGCGCTGTCTGGATATGAGCCAGTCCCGTAACCTGTACGAGACGGTGCGATGACCCCATCCCTTGCTTTCAATGTGGTCGGCAATGCGCTCTTTGCCTTGGCTAGACGGCAGGCCGTCGAAACTACCTGAGTTGACCTGTGTCCCTTCGTACACAAGGGCCTCCTGTAGCTTATCATCGTTCCAGTCAGGAGGTGATATAACCACACGAACCGGCAAGTCGTATTTCCTGGCAAACGCGAAGTCGCGTTGGTCGTGGGCAGGTACACCCATGACAATACCAGTGCCGTAGCTAAGCAAGGCATAATCGGCGATGTAGATCGGCACGCGCTCGTTGTTGAGGCGATTGGTAGCGTATGAACCAATAAACACCCCTGTCTTCTCATGCTCGGTGGAGAGACGCTCAACCTCCGTCTGGCGGCGGGCCTGTTCTACGTATTTTTCCACCTCGGAGCGGCGTTCCGGAGTAGTCAGTTTCATCACAAGGGGGTGTTCAGGGGCCATTACCACAAGAGTAACACCGTAGATTGTATCGATGCGGGTGGTGAAGGTGCGTATCTCCTTCTCCTCCAGTCCGTATTCGGAGATGTCGAAGCCTATTTCAACGCCAACGCTGCGACCGATCCAGTTGGTCTGCATGGACTTGATGCGCTCAGGCCAGTCAATCAGACCTGAGAAGTCCAAAAGTTCGTCAGCGTATCTGGTGATCCGGAAGAACCACTGTTCCAGATCACGACGTGATACCGGAGAATCACACCGCTCACATTTGCCATCAACAACCTGCTCGTTGGCTAGCACAGTTTGGCATGAGGGACACCAGTTGGCCGGTGCCTTGGCGTGGTAGGCCAGGCCTGAATTGTATAATTGCAAAAAGAACCACTGGCTCCACCGGTAATACTCCGGCTGGGCACATATTATCTCCCTGTCCCAGTCATATATGGTGCCCATTGAGCTTAGCTGATGGCGCATATTCTCAATGTTGCTCATTGTCCACTGGTATGGATGGATGCCGCGGCGGATGGCCGCATTCTCAGCTGGTAGGCCAAAGGCATCAAAGCCCATGGGATGCAGGACATTGTATCCCTGCATTCGTCGTAAGCGGGCATGGGCATCAGCGGGGGCCATGGCGTACCAGTGGCCTATGTGGAGGTCGCCGGAGGGATACGGGTACATGGTAAGCTCATACCATTTGGGACGAGGGTCGTCATCCCTAACTTGGTACAGCTTGTCGCTGGCCCAACGATCCTGCCACTTATGGTCTAGTTCCTTGGGGTCGTATCTCTGCTCAGGGCTGCGCATGTACATAGATATATCTCCGTCGACAATTGCAGGTATTATTATAGGATCCTGCAGACACAAACCACAAGAATGAATCAAAAGTGCTCACGTATTTGTTAACGGTCTTTCCCCCCCCACCAGTTCGGCAATTATGAGATTTGTGGTAACTCTGCGTCTTTCGGCAGTGCGTTGTGGAGTTACACGTGGCATACTTTTGGCGTGGTCGGTAATTTATCTGGTTGTGCCGTCCTAGGCTGGATACTGTCTAAAATACTTTGATGGTATTATAGGGCGTTACCCTACCACCTTAAGACCAGCATATCCAAGCAGGAGCTTCTTTATACCGGACTCTCCCTTGAAGGCCACCGTTACTTGGTGGTCTTGGCCGGAGGTTATGCAGCTTACCACAATGCCTTCGCCGAACTTTGGATGCCGCACTCGTTCTCCGGTTTTCAAGGGCACGCTGGTAATTTCCTCAGCAGGCAGGTTTGATCTTCTGAAGATGGGTTGCACTGCGGAAGAGACGCGTCGTTCCGGCTTGCCCATAGGAGACACTAGATTCTTGGGTATGTCACTCAGGAAGCGGGACGGCATGTTGGCACCGCTTTTGCCCCAGAAGCCGCGGCGAAATGCCCGGGTGATGTATAGTCGCTCCTTGGCTCTTGTCATACCGACGTAAAAAAGCCGCCTCTCTTCCTCAATCTGGTCTGGATCGTCGAAGGAACGTATGTGAGGGAGCAGTCCCTCTTCGAGTCCAACAAGAAACACCAATGGGAATTCCAGTCCCTTGGCTTGATGGAGAGTTATGAGTGTGATGGAGTCCTGATCTTCTTCCTGTGTATCCATATCAGAGACTAGAGTTACACTCTGCAAGAACTCGGATAGTCTGTCCTCCGGGTCAATATCCTGGAATCTCAATGCCGTTGAACGCAGCTCCTGCACATTCTCCCACCGTTCATGCCCTTGCTCGCCGTCCTCCATGAGAAAGCTCCTGTATCCTATATGGTCGACGATGGCATCTATCAGTTCCGCCACTCCGAGGCTTTTTCCTTCTTCAATGAGAGAGTTTATGATACGGAGAAACCTGGTAACTGCCTGAGAAGCGCGGGTATCCAGTGTTTGGCCTCCGAGTGGTTCATTATTTTTGTCCACAGCGAGCTGCATAGCAGAGTAGAGCGCAATATCACCGTCGCGGGCTATCTGAGTAAGCTGTTCAACGGTCCGTTGGCCTATTCCTCTCGGAGGTATATTAATCACCCGTGAGAGACTTACCTCATCGTAGGTGTTATTGATGATACGTAGGTAGGCCACCACATCCTTTACTTCCTTACGCTGATAGAAACGGAGGCCTCCTATCAGCTTATAGGAGATGCCGTATTGTAGACATCCTTCTTCCAAGGCACGGGACTGTGCGTTTACACGGTACATCACGGCGCAATCACCAAGGCTGTGTCCTTCTTCTCGTTTCAGCCTTTGTATTTCTCGCAATACTTGCTGTGCTTCCTCTTCTGGATTAAAGGCTTCCCCGATAAATACAGGCTTACCACGCTGGTTCTGAGTGACAAGGGGCTTGTCCATTCGTTTGCGGTTGGCCGAGATGACACTGTGTGCTGCCTCTAGGATTGTCTCTGTAGAACGGTAGTTCTCCTCCAGGGTGACAATCCCTGCATCGGGGTAGTCACGTTGGAAGGAAAGGATATTGCGTATATCAGCGTTGCGCCATGAGTATATTGATTGGTCTGGATCGCCCACAACGCAGATGTTCCGGTGTTTTGTTGCAATCTGACGTGCGATGGCGTACTGGGCTATGTTTGTGTCCTGGAATTCGTCGATTAAGATATGTTCATAGCGTGATTGGTATTTGTCCAGCACTGTTGCGTTGTCTCTGAATAGGACGTAGGTCTTGAGAAGTAGGTCGTCGAAGTCAACCGCGTTGTTACGTTGCAACAGGTCCGTGTACCGCTGGTAGACTTTGTAAACGATCTCTTCCGTTGGGCCGGAACGGCTAGAGGCGAATGTCTGCGCGTCTATCAACTTGCTCTTGGCTGCGGATATGGCTGACAGTATAGATCTGGGAGGGAATCGTTTGGGGTCTATTTCTGCAGATTCCATCGCCCGTGCGAGAAGTGAAAGTTGGTCTTCTTGGTCATAAATCACAAAGGCCTTATCCAGGCCTATATGCGAGCCTTCCCTGCGCAGAATCGATGCGCAGAAGGCGTGGAAGGTAGCCACTGTGAATTCGTGCTGCATGCTTCGCCACCTGGCAAGCAGTGGAGATGTTGGGTCTTGGTCTGTTTTTCCAAAGAGACGGTCCCTCATTTCTCTGGCGGCCTTGTTTGTGAATGTAACAGCTACTATGTTACGCGGAGCTATGCCCTTATCTCTGACAAGATGGGCTATACGCTGTGTGATTACCCTAGTCTTGCCGCTTCCTGGGCCCGCTAGAATGAGTAACGGTCCGTTCACGGTCTTCACAGCCTCGCTCTGACGTTGGTTGAGTTCGTCTAAGGCATTCATATCGTTGGAAGTATACAACAGGACAGTATTCTAATCAGGTAAAATGCCACACGAATTCATCGGGTATGGTTATAATATCCTATGAAGATAGACGTTTTGTTGTAGCGCTCGCTATACTGAACTAGAAATTTTGCATCATAAATCCTATGGAAATCTTGGAGTCAGATAATGAGTGATATTCAACCTTTTAAGGGATTACGATATAGTCTCAATAAAATTACAGACCTAGAGCAGTTGCTATGCCCTCCCTACGATATCATCTCCCCGGAATTGCAATTGGAACTGCACCAGAGGAATCCCTACAACGCCGTCCGGCTTGAGTTTGGTATGGAAACTCCATCTGACTCGGCAAATGATAACCGATATACAAGAGCGGCCAATTTCCTTGAAGAGTGGCTTATCCAGGGGACGCTGCTTACAGAAAACGAGGACGCTTTTTATATACTGCAGGAAGACTTCTATCATCAGGGTCGCTCCATGAGGCGCCGCTCCATCCTAGCCGCTGTGCGCTTGGAAGAGCTTTCGAAGGGCGTTGTACTCCCTCACGAAGAAACTGCACAGGGGCCGAAACGTGACAGAATGGAACTGCTGACTGCAACAAAGGCCAACCTGAGCCCCATTATGTCGATATACCGCGACTCATCCGGGGAAATCGGCACACTTGTGGATGAGGTTGCGTCAGGTCCACCCTTAGCCAGTGTCGACTACGACAACACCCATATTCAGCTATGGGCATTTACGGATAAGACGATGGTACAGACTGTAACCCAGTCGTTGAAGGACACCCCTGTCTACCTTGCTGACGGCCATCACAGATATGAGACAGCACTCCAGTATCGAGATATACAGCGTGCTGATGGAAATCGGAGGGATTCTTTAGGCAACGACTTTGTCATGATGTCCCTCATAGAAATACAGGACTCAGGCCTCGTGGTGCTCCCGTATCATCGTGCTATGCGGGGATTGTCCACAGATGAAATGGACCGAATAATGGCACAGATAAATGAGTCCTTCGACATCCAGGTCCTTGATGTAAGACTCGATCAGACAGGTGATGCGATTTCTCATTTGGAAGAGCTACTTGAGGAGACTGCCGTTAATCAGGTTGCTATCGGGTTGCTGAAAGCCAACGAGAGGAAAGTTTACTTGCTCACACTTCGCAACCAGCCTGGTGCCTCTTCTCCTCCTCTTCAACGATGCGCCGCCCAGGTACTGGGGAGAGACATCCTTGAGCCTGTTCTGGAGACTCAACAGAGGGCCGTGGAAAGGGGTATTTTGCGATTTACACACGACTCAAAAGAGGTGAACAAATTGGTAATAGATGGTGACTACCAACTAGGCTTTATTTTGCCTGCCCTGTCCATGGACTTGTTTGAAGAGGTGGTGTTATCCGGCGAACGCATGCCCCTGAAGTCAACCTATTTCAGTCCGAAGCTGCCTACTGGACTAGTGATAAACAACCTTGGGTGAGTGTTAAAACCATAACTAACTACCATAACCGTTTGCTACGTTGTGCCATAGCGGCAATTGGTGTGAGCTTAACTCCCTTGCTATACTTTACCTACTACTCAGGCTAACCATGCTTCCTGTAGGGCATGGTTTTTGCTCATCCTGAGCTATAAAAGCGTGCAGCAACCAAAAGAGGAGAAAGATGACAGCCAACCAGCCCATAGTTCTTTTCGTGTGTGTACATAACTCGGGTCGAAGCCAGATGGCCGAGGCATTTTTCAACTATTTGTCGAAAGTATCCAGAAACTCTGCCGTAGCGTACTCGGCCGGTACTCAACCAGGTGACAGGGTTAGCCCGACTGTCGTCATTGCGATGGCCGAGTTGGACATGGATCTCTCTCAAAAGCAGCCCGCATTACTGACACAAGATATGTTGGATTCCTCAGAACGGGTCATAACCATGGGGTGCAATGTTGATGAGGCATGCCCTGCCAACATGATTGTTACCGAAGACTGGGCCTTGGAAGACCCCAAGGACAAGCCATTGGAGAAGGTTATAGAGATACGAGATGAGGTCAAACGTCGGGTGGAGGAGCTTATAGACGCGATTGGGCAACAGGGTCTGGAACGATCCAATTTGCGCTAAAGTATTCATACTCATGGTTTGCCTGCCTGGCTACGTATAGCAGGCTATCCACCGTTTAACGAATTTTCTGGCACATCGTGACAATTAACTCTTAAGTCACAATTAACGCGTGGAGCTTCTACTCTACAATGTCTTAAGATCTTATTTAGAACATCAGATTATCAAAGCAAAACCAAGCGCTCGCTAGGCCGGTGCGACGGTATCTTAGTGGGTGTGCAGGGACTGACCGGCCCTAAAGCTCGGTTGACTTTAGGGCTTTAGACAGCCCTCCCAATCGCAGTCTCATCAGCCCCTTCAGGTCGTCCGTGGCGGTCTTGATGACGCGGACGCGTGTGTCTGGGTCGTCCACCCACTCCACAGGGACGTCCTTTATGCGGAATCCACCCTTTTCAGCAAGTATTAGCAGCTCAGAGTCGAAGAACCATCCCTGGTCCTGTATCTTTGGGATCAGGAACTGGGCAGCGTTACGACTTATGGCTTTGAAACCGCACTGTGCATCGGAGAACCTTGTGAAGAAAACGGCCTTTATTATTAGGTTGTAAATGCGTGAAGTAATTTCTCTCTTTAGGGAACGCTTCTTCACAACAGAACCCTTCATGAGCCGAGATCCTATCGCTACGTCGTAGCCGTTCTCTCCGATAGCACGCGTCAGCGTTGGAAAGGCGGTCAGTCCTGTGGAGAGGTCAACGTCCATATATGTGAGGATATCCGCGTCACTATCTAGCCATGCCTTGCGCAGCGCCCTGCCCCTTCCTCTAACCTCTAGACGCGTCCAGCTAACCTCAGGGTACTTCTTGGAGAGGTCTTCGGCTATGCTTGTGGTCTGGTCGGTGGAGCCGTTGTCGGCTATGACAATACGGAATTCATATGGCGAATGTTTCCACAGGAACTCACGTAGTGATGACACACACTTGGGGAGAGCTTTCTCTTCGTTGAGGACTGGTATGACTACGTCTATCATTGGAGCCATGAGGATATCCTGTCTTGCTAGCTCCCAGACCTAATGTCGGAAGTGGCGTACTCCAGTGAAGACCATAGCCAGGCCAAGACGGTTAGCTGCTTCTATCACTTCTCCGTCTCTAATGGAACCGCCAGGGTGCACTACGGCCGTAACTCCGCCCTCCGCTCCTGTCTCCAGACCATCGGCGAATGGGAAGAAGGCGTCCGAAGCTAGAACAGCGCCCTTGGATGCCTCACCAGCAGCCTTGAGCGATAGCTGGACGCTTATGATCCTGTTGGGCTGCCCGGCTCCCATGCCCAATAGCGTTTGGTCTTTGGCGATCACAATGGCGTTAGACTTGACGTGTTTCACGGCTTTCCATGCAAAAGCCATGTCAAGAAGCTCTTCCTGTGTGGGTTTGCGGTCTGTAACCACTTGCCAGCTCTGTGGGTCCTCTTCCAAAACGTCCGGGGATTGTATCAAGACACCGCCTGAGACTTGACGGACTTCCCCGCTTTTCCCATTCACCGCTCCTGATTCTCCGAGTGCTAGGATACGCAGGTCACGCTTTTTCGTGAGAATATCCAGAGCGGCAGGCTCGAATTCCGGTGCCAAGACTATCTCGTAAAAGACCTGGCGCATGGCCTCGGCTGTCTCGCCGGTCACTGGGCGATTGAAGGCCACTATGCCTCCATACGCGGATACTGGGTCTCCGGAGAAGGCACGTTTGTATGCCTCCTCCTGGTCGTCGTGACAGGCTAGACCGCAGGTGTTGGTGTGTTTTATCACTGCGGCAGCAGGTTCTTTGAAGTCCGATACGGCACGCCAAGCGGCATCGGCATCAAGGATGTTGTTGAAAGAGAGTTCCTTGCCGTGAAGCTGCTTTGCACCCGCAATGCCTGATGGAGAGGAATCGCCGTAGAAGGCAGCTTGCTGGTGTGGGTTTTCTCCATAGCGCAGGTCGTACAGTTTGCCGTATCCAAGAGTCAGTTCCTGACCGAACCCGTCATCCTGACCACGCATGTAGCCAGCGATCAATGTATCGTAGAAAGCTACGTGCTGAAATGCCTTCTGGGCCAATCCCTGCCTCTCTTCGATAGTGAGATCACCCGCAGTTATACGCTCAGCCACCCAGAGATAGTCATTGGGGTCTACAACAACGATTACGAAAGGGAAGTTTTTGGCCGCCGCCCTGATCATGGTTGGGCCGCCTATGTCTATGTTCTCAAGGGCTTCGTCCAGTGTTACACCTGTTCGTGCAATTGTAGAGGCAAAAGGATATAGGTTCCCTGCCACAAGGTCTATGGTGTCCATCTGAAGTGCCTTCAACTCAGACAGGTGCTCCGGGTTGTCCCTCCTGGCCAGTATCCCACCGTAGATAATGGGGTGCAGTGTTTTCACGCGACCGTCTAGAATCTCCGGAGAGCCGGTGAGTTCAGAGACCTGCTGAACTGGCAAACCCGCATCGCTTAGGGCCTTGTGGGTGCCACCAGTGCTGACTAGGTCCATGCCAGTCTTCTGCAGACTGCGAGCAAAAGCCACAACACCGGTCTTATCGTATACGCTGAGCAGAGCTTTCATGGACTACCTCGATAATATTACTTCGTTGCCTTTCACTACTTCTCCAACCACAATGGCTTCTGGCACAAGCCGGCGCACCTCCTCGGTCTTGTCAGGAGAGCACGCCAGTACCATGCCCACTCCCATGTTGAACACATCGAACATCTCGTCCCTCTCCACACGACCCGCCTCTTGAATCAGAGTGAAGATTGGAGGAATCTCCCACGTGGAGGTATCGAACCGCGCACCAAGACCTTCAGGCAGAATCCTGGGCACATTTTCAGGTAACCCGCCTCCTGTGATGTGTGCCATACCCTTTATCAGAGGCAGAACAGGTTCCAGCAGAGGGTAGTAACAGCGATGTGGCTCCAGAAGCGCTTCCCCTAGTGTCCTACCCAACTCCGAGTAGTTGCGGCCCAGGATAGAAGGGTTTTCTTCGACCTTGAATACCCTTCGCGCTAACGAATATCCGTTGGTGTGAAGGCCGTTGGAGGGTATGGACAGCAGTATATCACCCTGAACGATGGTTGAGCCGTCTATGATATCATCTTTTTCCACCACACCCACAGCAAAGCCTGCCAGGTCGAATTCCTCCTCAGGATATATGCCTGGTAACTGTGCCGTTTCCCCGCCTATGAGGGAACATCCTACTGCAAGGCACGCATCGGCAACTCCCTTCACAAGAGCTTCGGCTCTTCCGGGGATCAGGCGGCCGACACCTATGTAGTCTAGGAAGAAAATGGGCTTGGCACCGCAGGTGAAAATATCGTTGACGCAGTGGTTCACCACATCTATGCCCACCGTATCGAAGCGCCCGGTAAGGGTGGCGAGCTTTAGTTTGGTGCCTGGAGAATCCGTGCCGGAAACTAGCACAGGCTGACGATAGCTCTGCAGTTGGTACATTCCTCCGAAGAAACCAACACCGCCAATCACCTCTGGTTTGAGGGTCAAGGTTGCCATCTTTTTTATGGCCTCTTTGGCTTTCCTGGCCGCTTCGTGGTCAACTCCGGCGGCACGATATGTCTCACCTGGCATAATGTCTCATTATCTGGCGCCAATTTCCAGCGCCAATTTATTCATCTCAAGCTGTACAGGGATAGGATGATTCCCGGTAAAACAACCGTCGCAATGGGTGTTGTTACCGGCACCAACAGCCTTACGCAGTCCATCAATGCTGAGATAGCCAAGGGAATCGCATCCCACAAATTGTCTTATTTCCTCAACGCTCTTGTTTGCGGCAATAAGTTGACTATATGAGGCCATATCTACTCCAAGTTGGCAGGGGTGTTTGATAGGCGGAGCACACACGCGCAGGTGTACTTCGGTGGCCCCAGCTTTCTTCACCAGACTGACTACGTGCGGCGTGGTGGTCCCGCGAACAATACTGTCGTCTATAATTATTACCTTTTTGCCAGTCAGCACTGCCGGTAGCGTGTTGAACTTGAGCTGCACGCCCAAATCCCTTACACGCTGATCAGGCTCTATAAATGTGCGACCCACGTAGCGGTTCTTCACCAGCCCTTCACTATATGGAATTCCGGCTTCCTGTGCGTATCCCACCGCTGCAGCGGTGGCCGAGTCAGGTACTCCTATGACAACGTCGGCATCCACAGGGTGCTCACGGGCAAGTTCGGCTCCCATGGCCTGTCTCAGGGAGTAGGTCAATTTGCCACCGATGATGCTGTCTGGGCGTGCAAAGTATATATATTCAAAGATGCAGGAGGCGCTGGCACGCTGCGGGCTCTGGTAGAGGGTTTTCATGCCCTGATCGTTTATGATTATGGCTTCTCCCGGCTTCACTTCACGTATCAGGTCAGCACCCAGATGGTCCAGTGCGCAACTTTCCGAAGCAACTATCCAGCCCCCGTTAATTTTACCTACGCAAAGGGGTCGCACTCCTAGGGGGTCTCGAATGGCCATCAGGGAATCCTTGGTAAGAACCACTAGGGAGTATGCTCCTTGGACTCGTCGCATTAAGTACTGTATCCGTTCGGCCCAGTCACGTCCTGGAGCATTGGCGAGTAGTTGTGCGATGACTTCTGAATCGGTTGTAGCTGAAAACGTGCATCCCCATTCCACTAGTTCCTGTTTCAGATGAACAGCGTTGACCACGTTCCCGTTGTGTCCCAAGGCCAACTCTCCGTAAGCCCCCCGTACTAGTATGGGCTGGGCATTACAGAGGTTGCTGGAACCGGCAGTGGAATATCTAGTGTGACCTATGGATATATGCCCGGTGAGGCGCTCCAAGTCTGTCTCTCTAAAGGCTTGTGCAACAAGCCCCATGGAGGTGTTAACGCGTATGGTCTCTCCATCGCTGACACTTATGCCAGCGCTCTCTTGCCCTCGGTGCTGTAAGGCAAAAAGACCAAAAAAGGCAATGCGGGCTACGTCTTCGCCTGGAGCATATACTCCAACAACTCCGCAGTTTTCATGCGGTAAATCGTCGGCCTTTGATATCTCAACACTTGACGGAAAGGTTACTTTATTCAATAGCTCCCTTACCATGTGAAAACGTATTAGAAATTGTATTCTCTCGCTAGAACTCGGTCAATCCCCGTACAAGACTATATTCTTGGAATTGTGCGTGTTGACAGGAGTTTCGCAAGCCTTTAAATTACGTGGGTGTGTTAGCAGGCAAAGGCTTAATTTGCTAACATACCGCGCGGAGGACAGTTGCCTATCTACGAGTACGAATGCGTAAGTTGCAATCATCGCTTTGAGCTAAAGCAGGGATTCGATGCTGAGACAACTCAGCCATGCATTCTCTGCCAATCGGTGTCACGTAGGAAGTTTCATGCTCCAACAGTGATATACAAGGGCACTGGTTTCTACACGACTGACTACGCTAGGAAAGACCAGCCCAACTACGACAGTGGCAGCCACAGTAACGAGCCCGCAGATAAAGATACAACACCAGCGGTAGGGAAAGAAACCTCATCTAAGGATGTTGCCAAAGAAGTAGTTAAAGAAGTAACTAAAGAGACAAACAAGGAAGCCTAGGCAAGGAATCACAAGTATGCGCGCTCTTGTCCAGCGAGTCGTTAGTGCGTCTGTGACGGCGGATGAAGTGTTGGGGCGGATCGAGAAGGGGCTTGTCATATTCCTTGGAGTAGGACAAGGCGACGGAGAAGAGGATGCACGCTACGTGGTTGAGAAGGTTGTCAACCTCCGTATCTTCGATGACGAGATGGGTCATTTCAACATCTCCTCATTGGAAGCAGCAAGGCAGCTCCTGATAATTAGCCAATTCACTCTCTATGCTGATGTCCGTAAGGGACGCCGACCATCCTTCACCGATGCAGCTTTGCCAGAGATAGCGAAAGCCATTTTTGATATGACAGTGGAACTGTTCAGAGAGACCGGCCTGAGAGTGGAAACTGGACGCTTCCAGGAACGGATGTTGGTTGAGATTCAGAACGATGGTCCAGTTACAATAATGGTGGACAGTGTAGGTAGGCACAGGCCTAGTCGCGCGTGACGTGAACAGTGTTTTTTGACTTCATAAGTCAGCCTTAATTAAGGTCTTGTGGAGATTCATGACTATCTGGTATATTTAGTTATGCGTAGACAGGAGGGATCGCATAGAGGTCTAGTGCGGCCGCCTGCTAAGCGGTTAGGGGGTGTAAGCCCTCTCATGGGTTCGAATCCCATTCCCTCCGCCATTCCCTCATCAACAATCAAGGGACGTAACACTTGTTAGAAGACCATGTAGATTCTCAGCGTTACTATATTTGGACTATAGGATGCCAGATGAATAAGGCTGACTCTGAGCGATTGTCCAGTGCCTTAGAAGGCCTTGGCTTGGAGGAAGCTGCCGTTCCAAAAGAAGCGGATGTCATTGTGCTTAACAGTTGCGTGGTTCGTCAGAGCGCTGAGGACAAGGTCATTGGTATGATGACCTCCCTGAAGCCCTTGAAGCAGGGCAATCCACAGCGGATTATCGCACTCATGGGGTGCATGGTCGGGCCAAAGTCAGATGATCTTAAAAAACGCTTCCCGTACGTTGACGTGTTCATGCGCCCGCAAGAATATGAACCTCTTATAGATCTCTTGGGAGAGCGTTTAGGAATAGATGTGGAAGGCTGCCTAAGTAACCTAGCGCCAGTCAAGCCTCAAATATCCACCTATCTACCTATAATTCACGGCTGTGACGAATTCTGCTCGTTCTGTATCATTCCGTATCGCAGGGGCAGGCAGGTCAGCCGCTCTATTGACGACATTGTGAAAGAGGTGGATCTACTGGTGCATCGTGGAGTCAAGGAAGTTACCCTCCTTGGGCAGACGGTGGATGCCTACGGACATGACCTGCCAGATAAGCCAGACCTGGCCGACCTCCTGAATGAGGTGCATGGCATAGATGGACTACATAGAATACGCTTCCTGACGTCACATCCTAACTACATGAGCGACCGTATCATCCAGGCGGTTGGTAACCTGCCCAAGGTGTGCGAGCATATAAACTTGCCGTTCCAGGCAGGTGACGACGATGTCTTGCAAAATATGCGCCGTGGCTATACCTCTGACGACTACAGGCGTCTGGTTGACAGGATTCGTGAAGCGGTCCCAAATGCATCCATGAGTACAGACGTCATTGTTGGGTTCCCTGGCGAAACAAGCGAGCAGTTTCAATCATCACTTAACCTCATTCGAGATATAAGATTCGATAAAGTACATGTGGCAGCCTACTCCACTAGGCCTGGGACAATCGCCGACAGAAAGATGGATGACGACGTTTCATCTGAAGAGAAGAAATCACGCGTCAAGGCCATTGAGGAGCTTCAGGAGAGCATTGTCGCAAACACCAACTCTGCCCTTGCGGGGCAGGTTGTTGATGTGCTTGTGGAGAGCCGTCATCGTGGTCAATGGCAGGGACGTACACGCAGTAATAAATTAGTATTCTTCTCCCAGGACGCCGATGTCTTGGGTGAGCTTGTAGACGTGCGAATTGAGAAGACCGGCCCATGGTCTCTCCAGGGAATTGGCGCTGGTAAGTTCTTAAAGGTATGATGAGGTGATTAAAGATGTCAACTACTGAGAAGCTTTCCTTTATTCCTCTGACAGAGGTGGAGCAATCCGCTTTCTGTCGTACAGATGAGCCGTTGGACGTGAAACCTTTGGCGGAGGAATTTGCCGCTGTGGTCAGCTGGCAGAGTATCCCAGCTGAGTACCATTATCTTGGCGGCGAAGAACTGAGCAGCCGAATTCATGAGGCTAGAGATGCCCTTGGTACTCGATTGGTCGTCCTAGGCCATCACTACCAGCGCGATGAAATAATCCAGTTCGCCGACTTTAGGGGCGACTCCCTGAAGCTTTCTCAGCAGGCAGCGGCCCAGCCTGACGCTGAGTACATCATATTCTGCGGCGTACACTTCATGGCGGAGACCGCAGACATACTTAGCGCACCCAATCAAAAAGTGATACTCCCTAACAGCACCGCCGGCTGTTCTATGTCAGATATGGCGCGTACCGACGATGTGTTGGACTGCTGGGAAGATCTGACCAATGTCCTTGGGGATGGAGGTATTATCCCCATTACGTATATGAACTCAACCGCTGCTATAAAGGCCCTTTGCGGTCGCAATGGCGGCATCGTTTGTACCTCTTCCAATGCACCTGCGGTGATGAAGTGGGCCTTCGAGCGTGGAGAACGCATTGTTTTCTTTCCAGACCAGCACCTTGGCCGCAATACCGGACTGAAGCTGGGCATACCACCAGAGCAAATGTTGGTGTGGAACCCATTTAAGCCCATGGGTGGCCACACTGAAGAGGAGTTGAAGCAGTCTAAAGCAGTCCTGTGGCAGGGTCACTGTTCAGTACATACACGTTTCACTGTGGCACAGATCAATAAGGCACGAACTGCCTATCCTGACATCAATGTGATAGTGCACCCGGAGTGCATTATGGAGACAGTTCAGGCTGCAGATTCCGACGGCTCCACCGAATTTATCATCAAGACCATCAATGAAGCGCCAGCCGGCAGCAAGTGGGCCGTTGGTACAGAGATCAGCTTAGTCAACCGCCTAGCATTAGAGAACCCTGACAAGTTGGTTTTTTGTCTGGACTCAGTTGTGTGCCCATGCTCAACCATGTATCGCACACACCCTGCATACTTACTGTGGGCTATGGACTGCCTACTGCGCGGCGAGGTTACTAACCAGATCGATGTGGATAAAGAGACAGCTCTCTACGCTCGCATTGCCTTGGACCGTATGCTTAACGAGGTGTAGTGGTTATAGCCAGCCTAAAGTTGGCTTCCAAAAGACTTAAGCGAGAGCTTAACGTGTATAGAATTGTGCTCAAGCATAGCCAATCTCCTAAGATGACAAAATTGCTTATTGGCATGCCAGTTTGCTATCTTCTTCTTCTGCCTTATTCCTGACTTCATGTATGTTATATTGCAACTGGATGATGTTATTATTGTGTCGACTTCGGCTGTTCTAGTGGTTAGGATGGCACCAAAAGAAATTATTGAGAGCTGCCTGACCAAAGCGGAAAGTATTTAAAAAATATGCTGCAAATCACTCCATCCATAAAGTCCATTATAGAACGCGCTATTATGGAAGACCTTGGGCATGGCGATATCACAACCGATTCCCTGATTGCGACAGAAATACAGGGCATGGGTACGGTATTGGCAAAGGCTCTTGGGGTTATCGCCGGATTGGACATAGCACTTGAGGTGTTCCGGCAGGTTGATCCGTCTGTGGAGACACGCGTTTTCATGGTAGATGGATCAGAGGTTAGGTCAGGGGATGTGGTAGCCGAAGTGCATGGGAGCATCGCTAGTATCCTCAAAGGGGAGCGCGTAGCACTCAATTTCCTGCAGCGCCTCAGTGGCATAGCAACGGCAACATCCATATATGTCAGTGCCGTTCAGGGCACAAAAGCGCTCGTTATAGACACTCGCAAGACAGTTCCAGGACTACGTGAGTTGGAAAAGTATGCCGTTCGAGTTGGTGGAGGCCGTAACCACCGCTATAACTTAGCAGACGGCATTCTTATTAAAGACAACCATATCGCCGCCCTGCGTGCTCAGAAGTTTAGCATGCAGGATATAATCAGGCGTGCGAGAGAGAATTCGCCTCATACTCTTCGCATAGAGGTGGAGGTTGAGACTGTAGAAGAAGCGCGTGAGGCTATGGAGGCCAATGCAGACGCTATTCTCCTAGATAACATGTCCCCTGAGCAGATGAGCCAGGCGGTCGCTATTATCCAGGGAAGGTGCTTGCTGGAGGCATCTGGTGGCGTTAATCTGGAGACAGTTCGTGCCGTTGCGGAAACTGGAGTTGACTTTATATCCATTGGCGCACTGACACACTCAGTCAGCGCTTTGGACATCAGCCTAGATATAATCTAATAACGATAGATTCCATATATGCTAGGCAACCGCTCGAGAGAGATTCAGCTTGCATTGAGGCTGTATTTGTGAGATACTCCTTCAGTTCATTATGGTGCGATAAGTTCTTAGAGAGATAGGAAAATAAGGCATATGGTCTCAACGGGTGAGAGAGAAGTTTCGCAAGATACGCTTACAATGAAAGCGCTGCTGGAAGCAGGCGTGCATTTCGGGCATCA
>CAUZMC010000017.1:0-31469 GCA_963580875.1 Dehalococcoidia bacterium
AGTCGTATGGCCTCGTTGTATTGTTCTAGCGCTTTCTGGTAATCACCCTGATAAAGGTAATCATTTCCTTTTTCGAAATAAGTAGAGGATGAACTATTATTATATGTAGGCAGTGGCTCACCACCACCACCACTGCAAGCTATTAGCAACATAAGTGTTGGCAGTAGTAGGAGTAGCAGGATAGACTTTATATTCATATTTCAGAATCCTTAGCAAAATCGAAATAGAGAAGGCCACTTGGGCATCCCTGGGGACCAGTGTTGTATTCTGAAAGTGGTGCGCCCGGAGGGATTCGAACCCACGACCCTCGGTTCCGAAGACCGATGCTCTATCCACTGAGCTACGGGCGCACTATGCAGACAAATAGATTATCTCACGTTTTGCTATCCTTTTTCCAATCCCCTGATAACTCCAAGGCGCGTACGCTATACTTACCTATGTAAAATGTGGTCTGATGCAATAGGCCATAGAGGCACAGTATGCGCTGGATTACTTATCAGTAATCTGTCCAAATTTATAATCTACCACTGAGCACAGGAGGCGTCATGGCTGATCAGAAAATACGTGTAGGAATAATTGGAGCTAATGTTAGCAACGGATGGGGACCTAGGGCACACCTTCCAGCCGTTTTGGCCCTGCCTGAGTTTGAATTGACCGCCGTGTGTACCTCTCGTCCGGAGACAGCGGCAGCTTCCAAGGAGAAATTTGGAGCGCGAATGGCCTTTCACGACTACCGCGAAATGGTGGAGCACCCAGACATCGACGTCGTGTCTGTGGTGATACGTGTGCCTTTCCATCACGAGATGACCATAGCTGCCATCAACGCTGGGAAGCACGTCTTCACCGAGTGGCCATTGGGTGCCAATTTAGCTGAAGCAGAAGAGATGGCGGACCTAGCCAAGGCCAAGGGTGTTCGTACTCTTGTTGGACTTCAGAGGCGATGTTCTCCCCTTTATTTGAAGCTCAAGGAGTTGATAGAGGAGGGTTACATAGGAGATGTAGTGTCATGCAATTTGAGCCAGATAGGCACTGGAGGCTTGACTCGCACCTCTGATAGAACGTGGATGGGAGATGTCATCAATGGGGCCAATACAATGACAATCTCATTCGGTCACATCATAGATGCCTTGAGCATGTGCGTTGGCGAGCTCACAGATATATCCGGCGTGGTCAGCACTCAGGTGCCTAGTTGGTTTGAAAGTGATACCAATCGTAACGTGGACGTGACTTCACCAGATAATATTCTTGTCAGCGGTAAGTTGGCAAACGGAGCTGTTGTATCTGCTCACGTTGCTTCCCAACCGGTACACGGCAGCGGACAGCGCCTCGAGATTTACGGACGAGATGGCACGCTGGTGGTAGATGGCAGTGATAACCGTCTGCTTGGGGCCAAGACTGGTGACTCTGCTCTTGAGGAGATCCCGATACCGGAGCGACTCACATGGGTACCGGATAATGTGCCTCAAGGCCCGCCATTTAACGTGGCTCAGATGTATCGACGATTTGGAGAGGCGATTCGCACAGGAAAACGGTTTGAGCCGGACTTCGACACCGCAGTGGTGAGGCATAGATTGATTGATGCTATCCAGAAGGCTTCAGATCTGGGAACTGTTAGCCATCTGGAGTAAAGTTCCTTGTGAATATATATAAACATTAAGATATGCCTGGGCTTAATCACACGGAGATTGCTTGCGGGTGGTACGTGATGTGCGGGATTACTTCGCAGTGTTGAATGTCTATGGTTTTCGGTATTGGCTGAAAATGCCACTACTCTGATGGTATGTTCCTTTGGGGCGATTTCTGCACACTCGGCGTGGCCTGTATTCGGGATAAACCACAAACCCTCTTGGTATGCTATGGCGGCAGCGTATATGGCGTCGACATCTTCACGGCCATTTAGGAACTTCACAGCGCCATTAACGTCGTCACGTTCATGGTGAGAACCCATTGTAACGGCGCCGCCTTCGCTCTCTCCGCGGCTACGGAAGTCGAAGATGAGTAGGGAGTATCCTGCGTCGTGGAGGAAAGAGGCGTGTGGAAGCATCTTGCTTCTTATGTCTGTGAACCAGAGGAGAAGGGTTACTGTCTTTGAAATCTCTCCCGGGATGAACTAGCCTGCCAGAATGGTACCGTCTGTGCTCTGGAAGGTAACATCTTCAAGGGCTGATTTCAGTTTATGATAGTTCTTCAGTATAGGCAGTTCGTCGTTCAGGGATGGGTGTATATCGCGCTCGGAATATATCCAGCCAAAACGCCAGCGAGTACCAGTACGCTGATGACAGTGGATACGGCCAGATACCAATTTGATAGTGAGCGGTAATTGGTCCAGGGCCGCCACATACGGCCAAGGAAGATTAGTGGAGGCAGAGTAAAGAGCCAGAGGACGCTGAGGAATATCATGGATGACGCTGCGGTTGCTGTGACGCCGTGAACTGCGGCTACAGCAGCGAAGAACAGTGTGCCTGCTATGGTAGTCAGGGCTTTCGTGGTGTTGGCCTTCGAAGTCATTGACTGATATTTCACTGCAGAGTCGTACTGTGAGCCCACTGTTTTGGCCCGGTGTTTCAAGATTATCCACGCTGTTGCTTCGAAGCCTCCGATCGCTGCTCCGGCGATAATCCACGCGAGCAACGATGATATGTTGAATATATCGATTGCTTTCGCGATCGTGAAACCGACGATGCATCCGCCGGTGATACCTGTAAGTGCTGTCCTGATAGAATTATTCACATCACCTATTATAATGGGATTGCCCTGCGGAGGAAACCAGCTATAATCGAGTTATGCGGGAAATTCCTCTTTTTGTTATAATGGTTGTGCTATGTGCTTTTGCAATTTCTGCCTGCTCACAAATCAATCCAACTCCAACCAGCGTTTCAACTTCAGCCATGAATAGAGCATCTATGGACGGAGACAATGTTTCTGTACACTATACGGGGACTCTGGATAATGGAGATGAGTTCGATTCTTCCAGGGATCGTGGCACAATGAGTTTTATAATTGGTGCCGGTCAGATGATCCTAGGGTTTGATGCAGCGGTTAATGGTATGAAAGTGGGCGAGTCCAAAACTGTGCGCTTGGAGCCTGCGGATGCCTATGGTGAATGGAGCGATGATTATATCATAGAGCTTCCAATAGACCAGTTGCCGGCTGGTTATGCAGTTGATAGCGTAGTGCTGTTCCAGAGCGGTTCCGAAGGGGTTATCTTGGAAATAAACGCGGAAAATTTCCGGATAGACGCCAACCACAAATTTGCAGGACGGGCCCTGACATTTGAAATTGAGCTAGTCTCTATTAATAAATAGGTGTCAGCGAGCGAATCCATGTGCCTGTGATTGCGCCAGGCGATAGGAGTTGATAATGATAGACAACGGAGGACCGAGCACCGAGCGTCAAGTAGCAGTCCTTATTGACCTTGAGAACGTGGGCCTGAATTCGATTCAATGGTTGTTTGACCAAATATCGGATATCGGTCGGATCACCATTAAGAGGGCATATGCCGACTGGTCTGTTGCCCGTAATGCACGGGAACAGGTGCTCCAGCTTGGTATTGAACCAATTCACCTCTTTCATATGACGGGATCAGGTAAAAACTCCAGCGATATACGGCTTGTAATTGATGCCGTTGACCTCCTTTATCAATCTCCGATAGATACCTTTGTGATAGCTTCTTCTGATAGCGACTTCGTTCCGCTGGTGAGCAAACTCAGAGCTGGAGGGAAATCTGTGATCGGAGCAGGCAGGAAGGCCACGGCCTCCCGCGCGTTGGTAATATCTTGCGATAGATATTTTTACCTTGACCAGGATAACCGGCCGCGACAGGAGATTCCTGTAGCGGCGGAAATGCACTCGGATGCCCTCCTTATTCGTGCTATGAGAGCTGCAATGGACGAGGAAGGAAGGGTAGTGGGGAGTAAGCTACGCCAGAATCTTCAACGTCTGGATCCCAGCTTCGATTTTCGTGCTCTAGGCCACCCAACTTTCACGAAATATCTAGAATCGTCTTCTGAGGTAAGAGTGATCAGGCCGCGTGGTCGAGGCGATATTTCTGTGGAACTGGCAGACACGAGTGTTCCTGTGCCAGATTTGATGGCGGAACCTTCTGATCCTGATCTGTGGGGGCCTAAAATTGATGAGGCATGGTCCCAGAGAGCGCCAAACATTGGACAGTACATTCCGGGTCCATCCGCTGCTGCGATTGCTGCAGCGGCTCTTGGCGTTTCTAAGCTGAGCGCCTCGCATTATAAGACTCTTCAGAAACTTCTTGACGCCAGTGAAAAACTCGATAGCAAATGGCACAGAGAGGGTAACTCCATTATTCGGCAGTAGCAGATATCTTCTGTTGGAAGCGTCTCAGAGGTGCATTCATGCAGGTCACATCACATGTGTATTCGGTGCATATTGCGGATACTGCGGTGTCTCATCCCGGCGGATCCAACGTATTCTTCGTCGGTGACCCATCTGAAGGCATGGTTCTCGTAGATACAGGTGAACATGACAGGGATTGGACAAAACAAATACTGAATGCCTACGAAGAACTTGGTCGTCCGCTTATCACGGCAATAGCCATCACTCATTCTCATAGCGACCATATCGGAGGACTTGACCGTATATTCGAAGTGGTGCAGGCTCCGGTACGCTGTCATCCCAAATTGGTTAGGCGACTGGCAGCGGTTGTAGGAGAAGAGAATGTAGTGAAGCTGCGGGCTGGGGAGCGCATGCGGACCGGTGGCGGTGTTTTTCTGAACGCCATATTTACTCCAGGACATGAAGAGGCCCACGTCTGTTACTATCTTGCCAGAGACAGAGTGATGCTTACGGGAGATACCGTGCTTGGCGGATCGTCTACTACAGTGCAGAACCTGGCCGACTATATGAAATCGCTAGAGAGGTTATCTCGCTATAGAATCGAGGTCATCTGTCCAGGACATGGCCCAGTTGTGGTATCGCCCAGAGGTTCACGTCTCATCTCCTGGTATATAGGACACCGTAACGAACGTGAGAAGCAGGTGCTGGCGACTTTGGAGAAGGGTATTGGAGATGTGCAGGGAATTGTGAGGGACATTTATCCCAAAAACCTGAATAAGGGACTGCGTGGAGCAGCGGAAAGGAACGTCTCGGCGCATCTTGCCAAGTTGGTCAAGGAGAAGAGGGTGGATGTGAATGTTAGTCTTACTATATACAGTATTAGACCGCAATAGTAATTGATTGGCGGTTTCTTAATCTGATAAGTAAAATGCCAGTCGGCTCTGTTACAGAGCCGACTGGTATTTTTGAGTTCCTGTTTCAGGGCAGTGAGCAGCCTATTTCTTGGAGTCCCTTTGCTTAATTGCCTCAAGGATTGAGCCAGGAGTAATCGGTAAAGTGGCCATGCGTGTGCCAATAGCATTACCAACGGCGTTTGCCATCGCTGGTAGTGGTGCGATGATGGGGTGTTCCCCTGCACCTCTCAGTCCGTAAGGATGCCTCGGGTTAGGGTACTCGATAATAACCGCGTCGATCATAGGCAGGTCAAGTGAGGTTGGCATTCGGTAGTCCAGTAAGCTTGAGTTGGCCATTATGCCCTCATTTGTGAAGAAGTACTCTTCGTTCAATGCCCAGCCGATGCCCTGGAGAGTGCCTCCCTGCATTTGTCCCTCTACATAAGCTGGGTGGGCTGCCTGTCCAATATCGAGGAAGACGGTGGAACGTAGTATGTCTACCTTGCCAGTCTCAGGGTCTACTTCAACATCGAAGATGTTTCCAGCGAGCGCTCCGCCTACTCCTCCTTGGGAGTCCATGGCAGAGCAAGTAATAGGTCCACCTGTGGTCATGAGCTTTCCAGCAAGCTCCTTGAAGCTGAACTTGTCATTTGTGTTTTTTGTGCATATGAATGTACCGTCTGTGAATTCCACATCCTCTGGCTGTACCTCCCAGAGTCGTGCGGCCCGTGCGCCCATTTGCTCAATTACGAGTTGTGCTGCGGCTATGGCAGCGCGTCCAGTGTCGAATGTTATTCGGCTTCCGCCTGAGCCTCCCGTCCATCCGACGGAGTCTGTGTCAACTACCTGAGGAGTGACATCCTCCGCTGAGACACCTAGAGCCTCTGCCACCTGCATAGCTATGGCGACACGGGTGCCGGAAAGGTCTATTGAACCAGTTGTCAGGTTGACTGTACCATTGGCAATTACGTTGATGGTGGCTGATGAGCCGCTGCCCCCGCCGTTTAGACGGTATCCGGTGGCGACTCCACGGCCGCGGTTTGGACCACCAAGAGGAGCAGTGTAATGGGGATGGGCCTTCATTACCTCCATCACTTCTTTTAGTCCAACGTGGGCGTGTGGTACGCCTGTGACGGCGCGGTCACCTTCCATTGCCACGTTCTTTAAACGGAGGTCCATAGGATCCATACCAAGCATGGCTGCCAGTTCATCTATTGCACTCTCAGCGGCGAAAGCTGCCTGTGGATGGCCAGGTGCCCTGTAGGCTGCCGTCTTAGGCTTGTTGCAGACAACGTCGTAGCCGTCTATCAGTACGTTGTCTATTTTGTATGTGCTCACAGCGGATGTGACTCCACCGACCATAGGTGATCCTGGGTATGCTCCTGCTTCGTAGATCATGTTCAACTTGGCAGCTGTGATCGTGCCGTCCTTCTTGGCGCCGATTTTGACTGTTATGGACGTCGCAGAGGAAGGGCCGGTGCCTTCGAATACTTCTTTACGGTTCATAACCATCTTTACAGGACGGCCTGTTTTCTTTGATAGAATGGCTGCGACCGGTTCCAGGTAGCCTGTTCCCTTGCCGCCGAAGCCCCCACCGATTTCCATGGGAACGATTTTGATCATGGATTCCGATATGTTCAGGATGGCCGCGACGTTGCCTCGTACCCCGAAGATACCTTGTGTGCTTGTCCAGATGGTCAAGCGGCCTTCAGGAATCCATTGTGCTGTGCATGCGAAAGGCTCTATGTAGCCTTGGTGAACAGTTTGTGTGTTGTACTCCCGCTCGAGTATTGTGTCGGCTTCCTTGAATCCCTGTTCTACGTCACCTATCTTGAGCTGTAGATGGCTGGCTATGTTGCTCTTGGTACCGGTATCCTCGCCAGCCGCTCCGCGTGCAGCGGAGAATTTTTCTGTGAGGTTGTCATGAAGCAGGGTCGCACCTTCCTTCATTGCCTCCCTCCAACCTAGGACAGTTGGGAGCACTTCATAATCCACCTCGATGAGAGCTAGTGCTTCCTCAGCTATGTGAGGGCTGATTGCGGCCACTGCCACCACAGCATGACCCTTGTAGAGTACCTTCTCGTCGGCAAGGTCGTTTTCTGCAAACAGTCTTGGTCCACCTGCAAGATTGAGTTTTTGGTTTTGAATAATCGGCAGGTCTTTAGATGTAGTCACTGCCATTACACCCGGTAGCGATTCAGCCTTGCTGGTGTCTATGGAACGGATGCGGGCGTGTGCATGGGGGCTTCTGAGGATTTTGCCATGGAGAGTTCCAGGCAGAGTCATGTCCGCACCGTATCTGGCGGCTCCGGTCACTTTTTCTATTCCATCGTGCCGAACAGGCCTTGTGCCAAGTACCTTGTATTTACCTGGCGTTGCGGTGTCTTTGTCAGATGTTATTGTCATTTGGGTATCTCCTTATAATCTAGGTGAAACCAACACATCCCAGGCAAAAACCTGGGATGTGTTGAGGAAGCAGAAGTATGTCGTCAGAGCTTAGTCGTTGTAGACGTCGCGCTGATCCGTGGCTTCAGCTCCTCCAGAAGTTATTTTCCTTGAGGCCCCGCCTTGTTTCATAACTTCACCGGCCTTCAGCACTGCTCGGATAATCTTGTCGTATCCGGTGCAGCGGCAGAGGTTTCCGGCCAGCCAGTGGCGAATGCGAGCCTCGTCGGCATCTGGCTCCCGTTCCAGTAGTGATTTGGCAGCTACTATGAAGCCTGGCGTGCAAATACCGCACTGAAGGGCAGCCTCTTCCAAGAAGGCCTGCTGTATTGGGTGCAACCCATCTGGTGTAGCAACGCCTTCTATGGTGAGGATAGTCGAACCTTGAGCTTCTACTCCAAGGACGCAACAGGAGTCTACAATCCTACCGTCCATGTTAACGGTGCATGCTCCGCAGTTGCCGTCGTTACATCCTTCCTTGGTACCGGTCATGCCAAGGACATCCCTAAGAACCTCCAAAAGGCTCTGGCGGTTTTCGCATAGGAAGTCTACCTCGGTATCGTTGATAGTAGTGTTTACGTGAATCTTACTTGCCATTGTTGTTATACCTCTCTGGCTCTTGATATAGCAGCACGAAGTGCTCTCTTTGTCAGCACTCCCACTAGGTGTATACGCTGTTCAACTGTGCCGCGCATGTCGTTGATTGGGCTTGCGACTTTTTGGGTGGCCTCAGCGGCTTCCTCTATGGTTGCTTCGTTGGCCTCTTTGCCAGCTAGTAGGTTACTGGCATCTTTGGCAAAGATGACGGTTGGGCCCACTGACCCGATTGCTATTCTACCAGAGACGATACGCTGTTTTGAGTCGTCCAAAAGGACAGAAACTGCTGAATTTGCCACGGCGATATCCATTTCATTTCTGGGAATAAATCTCAGGAAGTGAGAGCCGGAGTTGGATTTTGGCGCCGGTATATGTATAGACACCAGTATCTCGCCGTCTTGAAGCACGTTTCGCCCTGGACCGCTACAGAAGTCCTCAACAGGTATGTTTCGTCGTCCATTAGGTCCGGCTACAATGGCAACCGCCTCTTGGGCTATGAGAGATGGGATACTGTCACCGCTGGGGGCTGCGTTACAGAGGTTACCACCTATGGTGGCACGACCCTGTATCTGTATGCCTCCAATGAGAGATGCAGCATCAATCAAGCCAGGATATAGTTTTTGGATTATTGGATCCTCGTAGACTTCACAGCATGGAACAGCTGATCCTAGCGTAAGTCCATCTGTGGCTGAGCAGGAAACCTGGTTGAGTTCTGGTATGTTCTTGACATTTACTAAGCGGTCTATGTTAAAGCGACCACCACGCAATTGCACAAGTACATCCGTTCCTCCGGCCAGAATTTTGGCCCGTGGACCACTCTCTGCCATCAACTTTATAGCGTCTTCAAGATTATTGGGTGCGACATATTCAAATTCTTGCATAGTCCATCCTCGATTAGATTATTCGGTATTATAGCATGGCAGCGTTAAAGGTCAACTGCAATATGGCTTATGCTGGATCACACATCCATGTTGGCGAACCAATCCGTAAGCCCCTGGCGGTTGTTTTCCAACCACTTTGCGTTTAGACGTATGCGCTCCAGAGACTGCTGAATGGTACGTTGAGCAGAGGGTGCGGGGTGTTCCTCAAAAAAGCTTTCTACTTCCTGTGCTTTCTCCAGAGTGGTAAATGCCCCCGTCATGCTTACTAGTCTCATTATGGCAAAGCCTCCTCGGCCGTACCGGCGGTCTAGTTCATCCCAGTTGGCCTTTATGAACTCCCATGCCATCTCTTTTCCGTGTTTGTTGCCTGCCACTGACATCATCACAAGTACCGAGTCCTGAGAACGAACCTCTGAGGTTATGGAACGCTCAAGGGCATCTTGGAGGAGCTCCTTCTGTTGGAATCTGGTCAAAGCCCCTAGTAAACGCATGCTCTCTTCGTGGAGTTCGGCCTTTTTCTCAAGCTGCCACAGAATGTCATATGTGGATTTGTCGCCTTCCTGGGCTGTCAGGCCATATACCACGCCGCGAAGGTCAGGGTGCAGGGAAGACGGCTCATCGAGGAAGCGAGTAAATCGGTTTCGTGCCTCTGTGAGGACATCCGTGTCGCCGTATGACCCTATTTGTCCGAGGACTACTGTACGCAGAATGGAGTCCAGATGTCCCTCGTTTGGTCTGGCGTCCCATCCAACTTGTCCTACAATCTGCTTGAAGAGAGTGCCAGCGAAGCTGCGGAACTGAGGAAAGAAAGGCTGATCCTGTAAGAGGTTTTCCATGCCACGCAAGTTTGTGGCTAGGTCGCTCCATACGGAAGCGTCCGTTTCGCCCTTATAGGACTCTGCTAGGGACAGGAACTGAGTTGCTGGTAGATGCCCCGCTTTCACTAAAGCGTAAGCATCGTTTTGGACGCCAAGGCGGTCTATGGCGGGTAGTTGCCGTTTTTCTACCGCTCTTCTCAACCTCTCCCAGTCCTCAGCCTGGTAGTTGACTCGGTAGAATCCTGTCTGTCCGGTGTTCACCTTTACCCAGTCGTTTGGTTCACGTGCTGTGCCTTTACCCAGCAGGACTTCAACTTCCTGTTTATCCATTAGTACGGAGACATTATTGTCATTTCCTGACTGAGCAATGCTCACAGGCACCTGCCACAGGGTCTTGTCATCTGTGTTCTGTTCCATCAGATTGTCATAGAGAAAACGGTGCTGAGAGAGGCCTATACTCAGGCCTGAGTCGTGCTGCTCAGCCTTTACTTGAAGGAACGGATATCCCATCTGCTTGACCCATGAATCCATTATGGTGGTTACCGGTTGCCCCGAGGACTCTTCTAGGGCTGACCACAGGTCTTCTGTCCTAGCGTTGCCGTACTGATGTGCAGAGAGATAGCCATGAAGTCCCTGCTGGAATGCCTCTTCTCCCAGGAAATTCTCCAGCATGCGTAGAACGGCACCGCCCTTGCTGTAGCTGATGGCATCGAAGAGTTCCCTTATCTGTGCGGGGTCCTCCACTTTGGCCTCTATTGGGTGAGAGTTGCGAAGCCCGTCCAGGCTTAACCCTGAGTTTGTGTCCTGGAAAACAAACTGTGTCCACATATTCCATTCAGGGTATTGATGGTCGACTGCTTTATCGCCCATCCAGGACGCGAAGCTTTCGTTTAGCCATAGGTCGTTCCACCACTCCATCGTCACTAGGTCTCCGAACCACATGTGGGCCATCTCGTGTGATACAACTTCCATGATGCGTTGCTTTGTATTGGCGGAGGAGTTCTCTGGGTCGTAAAGAAGAGCTGTTTCTCTATATGTTATGGCGCCCCAGTTCTCCATTGCTCCGGCAGCGAAGTCTGGAACGGCAATATGGTCCAGTTTTTTAAGTGGATATGGAATGCCAAAGTAGTCGTTGAGATATGTTAGTAGCCCGACTGCGTTTTCCACAGCGAACTGTCCTTGTTTCTCCTTGCCCTTTGTGGCCCATACCCTCACCAGGGTCCCGTTTGGCGCCATCTGCTCTACGGAAGCAAAGTCACCAACGAGGAAGGCCAGTAGGTAAGTGGACATTTTCGGAGTGTCTTCAAATTTGACTGCTTTGGTATTGTCCTCTCTGGGCGTTTCGCTTTCGATCATCGTGTTGGAAATTGCTATCAGGTTAGAGGGAATCACAAGAGTCACCTGGAATATGGCTTTGACAGCTGGGTCGTCCCAGCAAGGAAAGGCGCGTCTGGCGTCTGTTGCCTCAAACTGAGTGGTCGCCAGGTATTGCTCTTGTCCATCTGTGGTGGTGTACTGGCTACGGTAGAAGCCTCGGAGCTGGTCGTTCAACGTGCCGATGAAATTTATGTTGAGGGCTGCAGTGCCGGCTGGAATGCTTTGTCCGAAGATGAACGTGGCTGTCTCCATCTTTTCATCTAACTCTATGTTCTGGGCTATTAGAGAAGTGCCGTTCTCCATGGTAACACTGGCATCTGCGATCTCCAGGTCTATGGAATTGATGGAGACGCGGTCAGTCGGCTCTGTGGTCAGGATATCTATGATCTCATTTCCGCTGAATGTGAAGTCCGTCAGGTTTGGTGTAATGGTAAGGTTGTACTTGGTTGGAAGTACGTTGCCCGACAACCTATATGGATTGGCTGTTGTCATGTATTTTGTCCTTCCTGTTTAGGCCTTGTAGGATTTGGATTGGATTATACTCTACCGTGCGCACATCTGGGAACGCCTGCTATATGTATTGATAGCAGGGTGGATTTATGTCAATCTTGTGTGCTGTAGATGGTGTTAGAATGTTGGGCGAATGATTGCAAATTCTCAAGGTGGGGGGTTGCCGTGATATTACGACAAGACTTGATGTTGGATAGCGACAATATTTCTCTTGCTACATCCTTCTTCTTACCCAGCAGCTTGGGCCCGCATCCAGGGCTGGTTATCTGTCATGGTATGCCGGTAGGGCAGCAAACTGATGCCGGATCGCCTGTTGTCTTAGAAAACGGTATGGACTATCCAACCTTGGCTGAATGGTGTGCTTTGGAGGGATTTGCCACCGTCATATTCAACTTCCGTGGAACAGGACAGAGCGGTGGAAACTTTCATCAGTTGGGGTGGGCGCAAGACCTAGACGCGGTGGTGTCCTGGTTACAAGGGAAAACCGAGATTGACTCGACCCGTATTGTTTTGTTTGGTTCCAGTCTTGGGGCTGCCGTGGCCATCTACGTTGCGGCACACAGACAGGACGTTGCCGGCCTTGTGTCCTTTGCAAGCCCCGCGATCATGAATTCGCGTGCTGAGCCCGCTAAAGCTGTTGAGCGTATGCGTGAGATGGGAATCATTCGCGACCGTGATTTCCCTCCATCTCTTGATGAATGGGCTAGAGAAGGTGAGATATTGAGTCCTGTGGAGTGGATCGCTGACGTAGCTCCAAGACCCCTGCTCATACTTCATGGTGATGCGGACGATACTGTAAACCCGGATGATGCACGCATACTGTTTGAACGTGCTGGCGAGGGCAAAGAACTACAGATGCTGGTTGGCGTAGGGCATCGCTTTCGCCAAGAGAGAACCGCTGCAGCTATGGCTTTGGAGTGGCTGAAAGAGAATTTTTTGTATCTGGACTGAGTGAGTACAGTCCATTGATATTTCGTCACTGAGCCAATACCATATAATAACAAGGTGGGAATCTATGGCATATGATAAAGGTGATATTAAAGAGTACGTACGCCAGCATTATGGAGAGCGTGCGCGACAGGTGGGGCTGCTGTCGGTTGTTGCCATTGATGAGTCTGCTTGCTGTGCGGACGGTATGTGTGCAACTGGCATGGATGATTCACTAGTGGCCTTTTCTAATCTCTATGTTCAAAGCGAACTGGACGACCTTCCTGTGGCCGCAGTAGCCGCGTCCGCCGGATGCGGCAATCCAACGGCATTGGCTGAACTTAAGGTGGGGGAGCGAGTGCTAGACCTTGGTTCTGGGGGCGGTATAGATTGTTTCTTAGCCGCCCGGCAAGTTGGACCGCAGGGCAACGTAATAGGATTGGACATGACCATAGATATGCTCTCACTTGCACGTCGCAATGCAGAGGCACTGGGGGTCTCCAACGTGGAGTTTATTGAAGGATATATAGAGTATATCCCAGTGTCGAACGCCAGCGTGGATGTCGTTATATCCAACTGTGTGATGTGTCTATCGCCTGACAAGAACGCTGTTACCAGTGAGTCTTTCCGAGTGCTGTCGCCTGGCGGCAGGCTGCACCTATCGGACATGATGGCACTTGGTCATATGCCGGAGGAGATACGTGATGACCCACAGAAATGGGCAAGCTGCGTATCCGGGGCAGAGGAACGGGATGTATATCTGGATCGCTTAACTGAAGCAGGATTTGTGAACATATCCATCACAGAAGAAGGGAAACTCCGTTCCCAGGAGGATGGGCTCCCGGATATGATAAGTGTGAAGGTGGTAGCCTACAAACCAGCTTAGCCCACCATGTCCGCTTCGTGTGGTATCCTCAGCTTTGGATCAGAACCTGTACGAGTATTTATTTTATCCTGATTTGGTATCTTGATGAGAATCGTTTTAACGCTGATATGAAAATAACAGACAGAATATATGAACTAAAAAAGGTTTTGGAAGAGAGAATCCTGGTTGTTGATGGAGCGATGGGAACTTCCATCCAGGATATGAACCTTTCTGCTGATGATTTTGGTGGCGCTCAGTATGAAGGCTGCAATGAATATCTCAACCTGACAAAGCCGGATGCTATCCGCCTCATCCATCGGCAGTATATGGAGGCGGGGGCGGATATTCTTGAGACTAACTCGTTTGGCAGTACGCCGCTCGTATTGGCTGAGTACGAACTTGGCGAAAAAGCCTATGAAATAAGCAAAATCGCTGCTCAACTGGCGCGTGAGGTTGCTGGCGAATATAAATCCTCCAAGAAGACTGTCTTTGTTGCCGGTTCAATGGGTCCAACCACAAAGGCCATATCTGTCACAGGTGGCGTGAGTTGGGACGAATTGGCAGAGCATTACTATATACAGGCCAAGGGTCTCATAGACGGCGGTGCGGATATCCTGTTGTTGGAGACGTCACAGGATACATTAAACGTCAAGGCCGGACTTGCTGGAATCGACAAATTGAGCGAGGAAATGGGGTATGAGGTCCCGGTTGCGATCCAGTGCACCATTGAGGCGATGGGCACCATGCTGGGTGGGCAGGATATAGAGGCATTCTACAGTTCCTTAGCCCATCGCAATCTGCTATGGATTGGTATGAACTGTGCCACTGGTCCAGGCTTCATGAGGGATCATCTGCGGACTCTTTCCAGTTTGTCACGGTTCCCAATTGCGGTGATACCAAACGCCGGTTTGCCGGACGAAGATGGGAACTACAATGAGATTCCCTCGGCTTTTTCTGTTACCGTCGGGGAGTTCTGTGAAACAGGTTGGGCAAATGTGATAGGTGGATGTTGTGGCACTACTCCAGAGCACATTCGACGGTTGGTAGATGCTGTCAATGGTATTGAGCCTAGAAAAGCTGTGAGCAGGAATGAGACATTTGTATCAGGGCTTGAGGCATTCGTGATTGATGACGATACCAAGCCTGTATTGGTCGGTGAACGCACAAATGTCTTGGGAAGCCGTCAGTTTAAACGTCTGGTGGCAGAATCTAAATGGGAAGAAATGGCTGAAATCGGCAGGCATCAGGTTCGTGGAGGGGCTCAAATACTGGACGTGTGTCTCCAAGATCCAGATAGGGATGAGTTGTCCGATGTGGTCAACTTTTTGAGCGCTTTGACTAAAAAAATTAAGGTTAGCATCATGTTGGACACCACGGATGCAAACGTTCTTGCAGAAGCACTGAAATTAACTCCCGGCAAATGCGTAATCAACTCGATTAACTTGGAGGATGGTGAGGAGAAATTTCGAGCCGTCGTTCCGCTAGCAAAGCGCTTCGGAGCTGCGTTGGTCGTTGGATGTATAGACGAAGATAAGACTCAGGCGCAGGCTGTGACACGAGAACGTAAGCTGGAGATAGCTCAACGTTCCTATAAGCTGCTCACTGAAAAATATGGAGTCCTTCCGGAGGACATTATTTTTGATACGCTGGTCTTTCCAATAGCTACGGGAGATAAGAACTACATAGGGGCCGGCATCGAGACGATAGAAGGAATACGTCTAATCAAGGAGCACCTACCACTGGCCAAAACGGTTCTTGGTATCTCCAATGTCTCGTTCGGGCTGCCACAGTCTGGCCGCGAAGTTCTTAACTCTGTGTTCCTATACCACTGCGTGCAGGCCGGTTTGGATATGGCCATAGTGAATTCACAGATTGTACGGCGATACGCTTCTACATCGCAAGAAGAGAGAGACTTAGCTGAGGACCTTATATGGTGGCGTGGAGACGATCCAATAGGTGCATTTGCCGATCACTTCAGAGGAAAGAAAGTCGAACGCACACAGGAAGATAGGGCGGCGTTGCCACTGGATCAGAGGATATCGAGCTGTGTGATAGAGGGTACCAAGGAGGGTCTTCTTGATGATTTGGACGAAGCGCTAAAAAATAGGACTCCCATGGAGATAATCAACGGCCCGCTTCTCAATGGTATGGACGAAGTGGGGAGGCTATTTGCAGGCAATGAATTGATTGTTGCTGAAGTGCTGAGTTCTGCAGAATCCATGAAGGCTGCCGTGTCACATCTTGAGCAGTATATGGATAGCAGTGACAATGTTACCAGAGGAACAATAATCTTGGCTACAGTCAAGGGTGATGTACACGATATTGGTAAAAATTTGGTCGACATAATATTGTCCAACAACGGATACAAAGTGGTGAATCTTGGTATAAAAGTACCGCCACAGGACCTGATAACTGCTTTCAAGGAAAACAAACCGGATATTATTGGTCTATCTGGGTTGTTGGTGAAATCTGCACAGATGATGCTAGAGACTGCTAGGGATTTGAAGAGCGCTGGTATAGATGCTCCAATCTTGGTTGGAGGTGCTGCACTGAGTAATAAATTTACGCGTACTCGTATAGCGCCTGAGTACGACGGTCTTGTTGCATATGCTCCGGATGCTATGGAGGGTCTACGTCTGGCTCATCAGATATGCGATCCAGAACTTCGCGAGGCTCTTGTGTCTAAAGTGAATGCGGAACGTCTGGCTATTGTGGTGGAAGATGCAACCAGTAAGGCATCTGCCTCAGGGATTGTGGCAGAGCAGGCCATCGTATCGACTGTGACATCAGTTGATAAGCCGCCAACCCCACCTGACTTGAAGCACCACATCGTTGCAGATTACGACCTGTCTGAAGTATTCGCCAAAATAAACCCGGTTATGCTTTACACTAGGCATCTGGGGTACAGGGGTAGGTTTGAGGAATCTCTATTGTCTGGAGAGCCGAAAGCGATTGAGTTGCGGGCTCGTGTGCAAGAGGTTGAGGATATCATGATTGAACGGGACGATATAAGCGCAAGAGCCGTTTACAGTTTCTTTCGGGCCGCATCAGATGGGGACGATATAATACTGCTTTCCCCAGAGGGCAAGCAAGTCATGGAACGGTTCAGATTCGGTCGACAGCGGTCCGGTGAAGGGCTGTGCCTTTCGGACTACGTTCTGGATGCGTCTAGCTCAAATCCAGATTATATATGCTGTTTTGTGACCAGCGTAGGGCCTGGGGTACGTAAGCTTGCAGATGAGTGGATGGCTAGCGGTGATTACCTCAATTCTCACATACTGCAGGTGCTGGCTCTTGAGGGCGCTGAAGCCATGGCCGAGATTATGCACCAGAGAATCAGGTCCATGTGGGGGTTGCGGGACTCGGCCGATATAACAAATCAGGATTTGTTTAGAGCAAACTATAGAGGCCGCCGATATTCCTTTGGATATCCTGCCTGTCCTAGGCTGGAGGATCAGGAGCAGTTATGGAGACTCCTTGAGCCTGATAACAGACTGAACGTATCGTTAACTGAAGGGTTTATGATGGATCCGGAGGCGTCCGTTAGTGCGATTGTCTTTCACCATGACCAAGCGAAGTATTTTAACCTGAGCAGTTCAGATATACAGGTATTGGAAGACAAATTGGCATATAAAACGCCAACTGATTGACATGAGCTAGATGCCAGATTTGATGCCATCAACGTTGGAATTGGAGAGGCCAACGTTGAAGTTTTGCTGAGGCATCAGATCTCTTGTTCCTGTCAGAGTGTTAGATAAGCGCTAGGCATTGAAAAGTGGCTCTGATGGCCTTTTGAGTGGTTCACATGGAGGTTCATAATGATCGGATATACCTACTTACCTATTTGCTTACAGGTCTAGTGCCAGCACCAACTCCTCCCGTACACTCTCGTCATTCTCCGTGTCCAATGCCTGCTTTAAAGCGTTTTTCGCATTCGGCCCGCCAATTTTACCTAGTCCCCAGGCAGCGTGACCTCGCACGAGAGGCTCATCGTGATGCAGTGCATCCGTTAAAGCTGGCACAGCCTCCGGATCGCCTATGTTGCCGAGTGCCACGCACACGTTACGCAGCATACCTACTCGTTTGGCACGTCGGATTGGGCTATTGCGGAACGTTTCCATGAACTCATCCTCAGTCATTGTAAGCAGCGGCAGAAGCTCCAGTGAATTGAAGCCGTGCTCTCCAGTTTGAAAAGCTGGCTCACTGCTGGGCTGTGCTTTGCGGTTCACCGGGCATACATCCTGGCAGATGTCGCATCCGAAGACCCAATCGCCTACAAGTGGGCGTAAGTTTCTGGGAATTGGGCCTCGGCACTCGATGGTCAGATAGGAGATGCACTTCGTGTTATCGATGACGTAGGGAGCGACGATGGCCCCGGTGGGACACTGCTCTATGCATAGTGTGCACTGGCCACAGGTTTTTTTAATCGGCTTGTCTGGCTCCAGTTCAAGGTCAGTTATAATTTGGCCCAAGAATACCCAGGAGCCGTGGCTGCTGGTGAGGATATTGGTGTTCTTACCGTACCAGCCGATGCCTGCCCTTTCGGCAACTGCGCGGTCTAGCATGGGACCTGTGTCAACGTAGATTTTGGTTTGTATTGTCTGGCTCAACCGTTCTGACAGTCCTCGGACAAAAATTCTCAAGCGATTCTCCATGACTTTGTGGTAGTCGTGGCCCCAGGCGTAGCGGCCCACCTTGCCCCTCAGGGCGTCATCCTGGTCTGTGTCATCAGTCATGTAGCTCATTGCAACGGCGATTATGGAACGAGCACCGGGCAATATCTCCTGTGGTCGGCATCCACGTATTACACGTGCTTCGTGATACCAGGGCAGACCGTCCATAAGACCGTCACGGACGCGTTGTAGGGCTATCTCCTCTGTTTCCGTAAATGGCTTTGCTGAGGTTATGCCGACAAGGTCAAATCCCATCTCGAGGGCATAGGCCTTGACCACATCTCTGGTCGTGATTGATTCAGGCTTGATTTTGGGCAACATGATTGTGCCATTATGCCACATGGGAACAACTGGGAAATGTTCGAGTGTTATTCACGGCTAACGCCGCCTTCACGTGCTCTCTGAAGAATGTTGGTACAGGGCGAGCCCTGCCTAGTATTGCTGGAAAAGCTGGCCCCATCCTGTCTTCATGGCTGCCTTTACCCTGCGGTTGCCTACGAAGCGGAGCCAGTAGGCGTTGTGATACAAGTTAGAGGCCATAAATGACCAAGGAGCGATAGGGCTTCTGAGCAGAATATTCTCCAGGGGTTTGAGCGGGCCCCAGTAAATTAGTTTCTGACCGCGGCTTGCAAGGGTATTTTGGGCCCCATTAAAGTGCCAGTTAACCCCGGATATATCTTCTCCGACTAATTCTATTTGTGATGGGTCGCCACAGCCAAGTCCCATCTCGTGAGCCAGTCGTATGAATTTTATAGACATTGGGTCAAAGCCCATCAGTTTGGCGGCCACGGCGTCGATGGCTACCTGGTCGGCGCTGGCAAGGAAGACGTTTTTCTCATGCCAGCGCATGGCACGTGGTCCCGGGCCATCGCCGGCGAATGTTCCGTCCATTACGGCGAAGATGCCGGGGTGAATCTCTTTCTGTATGGTGAGCAGGTCAACCAGAGTCTCGTGAATCACAGAATGAGTCCAGTGGCGATTGCGGTTTAGCAGGCCGCCAAAGGCGTTTTTCATGGCTCCTGTCATGGTGGTGAAAACGTGGGTCTTCATTGTGGGCAAGTGGACCACGTTCTTGCCAGGGAATGTCTCAGGGATTGTTAGGCCTTCAGGAAAAATCTTATCCAGAACCAACATCTTGCCCTTGGGCTGGAATGGAATCCACTTGTTTGGAGGTACATCAAGGTGGATGTTGGGGAGGTTGTACTTGTCCTGCACTGGTTTCTGTTTGTTTCTTACCTCGCCTTCGAATGAGTCAACGACTACGGTGCCGTTGTGTGCGGCGATCAGGTCGTTGTAGCCATCTTCCTGCAATGTCTTGATTACACCCTCAAGTTGCCATGGAGAAGTGGAGCAGGCAGGGTAGTAGTACTGCCACGATATGTTTATTTTTAGAAGTGTGGTGATGTCTGGTGGAAGGTGGGTTTGGTAGTCGGCAAGCCGCATAGCTCTGCCAATGTCCTCAAACACAGTCTCAGGGCGCGTGTATACAACGGCTACCTTGGACTTGGCATTGCCGTTGCTTCCGGCGCTTTTTGAGGGACTGTTTGGTTGTGCCATATTTGTTAGGCTACCACAATCTTAGGAGGAAGGTATGTCGTTGCTAAAGGTGGCTGGGCTTGTGTCCAACGGCCTTCTGCGTTGGCTCTGTTACATTTTTTTGGCAATGCTCGCAGAGTATATCACAGCCGACGCATTGGCTGCACATGATTGCTTGTGAATATCATAGGGCTAGCGCTCTTGTGTTGGTGGGATTGTCGTGGCCGCTCTACATTTGCTTTAGAAGTCCGGAAACAGAGATGCAATCTCTTCTGTGGTGCCTCTGGATGGTGATAATACCCACAGTACGCGGTCTCCACTAATCCTCCAGATCACATTTTCAGGGACACTGAGTCGCCATATTATGGCGTCGAAGAACTGCTGTGCGTCCCTTTCGCTGTCCCACGCCAGCAGTGCAACCATGGCCTGCTCACCATTTGGGCCCGCCATAATGTTGAATAAGTCGCCTCCCCAGCCTTCGACAGCTCTTGAAGGCACTGGATCTACGGTACGTGTCTCAAGGTATATCTTTAAGAAAAATTCACCTAGCACGTCCTCGTGCACCATTTCCCAGTCCTGTCCAAGGGCTGTCGACACATCCGGAAGGGAAATTGTTGTGGGGTTCTCGCCATCTTGGTACTTCGAAAAGTGAAGCACCTGCTCAGTTGAGGCAGGGGGCCTCCTATAGGCATCGTTGACACTCTCCCACTGTCCTACAAGAAGCAGGTTGTTGACCAGCATAAGCCCGTCCCTGTATGGGAAGTTAAGACTCTCCTGGAGGACGTATGGCGAAGCATTAAAGATTTGACTGTCTACACTGTTGCTGAAGATTTTCTCCTGTTGCTCCGACGTGAGATACCTTCGCATGTACTCTATTTGCACTGCTGTGGCGTCTCCCTCTATTAAAGCGCTTAATGCCGATCCTGCCTCGGAGTCGTCCGCCACTGCTTCGCTCATGGCATGGATGTCGAAGTGCTGCTGTTGAAGGGCGTGGGTATATTCGTGTGCCAGGGTAAGTTCATCAAGCGGTGTTAGTTCTGTCATACCTTTGATTACGTAAAGTTCCTCGGTTTCTGTGTCGTATAACCCCAGAACCTGTTCACTGTACAGGGAAAGGAGGAGTTCATGCAGGTTTGAATTTTGCGGTATTAGTTCCATAATCTTCATTACATTTTGGCTGTTCCATATGTCCTCACTGTTTTCATACAGGTCTTCTCTGAGGGTATTTGCCAGTTCTTCTCTTGTCATGAACTTGGGTGTAACTGCTCTCAAAGGATCCAGTCCTCTTATATCGGAGACCCTCTCCAGTATCCGGTCAAAAAGAGGAGTGAGGTCTGATGGCATTGGTGTTGAAGAAGTTGCGGTTGGCTGGGATTGGGTACAGCCAGCCAACAAGAACAACAGTGTTAACAGGACAATGATCGGTCGCAAATGCTTACTCCAAGCAGTATGGTCTATTGAGAACTTGGCAATTATTGAACTAACGGTTTGCTAAAGTCAACATGGTTGGAATCAAGGAACATCCATGCCTAAATTGTCGTTGACATGTCTGTTGGCATGGTCGTAGAATTGCGGTTGAGTATCGTTGGTATTCAAGGAGTTTTCTTAGATGCAAGAAGTGGTGGTAGATAGCATTCGTGTCAGCCTGATGAACTACCAGAGGGTGGTTATCTTGAAGGAGAAATCAGAAGATATGTACCTCCCAATTTGGATAGGACCAGCGGAAGCCGATTCCATCGCTGTCAAACTACAGGATCTCTCTGTTCCGCGACCTCTAACCCACGATTTACTGAACTCGATTATCACCAGCCTTGGGGCTGAAGTATCTCATGTTGTGGTGTCAGACCTTCTTAATGACACTTTCTATGCAAAGATATCCATACGTTTCAATGGTATCAGTTTTGAGGTGGACTCACGACCCAGCGATGCCATTGCCCTGGCGGTCAGGGTAATGGTTCCAATGTATGTCGAAGACGCAGTGATGAATAAGGCCGGAGTTGCGCTAGATCCGGAGACAGGCAATCCAATAATAGGGGGGGAACCTGAAGAGAAGGCTGTGGTTAAGATGAGCGAGGACGAGTTGAATCGTCTCTCCGCGTTTAAGGAGTTCATTGGAGGGCTAGATCTGGAAGACTTTGAGAAAAAACAGACTTAATTCTTTTACTATGGCTATTGCAAAAGAAATCGAAGAACCCCGCTTACTACGGGGTTCTTCGATTTCTACTCTGAATGACCTCAGTTGCCATTGACCGACTGTGAACTGGATGCGAAATGGACTGGCAATTGACATTATGCGGCATTTGAGTCATCTGATACCGATATATATGCAAAATAGAGGAGATGGGAATGACTATTGACAAGGAACCTCTGGTCAAACTGTATACGACGGAAGAGGAATCTGCCTATGATATGGCTCTTCAACAGTTCGATGAGGCAGCGGATGTGCTTGGCCTTAATAAAGGTATTGCAGAGTATCTCAGGCGTCCGCAGAGAGAACTTACGGTGAACTTTCCCGTGCGTATGGACAGTGGAGATATCCGTATGTTCACTGGATATAGGGTTCAGCATAACTTGTCGCGTGGCCCAGCTAAGGGAGGCATACGGTACCATCCCTGGGTATCTTTGGATGAGGTTAAGGCTCTGGCTATGTGGATGACTTGGAAATGCGCCGTCACTGACATTCCATATGGTGGTGCTAAGGGTGGGGTAACTTTTGACCCAAAGCAGATGTCCTTAAACGAATTGGAGCGTCTGACTCGCCGTTATGCTTCGGAAATTTCCGTGCTCATTGGCCCTGAGAAAGATATTCCGGCCCCGGATGTGAATACAAACCCACAGGTAATGGCCTGGATAATGGATACATACAGCATGCATGAGGGGTACTCCGTTCCTGGAGTTGTCACTGGCAAACCGTTGGAAATTGGCGGCAGTCTTGGCCGCTTGGATGCCACTGGTAGGGGATGTATGATTGTGGCTGGAATGGAGATGGCACGCATCGGAAAAAACTTGGAAGGAGCTACAGTGGCGGTGCAGGGCCTTGGCAATGTTGGATACCACGCTGCCCGTCTGCTTGAGGCTCATGGATGCCGTATTGTGGCGATTACCGATAGCAGCGGAGGGTGTTACTCGGACAGTGGATCCTTGAAGTCGTTGGACATAGAGAAACTGAAGGATTGGAAATCTAGTGGAGGAGCCTTAATAGAGTATCCAGGCGTGGATTTCATTACCAACGACCAGCTCCTGGCGATGCCATGTGATATCCTCGTTCTGGCTGCACTAGAAGGTCAGATAACACCTAAAAACGCCGCTGCCGTTAGAGCTGGAATCATTATTGAGGGAGCCAATGGCCCAATCACACCCGCCGCTGATTCCATTCTGGAAGACATGGGTGTTCAGGTTGTGCCGGACATCTTGGCAAACGCGGGAGGCGTCGTGGCCTCATACTTCGAGTGGGTGCAAAATCTTCAACACGACTTTTGGGAACAACAGAAAGTGGAGCAGAGACTGGAGAAGGTCATGGTCAAAGCCTTTGAACAGGTGGTGTCTATCTCCCAGGACAAGAAAACCACCATGAGAAAAGCAGCACTGCTCCTTGGCATAAGCAGAGTGGTCAAGGCCATAGAAGTGAGGGGAATTTACCCGTAACTGACCAACGCTAATGGTATGGCTCTTTCTTAGAAGACCGCTATAGCTAGCGGCATCGCAAAGCAATGGCTATGCTAATAAAAAGTGTATGTGTCAGATCGGCCATGCAGACACAGTGTGCGTGCCTCCCAAAGAGTTAATGAGATGCCGTTCATCTCTATTCATATGTCCAAATAGTCGCTTACAAATGACTTGGTGGTAGACTTGAGCATGATGTTTGCTGCGGTAACTCTGGTTACAGAGTAGATCTTGACTATTGACAATACCTTTGCATGGTGATTATACTGTCGCTTCAAATTCGCATTTGGTATTTGGATGGAGAAGGGGAAAAGGTGATAACTGTGAATAACACGAATGTGCAACCTTTACCAGAGATTGATGAACAAGAGGACAACGGGTGCGTTCATTACTGGTTAATAGATGTTCCATCTGGTCCTGTGAGTGATGGCAAATGCCGTGTGTGCGGTCAAAAAAAAGAATTCAGAAACTCTTTGGAATCAGGTTTTTCATAAAGCGACGAACGTATTGTCTCACAGACCTTTGTCATTGAATCAGGCTAAACTGGTAGAAGGAATACCCGAGGTTGCGGAGTAGGCACTGTTGCTGGGTATATGTGCGAAACTAACCATGGAGTCCGTAATATGCGGGCTCCATGGTTTTTGTGTTGCTGGCGGGCAGGAAATTCGTGTATTCCAAAGGTGATATACTGGCGTGGTCGCAAATTAATGATTTACCTGTGATGCTGTTTGATACGTGAGGTGTTTAATGGAGCTCCTGAGAAGCCTGATGTTTGTTCCCGGCAACCGTAGAGATATGCTGGAAAAAGCGGCGTCAGCCCCAGCAGATTTCTTGGTGCCAGACATGGAAGACTCTGTTCCAATGGCTGAGAAATCCGCGGCTAGAAATGTCATTGCTGATATGCTCCCAATACTGTATAAGGCCGGAAAGCGGTCTGTTGTACGTGTAAACACGTTGACAACCGGATTATTGGAAGAGGATATGAACGCGGCTGTGACTCCACACACATATGGTATCAACGTTGGCAAGGTGGATACATCCTGGGACGTGCATGAAATAGACAAAATGCTCACGTCACTTGAGATCAAGAAGGGCTTGGAACGTGGGAAGACAAGGCTAATCTTGTACATAGAGTCAGCTATGGCGATTATCAATGCTTATTCCATCTGTTCTGCCTCCCCCAGAATTATGGCCGTAGCCTTTGGGGCAGAGGACTTTACAGTAGACATGGGGACTGAGCGTACCGATGAAAGCACAGAGATCTTCCTTCCGAGATCCATGCTGCCAATAGCGGCTAGGGCTGCAAATATTGCGCCGCTTGACATTGTATATGCCAACTTTCGTGACGAAGAGGGTTTGCGCCGCGATATTCAGGTAGGCAAGAGTATGGGGTACAAGGGCAAATTCGCCATCCATCCGGCGCAGATACAGGTCATCAACGAGATGTTTAGTCCAATGCCGGAGGAGATCGAGTACGCCAAGCGTGTCGTGATTGCCTTTGAGGAAGCAGAAGCTCATGGGAAAGGCGCCACCTCTCTGGATGGTAAGATGATAGACATACCCGTCGTTAAGCGTGCTCGAAATCTCTTGTCAATTGAGGAAGCTATTGCCGATGTCAGCTCTTAATATCAGCGTTGGAGCACTTGAGAAGTGAGTGATAGCATATTCCTGAATGGGATGGTCTTTTATGGCTACCACGGTGCGACTTCCCAGGAGAAGGAGCTTGGTCAGTCCTTTATTGTGGATGTTGAATTGGACACTGACCTTACCAAACCTGGTGAGTCAGACGACTTGAAAGATACGGTGGACTACTCCAAAGTTTATCGTGTGGTTAAGGAAATACTGGAAGGGCCTGGGCGCAATTTATTGGAGAACGTTGCTGAGGGTTTGGCTCGGAAACTCCTTGGAACCTTTCCATTGGATGGCGTCACGGTTCGTGTGACCAAACCACACGTACCAATCAAAGGAGCAGTACTGGCTGGCGCTGCCGTGGAAATACACCGGCGACGCGGCGTTTAATTTTCGTTTCTTATAATATGTAGGCCGAGCACTGGTAACTGACAATTATGCCAGTATGGCTTAGTGAGTAGCGGGAAAATACAGGGTTCCGCTGTGATAAACTCGATTAAAATTAGATCATATCCACTTGATCCATTTATGCTGGGTTTATGCTATCCTGTGTTTAGGTTAACGGGATTGGAAGTTATGTATCCAAGACCCTTCTCAAAGGGCTGGCTACTCACTATAGTAGAATAAATACTCTAGAATAAAGGTGGTTCCAATGCGAGTAATTTTTTTGGATGATATCCCACACGTAGCTCGTGCAGGTGATATCAAAGATGTCAAGAACGGATATGCTAGGAACTATCTGCTTCCCAAGCAGATAGCTGTGGCGGCCACTGCTCAGGAGATGACGCGGCTAGAGTCAATTAGGAAAGCAGGCCTTGAACGTCAGTCCAAGTTGAAGGGCGGCGCACAAGCACTCGCAGAGCGGTTGGAGAGTAAGGAAGTAATATTGAAGATGCGTTCTGGGCGAAACGGCAGGCTCTATGGAGCCGTCACAAACCTTATGATTGCTCAAGAGCTGGCAGTATTGATGGAAATGGAATTTGATCGCAAGGACATCACTCTGGATGTTGCCATTCACGAACTGGGTAACTTTAAGGCAAAGGTTAGGCTGCACCCGGAGCTTTCAGCCACCGTTCATTTGGTTGTAGAATCGCTCGAAGAACAAGAATAGGATGTATGTAGAGAAACTTCCTCCTCACGACGAAAGAGCAGAGGAGTCGGTCATTGGTTCTCTCCTTATAGATGGCGATGCCATCAACATCGTGTCAAGCTTCTTGAGTCCCGATGATTTTTATAGTGAGCGAGCCAGATGGTGCTACGAGGCCTGTTTATATTTGTGGGAGGGGAACGCGGCCATAAACTCGGTGACTGTGAGCCATCGCCTTGCCTTGCTGGAGAAACTTGAGCAGATTGGAGGCCCATCCTATTTGGGTCATCTTATTAGTTCAGTACCAACCTCGGCACATATTGAGCACTACGCCAGAATCGTTAGCAGAACTCACACCTTGCGTCGACTGATTGGGGCTGCAGGTGAGATTGCTTCCCTTGGATACGATGGTGAAGAGGATGTGGACAGAGCACTGTCCCAGGCTGAAGACCTGCTGTTTGGGATTCGTAGTGGTCAGGAGACAAGTGATTTCGTTGCCATACGCGATGTTCTTGACCACTACCTAGAGGAAAGTGCTCGTCTGGAAAATCCCCTGGAATTGGCTGAGACTCCCGTATATACGGCGTTTGTGGATCTCGATCAACTTTTAGGAGGTCTTCAGCGTTCCGATATGATAATCTTGGCAGCTGGAACAGGCGTTGGTAAGAGTGCGCTGGCACTCAATATAGGACGTCATGCAGCGAACCAGGGGGCGGGGGTGGCTATTTTCAGTCTTGAGATGAGCCGTGAGCAGATAGGGCATCGTTATCTGTCTAGTGAGGCCACCGTAGATCTTCGCGTCGTGAGGCAGAGACTTTATAGTGATATTGATGAACGCCGTATTGTGAACGCGGCTGGCACTCTATCTGATTTGCCAATTTTCATAGATGATACTCCACTACAAGGAATCGTCGAGATACGCAGCAAATCCCGTCGTCTCCATATGGAGCGTAAACTTGACCTGGTCATTGTGGACTATCTTCAGCTGATACAGGGCACTGGGAGAAGAGAGAATAGGGTTCAGGAAATAGGTGAGATAACACGCGCCTTGAAGGGGATTGCCAGAGACCTTAACGTACCGGTCCTAGCGCTCTCCCAGTTGAGCAGGGCCGTTGAATCCCGTCCTTCACATAGGCCTCAGCTTTCAGACCTGAGGGAGAGCGGAAGCATTGAACAGGATGCCGATGTCGTGATGTTCATACATAGAGAAGACCAGAGGTTCACGTTGGATGAATGGGAACGCCAGTATCCTGACCGAGATTATCCTGCTGGCCTTGCCGAGCTCATTGTAGCTAAGCACCGTCATGGCCCATTGGGCAACATAAGCCTACGGTTTAATGGTGCCATGGCTAGATTTGAAGACCTTCCGACCTCACGGGGCATGTGATGATCTCATCCACGGGATTTCCTGATAACACCAAGTTCACGCCTGTGCCAAACCTTCTCTTTGGGTCGCTGCTAGAAGAGATCGAAGACCTGTCGGTGCTGAAATGCGTATTGCGGATACTCTGGCTCCATGCGCAGAAGAAGGGCTTTCCACGGTTTCTGACATGGGAGGAACTGATAGCAGATAGGACAATCTCCAGAGTTATATTTGCAAGCGATGCTTCATTTAACGTAGGTGACATAGATAATGCGGCCATAGCCGATACCCTTGGTGGCACACTGGAGAAGGCTCAAAGCCTTGGAGTACTAATCCACCTGCAGGTGGAAGTTGAACACGGCATTGTAGATGTGTACCTTCCCAATAGCCAAGAGGGGCGCAGCGCTGCACTTCACATGGAGTCTCAAAGATTGGATAGATCGGATGTCTTTCAAGGAAAATCTCAGACCGTCGCTGCTGCAAAGCTCAATATCTTTTCGCTATACGAAGAGAACATTGGCATCATTGGCCATATCATGGCAGAAGAGCTGAAGGAGGCTGAGAGGACCTATCCTCAGGAGTGGGTGGGAGAGGCTTTTCGTGAGGCGGTTCTGCAAAACAAGCGAAGCTGGCGTTATATAGAGGCCATACTGAAGGGATGGATGACGGAAGGAAAAGAACATGGAGAGTCTGGGAGACATTCTAAAAAAGTTGACGCCAGAGAGTGGATCAGAAGGCATGGCCTACCAAGACCATCAAAATAGCGAAGAAGAGGATTCTACGGCTCCTTTGTGTGAGGTATGTGGCGACTTTGGTTGGGTTCGGGTAGAGGTTCAAATAACCGATCCTTATTTTGGCAAGGTGATTCCATGTAGGTGTCAGCAGAAGGAAGACGACCCGTCTAAGTTGGCTCGTCTGCAGCGATACAGTAACATGGGGGCCCTCACACGATCGACATTTCAGTCCACTAAGCAAGAGGGTCGTAGTGCGGATCAGGAGAGCCAAAATCTGTTTCGTCATGGTTATGAGAGGGCAGCTGCTTTTGCCGAAAATCCGTGTGGTTGGCTTGTTCTAAGTGGTCCCAGCGGATGCGGAAAGACACATCTGGCAGCGGCCATAGCCAACCGGATGGTCGAGCGGGGTCAGCCCGTTTTCTTCGTTTTTGTGCCAGACTTGTTGGACCACCTTCGTTCTACCTTTACACCTACAAGTGAGATTTCCTACGATCAGTTTTTTGAACAGGTGCGTAATACTCCATTTCTTGTTCTGGATGACCTTGGAGGCCACAGCAGCACTCCATGGGCACAGGAAAAACTGTATCAAATTCTGAATCATCGCTATACCACACAATTGCCGACTGTGATTACGCTTGGCCTTACCGTGGAAGAGATGGACTCTCGCTGGCAGACACGGCTTGGAGACGCGGATATGGTTGTTGCTTGCACTCTCGGCACAACAGGAGCCGGTGGGCATTTGAGTCAGTGGGGAATGGTTGAGCCTGAGCTGCGCCGCCGCATGACTTTTGAGAGCTTCGATGTGAGTGGCAACAGGGCCAGCCATTCGCAGAGGCAAAATCTGGAAGCAGCGTTACAGATGGCGGTAAACTTTGCCAGAGACCCAGATGGATGGCTGGTCTTCATAGGCCCGAGGGGCTGCGGCAAGACCCACCTTTCTGTTGCCATTGCCAACGAGCGTCTTAAACTGAGTCAAGATGTACGCTACTTCTTGGTAGCTGACCTGTTGGACCGTTTGCGGGACGCCTTTAGTCCTGACAGTACTGTGAGCTATTACAGGCTCTTTGAACAAGTACGTAATGCCGACTTATTGGTTTTGCGAGGTTTCGATTTCGACATGCAACACGCTTCCATTTGGGCTAGGGAGAAATTGCATCAGTTGCTTGTCCATCGCCACGATGCTCGTCTGCCAACTCTCATAACTGCAACGGACCTCGGAGAAGAAAAGAGGGCAGATCCAATATATTCGCGCCTGCAGGATGTCACGCTTGTAAATATAATGCCAATAGACGCACCGGATTTCCGGTATCAGGGTAGGTGAGAGATCTTAGGAAACCCACAAACCTTAGCGATGGATCGTAGGCAGAATTTGGTAATATGAATAATCCCTGGGAACATCAAACTTATCCTCAAATGGCTGTCGGTGATGCATGCGAGTTCTGTAGGATAGTAGCCAACGAAGTCACGTCCCGGGTTGCTTACCAGGACGATGTTGTCATGGTCATATACAACAGGTTGCAGTGGGTCCCTGTAATGCTCCTTGTCATACCCAAAAAGCATATGACGCAGGAAGAGATGTGGCAGAGTTCAATTATTGCACGGTTGTCTGAAGTGGCCGTCAAGATTGGGATTGAGTACTGTCCGGGAGGATTTCGGATACTCTCCAATTTTGGGGGTGAAGGCATGCAAAGCCAACCTCATGGTCATTTGCACGTTGTGGGCGGCACGCAACTTGGCCGATACGTTTAGTGGGATACCCAACAAGCAGTGGAAGCAGACTTACGCCCGCGGCTCACGGCTAAAAATCAGAATGCCAGCTCAGGCCACACTCGAGGAGAATTGGCTTTCTTACTGGGATTCTATAAGTACCATATATTTATAGTAGCAAATCAGGCCCTGCAAGTCAGTCACTTAAGATGATTGTACCAGATGAAATTTCGCAGTAATGCAGGCTGATTTCGAGGCAGTGAGTTGACCAAATCATCTGGGACAGGTCAAAATCTTTTCTGAAGTGACTCTGTCCCAATCTAGTATGCAAAAGGAGCGTAAGTATATGCGAGGAATTGGTGTATTTGAATTTGGCCCCCCAAATGTCCTTCAGGTATTTAATTTGCCTGAAGTTCATGCCGGACCAGGTGAACTCAGAGTCCGCGTGCATGCAGCTACAGTCAATCCAACTGACCTCTCGCTTAGGAATGGGGCCAGAGCCGAAATGCTACGCCTAGTCCCGCCTCCATATGTGCCTGGCATGGACGTCGCCGGAGTGATTGACGAGATCGGACCTGGGACTGAGACAGATCTCGTTGTTGGAATGTCAGTAATGGCCATGGTTGTTCCAAGTGGGAACCACGGAGCGTACCGTGAGAGTATCGTATTGAGTGCAGATTCAATTGCGAGATCTCCAGACGGCTTCTCTCATGCCGAAGTTGCTACACTCCCAATGAATGGATTAACAGCTCGGCAATCCCTAGATCAGTTGGGGCTTCTGTCGGGCCAAACAATTGCTGTGACAGGCGCGGCTGGTGCATACGGAGGCTACATCATTCAGATCGCGAAGCATGAGGGACTGAGAGTGATTGCAGATTCGTCTTCAACCGATGAGTCGTTGGTGCGCTCTCTTGGTGCAGATGTCATAGTTCCAAGGGGTGATGACATCTCTGAACAAGTTCGGAGGATCGTTCCTGATGGAGTCGACGGCCTCGCAGATGGTGCTGTCCTCTCTCAATTGGCTGTGGGCGCTGTCCGTGACGGTGGAGGGTTCGTGTCAGTCCGAGGCTGGACTGGTACTGGAGAACGTGGGATCACATTCCACCGCACGTCGGTACGAGATTATGACCATCGAAGCGATCTGCTTGATCAATTGCGGCAATTTTCTGAGACGAGTGTTGTGACATTGCGTGTCTCTGGGACATATGAGCCAGAGCAAGCGAGTGATGCCCATCAGCGTCTTGAGGCACGTGGAACTCGTGGGCGTTGTGTCATAGTGTTCTAGTGGTTGCCGGTAGTGTTTGTGCTCGGTGATTTCCAGTAGTGGTTTTACGCTTGGAATAGTTCTTTTGTGTCAGGTCGATATGAAGATTTAGCCGTAGTTGTAGAGGGGAGAGTTGAGGCATATGGTGGCGCATACGGGGTTCGAACCCGTGATCTCCGCCTTGAGAGGGCG
>CAUZMC010000018.1:0-28091 GCA_963580875.1 Dehalococcoidia bacterium
TGTGTGAAGAGATCAATATGGTACGTCCCTCGCTGGCAAGTTTCCGCATGAGATTTTGGAACTCAATGCGCTGGCGAGGATCGGTGCCGTTGAGTGGTTCATCTAACAGTAACACTTCAGGATCGTGTACAAGGGTTGAGGCCAGCCTCATCCGTTGTCGCATTCCACGTGAGTACGTGGATAGCGTTCTGTTTTGCACATCTGTTAGTCCAACCAGTTTTATAGCGCGGTCCACCGGGAGCGACAGCGGCTCCAATCCGTATAGCCGAGCGGCCAGTTCTACGAATTCGCGGCCAGTTAGGAAACCGTACACGGCTTCGTGCTCCGACATGAAACCTATCCTGTGATATAGCTGAGGATTGTCCTTCACTGGTTCACCGAGGAGTGCCACCTCTCCTTCCGATGGTCTTGTCAATCCAGCGATCATATGCAGGAGGGTGGTTTTTCCAGCGCCGTTGGGGCCAAGTAGGCCGGTTATGCCAGAGTTTACCTGTAGCGACACGTCATTCACAGCTACAACGTTGCCGAACCACTTTGAGACGCTACGAACGTCTATTGGCGGAGCCATTAAAGTGGCTTCCTGATTGTGGTTAACCTGCGTCATATACTTATACTACTGTATCGCCGCCAGAGGACGAATCCCGGCCCAATTGTAAGGAGCAGGTACCATGTGATTGGTATGATGGATGGCAACTTCGCTACAAGCTGTGCAAACTCAGAGGAATTTTCCTCTGGGAATATTAGGTCATTCACGTGTATTGGTACGTCTGGCAGGCTTATTAGGGCGAACCATTTTGCGGATTCTCCAGTGGGAGGGCGACATGGCTCTATTGGAAGTTGTCGGCCCTCTTCGCAAAGGGTCAATATGCCTGCAACTGGTACCGAGATTATGAACAGTCCGATAACGAAAGCTGCTGCGTATGCGCGGCGTGTGGTGAAAGCTGACACTGTTAGGGGTATTGTGGTGGTGAATATGGCTACCACTAGTCCCGCGAGGAGAAAGCGTGGAACATTTAGCCAGTTGTCGCGTAAGTAATTTGCAGGCTCTTCCGCTGCGAGAACGAACCCTGTGAACAGGACTATCTGTCCAAGATAGGCGAGGGCAAGGGTCACTGAGAGAAATGCCAGCCATCGACCTATCACATAATCAGTAGGTGACAACGGCCTTACAAGGTATAAATTGATGACTCCATCGCGTCTGTCTGAGCAGAGAAGCTCTGGAGCGATGATGGCTGAGAAAATAACCAGGAGCGTGGAGATAATTTCATAATAAGTATCGTGACTGGGTAAACCCTCAAGGTTACCGGCGGCAACAGCCATTATGCTTATTACCACCGCTGGTGCCATAACGGCTATGAAGAGTAGTATTGGGGGTGTCTTGGGACCCCAGCCGCGGTTAATGCCAAGTGAGGTACGGACGCCGTTTATCCAGATGGCCTTGCGAGCGCGCATTCTGCCCTCTCGCGGACCTTCATAATGGCGATAACGAAGATCAAATACCTCGCCCTGTGGTTCACTCATTTGGTGCCATTCTGAATATATCGTTTAGCTTGTGACGGCGAGGTGCCAACCGTCGTAGTCTGGCGCCGGATTCCACGATGGCGTCACGTATGGCGTCGTACTGCTCCTCGCTCTCTGTTTCCACTACCACAGATAGTCCGTCCATGATTGCAGCAATGCTTCTCTTGGACAGCGCTGCTAATAATTCTTCTATGTGGTCATCTACGTCAATATCGAGGGTTTTGGTCTCCTGGGTAAACAGGGATACGTCCCCATCCTTTGTGATGCACCCACCCTCAAGGACAATGATACGGTCGCAAATGCTCTCCACGTCCCCCATGAAGTGGGACGAAAGCAGGATGCTAATGCCAAACTCCCTACCGGTGCGTTTCACCAAAGCCAACATTTCCTCGCGCCCACCTGGGTCAAGGCCAGCTGTCGGTTCATCTAGCAGTACTATGAGTGGGTCGTGTACCAGTGCTTGAGCCAGCTTGACTCTCTGTTTCATTCCGGTGGAGTATTCACCAATGGAGCGGTATCGTTCTTCGTTAAGACCCACATGGCGCAGTATGTCAGCGGCGCGTGTACGGGCGTGGGCTGGTGGAATGCCGCTTACCTGTGCCATGTGGGTTAGAAACTCAGCGGCAGTGACGGATGATGGCAAGCAGTTGTGCTCAGGCATATAACCGAGGAGAGAGCGGCTCTCGACTGACTCATAGGGTCTTTTGCTAAATACCTCTGCTGAGCCGGATGTTGGCCTAATGAGTCCCAGGAACAGTTTGATGGTGGTGCTTTTGCCTGCGCCGTTCGGGCCCAACAGCCCTGTGATACCATCATTGATCTGGAAATCAACCGACTCAAGGGCTATGGATGTTCCATAGTGTTTCGTAAGTGCCTTGGCTTCTAATATGTACGGCATTTGATATATTGTACAGGAGATATAACGACTATACAATTCAAGAATTATAATTCAATGTTTTACGAATAATGGTGAGATGAACATGTTGAACTCAGCCATCTATTGACCGTTGGTAGAGGTGCCAGTAGACTGGACAGGATTTTTCAAAAATCCTGTCCAGTCTAAATGCTTTGTAATTGAGCTACCAGTTTTATTGCCAACAATAGTGGGCCAATCCTAATATATAGAATAGCTAAACTGATATGTCATACGATTCAACAAATCCACGTGTCACAAGCCTCTTTGTAATCTTGGCTGCCTTGTTTGTAACGTTGCTGATTACATCAAACATCATAGCGGCTAAGATCATACTGGTATGGGGACATATTCTGCCTGCGGCCATTGTGTTGTTCCCGATCACGTACATCCTAGGGGACATTCTCACCGAGGTGTACGGTTTTCGCTTTGCAAGGCGCGTCATCTTGTTGGGCTTTTTGTGCAACTCCGTGGCCGTGGTGGGATTTTGGGCCGGCGGACTTTTGCCATCTGCCCCGTTCTGGGAAGGGCAGGACTCATACAATGCCATTCTTGGATATACGCCGAGGCTATTGATGGCGTCTTTTGCCGGTTACTTGGTGGGAGAATTATCTAACTCTATGATCCTGTCTAGGCTGAAAGTTGTCACAGAGGGGCGCTGGCTGTGGGCACGCACAATTAGTTCAACTGTTGTTGGACAGGGGGCCGACTCCGTAGTGTTCATTACAGTGGCCTTTGCAGGCACGCTAGCTGGTAGCAGCCTGATTGAGTTGTTGATTACTCAATGGATCGTAAAGGTCCTTTATGAGACGGCAGCGACACCTGTTACCTACGCTGTGGTTGGATACGTGAAGCGCCATGAGGGCCTGGACGTATACGACCGTAAAGTTCCTCTCAATCCATTGTAGTTCTTGCAATAGCCGAGCATCGGTAATAGATTGCCATTCATGGACCATCTAGCTGTGGGTAAAGCCCGTCTGCTCCATAACTTCCTTAATTTTCTTCAACCCGGTCGTCATCTCTTTGCCGAAGACCTTGCGGTCTACAAGCCATAGAAAGGGAGGGAACCATAGCTGAATCGGCTTTGGGTTGAAGCGACGTTCTAGAAGTGAATAGGTGAGTTCCGTGCCATCGTTCTGGGGCTTCAGAGTGTAGGCCCATTGAAAAGTGTTTTGCTGTCCTGCGCCGTCGCTCACTGTCTCCCAGGCTAGTCGGCTGTGTGGCTGGACTTCTGTGATTGTGGATGTGTCCTCTACTCCGGCCTTTGAGGAGAGTCGTCCAGTGGATTTGAATACTGAGCCTGGTTGCAGCGGCTCGGGAGTGACTATCCGAATTTTCTCTAGGCCAAAGCTGCACTCCCCAGACCACTCAATATGACGTTCCAAGTCTATCAGATAAGCGAAGACCTTATCCGTTGATATGTTTAGGTGGATGCTCTTGCTTACCACGGCCATTCTTGCGTTCTCCGTTGACGATGAGAGTTATGTTCGTGTATTGAGAACTGTTGTATTCCCAGTCCAGTTATTCGCCTAAGACTTGGACGAGTACTTCTCTTGGCCTTGGCATATCCAATTCCATTAGGAAAATGCGTTGCCATCTGCCGAGCTGGAGATTGCCGTTAATAATGGGAATATTTTCGCTGGTGCCAAGCAAGAGATGTTGGCAGTGTGCATGGCCGTTTGGACATTCGTTTTCAGTCATATTCACCGTTCTGATGGAGAAGTCGTTATGTCTGTATGTGGCGTTACGGGATGCCATTTGCTCAAGGAATTCTTCCATATCTTGAAGGAGGAGAGGCTCGTTCTCGTTGATTTTTATAGCGGCTGTGGTGTGCTTGGAGTACACCACAGCGAATCCGCTCAGTATTTGGGAGTCATTGATGAACTCAGATACTTTATCTGTTATATCTACGAACTCAGGCGCTTTTGTAGTATCTATGGCAATATTGTAAGTGCGAATTTTCATGACGTTTTCATTTATGGTTCAGTGTGATTTGATCTAGCCTACAGTAGGTTACCCTAGCATAATGATTCAAAATTTTCAATATATTAGCATTTGGTATAGGATTTTTGCTATCAGTTTGTCATCAGAGATCTGCCACAATTCAGCGTTGGCGGGTCATTAGAAACTCTACAAGCTCCTTGAACTCCTGTTTGGCTCCAGGTACAAGCTCTATTCCGTCTAGTGCTTCAAGTGCGTGTGCGGCGTGGTAATGAGCAAGACGCTCGAGGTACTCAGGCGTGCCAAGGTTTACCAGCAGTGCTAATGTTGAGGTCACATCTGCGTCCCCAACTTGCTCTTTGGCATAGATGTATTGGAGTTGTTTTTTCTCTATTGAGCCGGCTTGTTCAAGGGCGTACACTAACGGAAGGGAATTCTTTTTCCTGCGGAGGTCGTTTCCGACGGCCTTCCCTGTCTCTTCTTCGTCACCCCACATGCCAAGGTAGTCGTCTCTTATCTGAAAAACAGCTCCCAAGTATTGGCCGCATTTTGTCAGGGCCTGCACGGTTTTGGAATCACCGTTGCCAGTTAGTGACCCCAATTGCATGGAGCACCGTATTAGAGCTCCTGTTTTTCTGGATATCATGTCGAGATAGTTGGATGTGCTTATATCAGTTCGTCCTTCGAAGTCCAAGTCCAGATACTGCCCTTCCACCGTTTCCAGATAGGCTGATGTGAGAAGATTGCTGCATAACGCCACTACGTCTGGAGCCACTTGATGATGTGATAACTGTTGAATATATAGGTCTGCCAGGCTCCTCATGGCATTTCCGGCCTGGAGAGCTTGGGGCATGCCCCAGATAGCCCATAGTGTCTGGCGATGGCGTCGTTCTATATCGCCATCTTGAATGTCGTCGTGTATAAGAGTGAAGTTGTGGACAAGTTCTATTGCTGCCGCGGCTGGTAGGGCCTGGTTAGGCATTCCGCCCACAGCCTCGCAGGCAAATATGCAGAGAGATGAACGGAGGCCCTTTCCCTGGTTGGAGACTGTGTGGGAGCCATGCTCGTCACCCAATCCAAGGTGATACTGGAGCATGGTGTGCATGTCAGGATTATTGAGGGATATGGCTGCGCTCAGGGAGTGGTCCACCTCTTTTTGGTGTTTGCCAAGGATTGAGGGTGTTTTATATTCAAAGTGGTGCTCTACCTCCTCCACTGGCTATCTCCTTCTTGCTTTTGACAGCTCATTCAGTATTGTAAGGACGAGTTTTCGGTTATGAAGGTACGAGGGCTTGCTTTTGAAGTTTTTAGGGATGGCTGCGTTTTGGGTAACTTGTGAATGTGGGTTGATAGTGTGGAGATGCTAGCAAAGCACTCTGTAGCTGTCAAGAATTAGGCTGGGTATGACTTCAACACTTAGGTATGCTCCATTTCTTCATTTATGAGGTTTTCTCCGTAGCTCATGAGGACGTTGGCCCTTGCCTGGGTGACATTGGCTGTTTCCAGATAGAGCTTAAGCGCCTGTTGTGGGGACAGCCCTTCGACAGGAATGGAGCCGAGACGTGTACGGCGGTCCCGTTGTACGTCGCGGACTATGGGCGTGATGTACTTGGCAGATGCTAGGGCGTTGCGTATCTCGTCCTCTCGCAGGAGGGCTTCGACCTCCTGCGGCATGGTTATTTTCACTCTTACTATAGCTCCTGCAACGTGACTTCGTGCGATGGCTTTGAGAGCCTCATGGGTTGGGTCCTGCTGGGCATAGACTTTGACATCAATGGTGAGGAATGGTCTTGCTTTGACGTGATTGAAGGCGAAATCTACGAGACGCTTGCCCTGTGGTTTGGACGGGTCTAGGTTTATGAGGCAGAAGCCTTTATCATCATTTTCCTCTCCGAAATCTATGCGTTCCAAGCTGCCTGAGTAGGCTATGTAGGGATTTTGAGAGAGTATCTGGTGTTTGTGGATGTGGCCGAGGGCGATGTAATCTAGAGAGGGATGGGCCAGAGCGCTCTGCATGATAATAGGGTCACGGCCAAGGAGCATGGACTGTTCAGAGCTTGTCATGGCGGTGTTGAGTGAAGCGTGTGCAGTTAGTAATGCTGGGATGTCGGGATCCAGATGCTCGGTCTGCCAGGCGAGCAAGCTTGTAACGCGCTCCTGTAACTGCTGGTTAATTTGGTCTATGGTGAGGCCACGGGCCTCATCGCGTGCCAGGAAGGCGCTGCGACGTATCCAAGGAAGGGCTATGATCTGAAGTGGGCCGTTACGGGTCTGGACGAGGTATGTGTCCAGACGGTCACCAATGGTGACATTGGGTACGGCCAGTGTGCTGAAGATGTCGAGGGCAGTTGCGCGACTGGCGATGTGCGGAAGATCGTGGTTGCCGAGGAGTAGGAAGACTGGCATTCCCGCTTGAGAGAGACGTGCTATGCGTTTGGCGAACTCGCGCTGGTGAGTCTGTGATGGGTCGCGGCTTTTGTAAGCGTCACCGGCGAAGAGGACGAGGTCTACGTTGTTATCTAGGGCGTAATCGACGACCTCGTCGAAGGTAGATAGGAAGTCTGTGAGGCGTGAGCTTAGACCGGTGTCTGGGTCTGTGGAGCCGTAGCTTTCTACTCCTATGTGTACGTCTGATAGGTGAAGTATGCGCATGGGTTAGCTAGGCAGGCTTATTGCGGGATTGATTGTTTTTATGACTGGTTTGATTGTGTTGCAATTTCTTATTGTTTGCCAGCTATGGACTTGAATGTAATAGGCCGTTTATAAGGACCTTATATCTTTAATCGCTCTTGCAAGGTATCCAGCAATTCTGCTATTGGGACGCGTATTTGCTCCATTGTGTCGCGGTCGCGTATGGTTACGGCGTTATCTTCGTCGAGGGTTTGGAAGTCTACGGTGACGGCCAATGGGGTGCCGATTTCGTCCTGGCGGCGGTAGCGGCGGCCTATGGACTGGGAGTCGTCGTATTGGGTTACGAAGCGGCTTCGTACAAGGTCGTAGACTTCACGTGCCTTTGGGACAAGACGCTCGTTGCGGCTGAGTGGAAGTACTGCGACCTTGATTGGGGCGACTGACGGGTGGAAGTGGAGGACGACGCGTGTGTCTCCACCTGCTATTTCCTCCTCGTCGTAGGCGTCGAAGAGGAAAACTAGGAGCGCTCTGTCTACGCCAAGAGCAGGCTCGATGACGTAGGGTATGTAATGCTTTTGCTCTGGGTCCTCGATTTCGTCGTCGAAGTAGTCTAGGCGGACACCGCTGTTCTCCGAGTGTGCCTTTAGGTCGAAGTCGGTGCGGTTGGCAATGCCCATTAGTTCGCCCCAGCCCCAAGCGAAGCTGTATTCTATATCTGAGGTGCCCTTGGAGTAGTGGGACAATTCTTCACTGGAGTGTGGCCTGAGTCTGAGCCTGTTGGGCCTGACTCCAAGGTCAACGAACCACTGCATGAATTCGTCTATCCATTTCTGATGCCATTTTTCATCTGTTCCAGGTCTTACAAAGAACTCTATCTCCATCTGTTCGAACTCACGGGTGCGGAAGGTGAAGTTGCCTGTGGTTATTTCGTTGCGGAAGGACTTGCCTATCTGGCCTATGCCGAATGGCAGGCGCTTTCTGGTGGAGGTGAGGACGTTCTGGAAGTTTACGAAGATGCCCTGGGCTGTTTCCGGACGCAGGTATGTCTGGGAGGCAGTGTCCTCGACTGGACCAAGGAATGTCTTGAGCATGAGGTTAAAATTGCGGGCTTCTGTGAATTCACCACCGCAGTCTGGGCAGGCTTTTGAGGAGACGTGGTCGGCGCGGAAACGGTGGTGGCAGGATTTGCACTCGACTAGTGGATCGCTGAATGTTCCAGCGTGACCGGATGCGACCCAGACTTGAGGGTGCATGAGGATGGCGGACTCAATGCCGACCATGTCGTCGCGATCCTGGATGAAGCGTCGCCACCAAGAATCGCGGATGTTGCGCTTCATCTCGATGCCGAGGGGGCCGTAGTCGTAGGTGGAGGCTAGGCCACCGTATATTTCGCTGGACTGGAAGATAAAGCCCCTGCGCTTGCAGAGGGAGACGATTTTGTTCATTTCGACGCTGTCTAGGGTGCGGGCCAAGGGTTGCCTCCGAATACTTTGAGGATCTGGATGCGGTTTGCAGTGTACAACACTCGCTGGTGGATGTGAAACCCTTAGCATGGCAAGTGCGTAGCGGTATAGCCAAGTGCTTTCAATATTAACCCTGGATTGATGTACATGAGAACTGCTTCTATCAATGGGTTAATAGGATCACAGATTTAGTTCTGTGGGCTTACAGTACCTTTCAGTCATGAAGGTTGTTCGGTGGCTTTTGCAAGGTCCAGAATCGTCCCGGCTCCGTTTGCACTAAATGCGGTAGTAGTGATTGTTGGCGATTTGGCAAGGGTGATGTTTTCTATGACGTGTAAGCCGAAGGCCCCATATACAATGAGCCTTCGGCTTACACGTTTGAATGCTGAAATCGCCTATATGAATAGGGGAGCGAACACTAGTGCTACGATGGACATGAGCTTTATGAGTATGTTCAGGGACGGGCCTGACGTGTCCTTGAACGGGTCGCCAACGGTGTCGCCAACGACGGCAGCTTTGTGGGTGTCGGAGCCTTTACCGCCAAGGTTGCCAGCCTCTATGTATTTCTTGGCGTTGTCCCATGCACCACCGGAGTTGGCCATTGTGACTGCCAGAAGGAAGCCTGCGGCGATTGCACCGATGAGCATTCCTCCCAGAGCCTCAGGGCCAAGGATGAAGCCCATTGCTATTGGGGAGGTTATGGCCATTGCGCCAGGCAGGAGCATGGCGCGGAGTGAGCCGCTTGTGCTGATGTCTACGCAACGTGCATAGTCAGGGCGACCGGTGCCTTCCATGATGCCTGGTATCTCACGGAACTGTCGCCGTACTTCGTTGACGATGGCGTATGCGGCTGTTCCGACGGCCTGCATTGTGAGGGCCGAGAATAGGAACGGCAACAGCGCCCCGATGAAGAGGCCGACCAGTACCTTTGGATCAAGGATGTTGATAACTAGTTCTTTTGCATCGTGTACGCCTGGGTTGATGGCGAATGTGTAGGCTGCTAGCAGAGCTAAGGACGTGAGGGCGGCGGAGCCGATTGCAAATCCCTTGCCAGTGGCGGCTGTGGTATTGCCAAGGGAGTCAAGAGCGTCTGTTCGCTCCCTCACTTCTGGTTCGAGATGGGCCTGCTCGGCGATGCCACCAGCGTTGTCAGCCACGGGGCCGTAGGCATCGGTGGCCAGGGTGATGCCAAGGGTAGATAGCATGCCGACGGCGGCTATGGCAACGCCGTAGAGGCCAGCGACTTGGAAGGCTATGAGTATAGCGGCTACGACTGAAGCGACCGGGACAAGCGTGCTTAACATGCCGGTTGCAAAGCCTGTGATTATGGTTGTGCCTGCGCCGGTCTGGGCAGATTCGGCGATACGTTTGGTGGGTGAATACTCGTATGACGTGTAGTATTCAGTGGCAAATCCTATGACGTTACCTGCGACCAAGCCTGTGACGATGGCAATGAAGATGCCGTTGCCATTCTCTATGCCTAGGAATTGGATTGCACCGTATGAGGAGGCGAGAACCAGCGCTGAAGATATGTATATGCCGCGGCGTAGTGCCCACAGGAGGGTGCTCATGGAAGCTTGGGTGCCTGTGCGTACGAAGAATGTCCCGATAAGGGACGATACTATGCCGACCGCTGCTATCAGAAACGGCAAGACGAGTTTGGGGTGGTCGAATTCGGGTGTGACGGCCGATGCGGCTGTCGCTATGGCTATTGTGGCTATGATGGATGAGGAGTATGACTCGAAGAGGTCTGAGCCCATGCCCGCGACGTCTCCTACGTTGTCTCCAACGTTATCGGCGATGGTCGCAGGGTTTCGTGGGTCGTCCTCTGGGATGCCTACTTCGACTTTGCCAACTATGTCAGAGCCTACGTCTGCGGCTTTTGTGAATATGCCGCCACCAACGCGAGCGAAGAGAGCGATGGAGGATGCGCCGAAGCCGAAGCCAGCAACGACGGTGATGTCCTTGAAGATGACGTAGAGGATTGAGATGCCTAATATACCAATACCGACCACTGAGGTGCCCATTACTGCTCCGCTGTTAAAGGCGACACGTAGGCCGGAGTTTAGTCCGATCATTGATGCGGCGGCGGTGCGGGTGTTGGCTCTAATGGCGATGTTCATACCAATGTAACCTGTTCCAGCGGAGCAAATAGCACCCACAATGTAGGATATTGCGGTCTTGGGGATGCTTCGGTCAAACTGCATGATATCTACAAAGACTGCGATGATTATTGTGGCGAATACCACGAAGATGGCTAGGGTACGGTACTCCCTGGCAAGAAAGGCGGACGCTCCTTCACGAATTGCCTTGCCAATCTCCTTCATGGTGTCGTTGCCCTCGTCCTCTTTGAGGACTCGGTAGGCCAATCCTGCGGCAAATATTAGGGCCAGTACGCCAGTGCCCATGGCTACGAGTATGGATTCCATTTGTTACCTCCTATGGGGGCCGGCAGAGTGAATATGGTTTCAATCCTTAGGCTTCACCCAAGAGTGCAATTTATCACTATGGATTGTTCTAGTCAAGATCTTCTCTGGTGAGCCGATTCCATAACTGTGTAAGGCTTTGCTCAAGCGTCTGTTGTCTGAGAGTGGCTGTAAGGTCGCCTCGGGTGCGCTCAATGATGCTACGCATGGCATCTGTGGTGCGTCTTAAGCCACCTGTGATGGCTTCGGGGAAGTCCATGGTGAATAGGTGGGTGTAAATCTGATCCATGAGGTCCAGTAGTTCTTCGCACCGTGAGGCGTCACCGCGGCGAAGAGAGTCGAGTATGTATCGGCGTATTTCGCCGATGGCCTCTCCAAGGCCGTTTAGGTAGGCTCCATGAGCTATTCCAAGGTCGTTGGGATGTGGCAACGGTGTGCCTGTGATGAAAGCTAGGGTCGAGTTGGCCTCTACGTACTCCTTTTGGGCATCCTGTACGAAGCCAGCATAGTAGATGTCTGGGTGGCTCTCTTGTATCTCCTTCATTTCGGCGACACGGTCCCTGGCGGTGTCTAGTAATGCACGGGCTTCGTCGAACTGGTGACGGTGGGCGGAACGAATGGCTGTTGCGGAAAGTTGCGTTGTTGTGCGGGATAGGTTTAGAGCTCGTTCACGAGCTGCATGCTTCTGAGCGAAGAAAGAGTGCGCTTCTTCTGAAAGAGCGTTTAACTCCGACTGGCGGTCTAGATTTATCACTGTATAGCTCCTTTGCAGGCATGGAATAGCCCTGAACTCACATTCGGCTCTTGCTGTATTGCTATTAACATGGACTACAATGCTAATCTGGGAGTCTGGGCATAGCACAGTCTGTGTTACGAGTTGTAGTTACTCACTGTAAGGCTTGCTTCACGTTGCCTTCTTCCGAGAGGCCGCGCGTGAAATCCCGCAGGTTACATGCCATGTCTTTGAGTTGCTTGGAAACTAGCTGGTTCACTGAGCCATCTTCAAAGGATCCATCTGGTTGAAGCGAGCCAGCCTTCACTCCTGTCAGGATCTCAATACCTTCGTCTATAGTACTGGCGGAGTAGATATGGAATTGGCCCTGCCTCACGGCTTCCACGACTTCTTCTCGAAGCATGAGGTTTTGGATGTTGCTGGCTGGTATCATTACCCCTTGGTCTCCGGTGAGCCCCTTGGCTTGGCACACGTAGAAGAAGCCCTCAATCTTGTGGTTCACTCCACCTATGGGCTGGACATGGCCCTTCTGATCGACTGAGCCGGTTACAGCGATGCCCTGTTTGATTGGGAGGTTTGCTAAGTGGGAGAGGATAGCGTATAACTCCGCGCTGGAGGCACTGTCGCCGTCGATCTCATCGTAGCTCTGCTCGAAGGTTATACGGGCCGTCAATGCAAGAGGGATGTTCCTTGCTAACCGGTCGGACAGATACCCCCCCAGTATCATTACTCCTTTGGTATGGAGCCGTCCTCCCAGGTTGGACTCCCGTTCAATGTCGATCAGTCCATCGCGGCCAGTGCCGACTGATACCGTGATGCGGCTGGGTCGTCCAAAAGCGAAGTCTCCAAGCCCTATGACTGCCAGGCCGTTAATTTGCCCTATGGCTTCGCTATCGGTGTCTATTGCAATGGTGCCACGTTGGATCATCTCTACTATTTTATCTCTGATGAGGTCCGAGCGGTTAGCCTTTTCTTCGACTGCCATATTTACGTGTTCGGCTTCAATATAGGATGATGCGTCCTTTTTAGCCCAATAGCTGGCCTCGCGAATGATATCGCTTATCTCTGCGAATTTGGTTGAGAGCTTGGTCTTGTCCTCTGCAATGCGAGAGCTATGTTCCAGCAGCTTGGCTACTCCTCCCCTGTCCATGTGCAACAGCTGTTCTTTAGTGCACAGGGAGGAGACGAAGCTAGCATAGTCATTCATATTGCCTTGGGTGAGCTCCATTGTGCTGTCGAACTCTGCCTTGACCTTGAATAGTTCCGCGAAGTCTGGGTCGTTTATGTAGAGCGTGTGGTATAGCATGGTATTGCCTATGAGGACGGCCTTCACGTCCAATGGTATTGGCTCTGGGGTTAAGCCATTGGTTGTAAGGACGCCCATGCGCTCTGCCAATTCTTCAATGATGATGGTTTGCTCGCTGAGGGAGCGCTTTAGCCCTTCCCAAGCGATGGCGTTGCGTAATAGTTCTTCTATTCTGATGATGAGGAAGCCGCCGTTGGCCAGGTGGAGTGACCCTGGGCGGATCATTGTCAGGTCTGTTTGCAGAGCACCGAATTGTGCTTCTTTATCTATGCGGCCAAGGAGGTTGCTATGCGTGGGGTTGACCTCGAACACTACTGGTGCACATTGAGTCTCGGAGTTGTCAACTATGACGTTGATTTCGTAACGTCTCATGGGGGGCGCTGCTGATACCAGGTTTTGTCCATCTTGTGACTTGGACCGGAATAGGTCAACATTTTCGGTCATGTCTGATGCAACTTCGTCCAGATATACCCCAACCTGAGTTGTGGAGGCGTACTTTTCCTTTAGTTCCTGTATGAGGAAGTTCAAAGCGGAGCGGACTATCTCTTGGTCCATCTGTTGTATGCTCTCGTGGACTAGGCGTTCGCCGGTTCGCGTCTGGCTGAAGGCCTGCTTGAGATCGCTCTCCAATCTCTCCCGTATTTGTGTCAGTTTCCCGTGTTCAGCTGTGGTTATGGAGGCCATTTCCTCTTCTGTGATGGGCTTGCCGCCTGTGTGTGGGATGAGCGTAAGGCCTGATGGGTTTGATTGAAGGAGAAATCCTTCTTCCATAGCGCGATCTTTTATGGTGCCGAAGAGGTGTTCGTTCTCTCTTCGGAAGTTCAGGGTGAGGTTTTCTTTGCGTTGAGAATACTCCTCCCCCTCAAAGGCTTGCGTGATGACGCGGGTGGCTTCGTCCACCAAATTTTTCATGTCGTGTCGTAATTCTCTTCCGCTGCCAGCTGGTAACTGTAATGCCTGAGGTTGATTAGGATTGCGAAAGTTTTGGACGTAGCACCAATCCGACGGTGGTTTCTTGGACGTGGCCTGGTTCTTGAGAAAGGCGGTTATGGTGGTGGCTTTTCCAGTTCCTATTGGGCCGGCAGCATATATGTTGAAGCCTTTTTCTTCTATATCAAGGCCGAATTCAATGGCATGTACTGCACGCTGCTGTCCTATGATGGATTGCAGCGGCGGTAGGTCTGCGGTGGTCTCGAACTCCAAGCAGGAGTCGTCGCAGATGTTGCTCAGGGACTCAGGAGATAGTTCTGGCAATGTGCGCCTCCACACTTATGGATGCGGAGTGGTGAACTCGGCACCACAAATATAAAATATATCAAGGATATTACGATGTATTATACATACTGTCATGTTTTTGGTCGAGCGTTGGCTCGGCCAGGCAATTGATGAGGAACTAGAGCCAGTGCCTGTAATGTCAGGGAGAGAAGAGCGTTCAGGAGAGAGCGTATTGTGAGGGGTTCCTGGCTTGTGCTGTGCTATCGGCCTGTGCATAGAAGATATACTGACTAGGTACAGAGGATGGTGTGGTATTTTTCGGCATGAGAATCCAGGCAAATGGGCTGTATGGATATATTGGTGTTCTTCTTTCAACTACGGTGAGAGTTACGGGCATGAATTTACGAATGTGCTAGACGACTTTACTGGGGTAGTTTTGTGCTGATAAACTAGTGGTGAAGATTTGGTACTGGTCAGGAGGTATTTCTATGGGTGATAGAGATTATGGGCAGCGGGAAACCAAGAAGCCCAAGAAATCCGGCAAACCTTCCAAAGCGGAAGCTCTGAAGCAATCGGCTGACGTTGCGGTTGTAAAGAAGGCGAGAAAGCCGCGGCGAGAAGAAACGGAACAGTCGGGATAGGTTGAGGAATGAGGCCGGTTTTCTCGCCGTGGTGTACGGACGGGTACAGGGTGTCTCCTTTCGTTATTTTGCCTTGAAGTGTGCGCAAAGCTTGAGCCTGAAGGGCTATGTGTGCAATTTGCCGGGAGGCAGTTCTGTGGAGGTGGTGGCCGAGGGAGAACGATCGGGGCTTGAAGTGTTTCTCGCCAATCTTAACCAGGGTCCCACAGGAGCCGCTGTGCAAGAAATGGATGTTCGTTGGACGGAAGCATCCGGGAGTTACCAGGCTTTCCGCATTGCGTGAATGCGTCTGTGCATGACTGTCGTACATAGACAGTCGAGTGAGAATCCTTAGCTAGAGAGAATAAGAGATATGAATATGAATGATGGAATGCCATATATGCTAAGTGTTGAGGAGGCACAGGAGCGGATTCTGGCTATGTTTCAGACTCTTGACTCTGAGAGGAAGCCTCTTTTGGACGCCCTTGGTCAAGTATTGGCTGAAGATGTGGTGTCTACGTTGGATATTCCACCTTTGACGAATTCCTCGATGGACGGGTATGCCGTACGGCACGAAGGGATAGATGGGGCAACTCATGACTTCCCCATGGAACTGAGGGTAATTGGATACCTGGCAGCTGGGCAGCTTCCTCAACAGGAGGTTCTAGACGGAACAGCTGTGCGCATAATGACCGGAGCACCGATACCGCCAGGAGCGGATACGGTTGTGCCATTTGAGGAGACTGACGAGTATGAGATGAAGGCCCTTGGTATTAGCCCGCTGGAGATAACCTCCATAAAGGTGATGAAGGACGTTTCGATGGGTGCCAACCTGCGGCCAGCTGGTCAGGATATTCAGAAGGGCCAGATGGTGCTAAAGAAGGGTATGCTTCTGCGGCCGTCAGAGATGGGTGTGCTGGCATCCCTTGGCAGAGATACTGTTGAGGTGATCCGCCGTCCCGTTGTGGCTGTAATAGCCACTGGTGATGAGCTTATTGAGCCGGGAGAACCTGTCTCTGCAGGCAAGATCTATAACAGCAATAGCTATAGTGTGGCAGCGGCAGTGCTCAGATACGGTGGCATTCCAAGGGTTATCGGTATAGCAGGGGATAACCTGGATTCCATGAACAGCAAGCTTGATGAAGGTCTGACGGCGGATATGCTGCTGACCTCTGCGGGGGTGTCTAGGGGGGACTACGATATTGTAAAGGACGTGCTAGCTAGCCGTGGTGAGATAGATTTCTGGTCGGTCAGGATGAGACCTGCCAAACCCCTAGCCTTCGGCGTGTTTCCATCCCCTGACGGCAAGAAGGTTCCTCATATAGGACTGCCAGGTAACCCCGTAAGTGCCTTGGTTGCCTTTGAGGAGATGGTACGTCCAGCCATACTGAAGATGCTTGGACGCTTTGACCTGGAAAAGCCGACTGTACGGGCTGTGCTTGAGGATGACATCGTTAACGGTGATGAGCGCAGGGTGTATGCACGTGCGATTATCACCCATAGGGATGGCCGCTATCGCGCCCATTTGACCGGTGACCAGGGGTCCGGAATTCTTACATCAATGGCTCTTGCGAATGGTTTAGCAATCTGCCCTGAGGATGTTCAGGTGATGAAGGCTGGCGAAGAAGTGGATGTCCAAATGTTGGACTGGCCCGCACTGGGGCTCAATCCCTAGAACAGCGAACTTTGACTAAGATTCGACGCCCAGGCGGGCTAGGTGGAAGTATTCGCCTGAGGTGAGGTTTGGATGGAAGCCGCTCACATTAGGCCACCAGACCCAAGCTGATATCCTTGTCATTGGCATGAACCTCACAGCTTTGTCCATTATGTGGCGTTGTATCTTCAGCACCCCCTCACGGCGGTGGGTAGTGTCAAGATCTATGGATTGTTCATCGATGAGGGAGTCTAGAGCTGGGTCGCCGTAGGCATGTGTGTTCCACGTCCCATGGCTGTGTAGGACAGAGAAAAGATACATGTTTGGTGATGTTATTGGCGCGATCGGACCGATAAAGGCTTGATAGTTGCCCTGGTACCATACCTTCTGTGGATAGTCCGTGGGGTTGATAATGTTTAGGGATACTCGGAAACCAACGGCCTCCAACTGTTTTGCCAGATGCCTTCCGTAACTCAGGTAGGTATCACCATAGTCAGCCACGGTGAGTGTGAAAGATGGCGATGTGTTCTGATCGGCCGTATTGAGGAGTTCTTTGGCCCTAGCTGGATTGGCGAAGTACGTGCGAAGCTCTTCCTCCGGTAAGAGCCAGCCGGGGTCGGCGACTGTCATTCCCTGGCTGACGAAACCGAGCCCTCCCCACACAGCGTCTATTGCGTCCCAGGGATCCAGGGCGCTGAAGACGGCCCTCCGCACTTGAAGGTTGTTGAAAGGGGGGCTGTTGCTCTTCAGAGCCAGCTCTAGGCCTGTTCCAGCCTCTCTGTACAGCAGGAAATGTGAGCTCGGGTGGTTTTCTCTGATGACATTGAACTGTTCAGGTGGGGACTCTATCAGGTCTAACTTTTTGAGGCGAAAGGCAGCGATGCGTGTTTCTTCGTTCACTATGATAAGTATGTTTAGGCGATCGAGGTTTGGGAGGCCACTTTCGTAATAGTTTGGGTTTGCCTTGAAGAAGTAGCCTTGGCCGTCTCTGGTGCCGTCCCAGAGCCAGGGGCCGCTTCCAATGACAGGTCCGTTCCTGAGGTCGCCGTTGAGGCTGACAGCCTCCGGTGCCACTATCTTTGCGAAGCCGCTGGCGAGACTGCCGAGGAAATCTGCGTCCGGGGCTTTCAGTGTTATTTTGACTGCGTATTTGCCTTCGCTTCTTACCGACTTGATAGACCGCAGTAGTGGAGCATTAGGGTAACTGGGATTCGCCTGCCTCTGCAGGCTGAAAGCAACATCCTGTGCGACGAGCTCCCGACCGAACACAGGAAGAATGTTCTGCCAACGCACGTTCTTTTTCAGCCTGAAGAGGTATGTGGTTGAGTCTATTTGCTCCCAGCTTTCGCACAAGTCGCACTCGGTGGTTGCGTTGGGTGTCGCAATACCAGGTCCCGACTGGAATCGCAGGAGGCGGCTGTAGACGATGCCAGGACCCCAGGACGCGAGAACGGGTGACGGCGATTGATGGACGTCCCAGTGAGGGACATCTATAGGTGATGCAAGGTCCAGCTTCCTGGATATCGTGACGGACGTAGCCATTGGTTTTAAGGAAGGTTGTGGAGTGCCTGAGCCTGGGCTTGTATGGATTGGTTCTGACACGGTGTTTCCAGTGCATGCAATGGCTATGAGAAGTACGACGGCGGGAAGTATGTATGTTGTTATAAACCGTGAGTGCACAGGAACCTACCTTTTTGAGTAAGGGTCTGTTGTTTGATTATATGTATAGAGTTGCTCTCTCATCCGTATCTCTTTCTCAAGAAGCCAACTTATTCCCTTGGCATAAAGAGCGCCGACAGCAGTGTGTATGGGAGAGATAGGAGGGTGTGCATTTCGTCGGCGTATGAGAAAGTATGGGTTTTGCACATGCTGAAAATGCCAACTGTGTATAGGGCGTAGGCCTAGAATGCGCAGAAAACTCCGTGGGCTGATGGAATGGACATATCGATGGATATTGTGACTAGAATAACTAGTGCCGCCTAAGTTAAGCTTACGTATGCCCAGTGATATGCCGCCTGTGTTTGTGCTATATAGCATGGAGTCCCATGTCCATAAGTATATACGATGTACAGCTTGGGTGTTATTAATCTGAAATTTAAGGGACAGTAACTTAATGCAAGTTACTGTCCCTTAAATTTCAGATTAAGATTAATTAATATCAGTAGTTTATTTGCTAGCGGCACCGCAAACAGTTTCTAGTACAAGTCTTGTAGCTTTATAGGGATCCACGTTTGCATTCGGCCTTCTATCTTCTATGTACCCTTTCTTATCTCTGGCTACTTGCCATGGGATACGTACTGATGCGCCTCTGTTTGATACTCCATAAGAGTAGTCTTTATAGCTAGCGGTCTCATGTTTACCTGTTAGACGTTGCTCTATACCAGCTCCGTAGTTGGCAACGTGCTCTGCTGCATTCGTACCCAATGCTTCAGCTGCGGCAACACAGGCATCATAGCTTTCTCGCATTTGTTTTGTAGAGAAGTTTGTGTGTGCTCCTGATCCGTTCCAGTCTCCAGGAACTGGCTTTGCGTCCAAAGATACAGTGACGTCAAAATCCTCAGCTATTCTAGAGAGTAGCCATCTTGCTATCCATAGTTCGTCTCCAACTAGGGGTGTAGCTATTGCTCCTATCTGAAATTCCCATTGCCCTGGCATGACTTCAGCATTTATACCTGCTATATGCAATCCCGCCGAAATACAAGCATCCATATGCTCTTCGACTATATCTCGTCCAAATATCACATCCGCTCCGACTCCACAGTAATAATCTCCTTGAGGAGCAGGATATCCGTTTGCCGGCCACCCTAATGGGGCATTGCCTTGGAAGAATGTGTATTCTTGTTCTATTCCAAACCAAGTTTCGAAGGAACCGTATTTCTCTGACATTGCGGCACATGAGGATCTAGTGTTTGTTGGGTGTGGACTCATATCAGTTAACAAGGTTTCCGTCATAACTATTACGCTATTTCCACCCCTTATTGGGTCATGCACTGTTAATACTGGGTTCAGAACAACGTCAGAATTATCTCCGGATGCCTGTTGAGTACTTGATCCATCGAACCCCCAAATTGGAGGGAGTTCTCCATCGGCAATGATCTTTGTTTTTGACCTCAGTCTAGCTGAAGGAGTGCTACCATCCAACCATATATATTCTGCTTTATAAACCATTTTATTACCTCCACTTAAGTTTCGAATTAGTTCATTCTAGGGTGGCATCTTCAGTATTTTATCCTAAAAACCCTCTTTAAAGATATCACCTGTTTGTTAATCAGTTATTGCCGTGGTGTTACAGCTTTGTTAAATCTTATTTGTACGTACTCTAAAACAGTGAATAAGTTTACGTTCTTCCTGTTCAGGATGCTCGGAAACGGTATCCTACATTACGAACTGTCTCTATGAAAATATGATTGGCGTCCTCTACCTTGCTTCGCAGTCTGCGGATGTGAACATCAACTGTGCGTGTGCCGCCGAAATAGTCGTATTCCCAGATACGGTTGAGGAGGATTTCACGGGTATAGACACGTCCCGGGTTGGCGGCGAGTAGGCATAAGAGCTGGTACTCTTTGAATGTGAGGATTATCTTTCTGCCTGCCACGGAGACTTCGTAGCGCTCCTGGTCTATGACGATGTCTCCAGTACGGATAAATTGCCCACTATCCCAGTTTCCTGTGCGCCACAGGGTCCTTTTGATTCTGGAGTTCAGTTCGGTGGCATTGAAGGGTGAGAAGATGAAGTCTTCCACTTCCATAAAGGGGTCAAAGGTGGAGTAATCATCTTTAGAAATCAGCGTTAGAACTGGTATGCCAACCTTCTTGCATCTCTGAGCAAAGGCTGCTCTTTCCTCTTTGGGGATAATGGCCAACTCCACTATAAGCAGATTGGGTAAATCCTCCAGGTTGATGGTGTCTATATCCTCGGGATTTTGAGAGAATGAGAAAATATACCCGTCATCCTCTAAAGGAATAAAGTTGGTTCTCTCATCCGGAGAGGTCAGGAGCGTTATCCGCTTACCTAATGGCACGGGGATTAATGATAAACCTTACTATCAGGATGTATCCAATCTTACTTTACGAATGCTGTGCTGTCGAGTCTACTTGCTTAGAGAATTCCGGAGTGATTTCTTTGTGATCGCTTCCAAGGACTGTTTGTTGAGTTGATGCATATGCTTATTGAGCGATGTCTACCGATCTTCATATGGTACAATTGGCACGATATGCTTACCAAGCGAATCATACCATGTTTGGACGTGTCCGGCGGTCGCGTGATAAAGGGCGTCAAGTTTCTTGAACACAGGGACGCGGGTGACCCAGTGGAAATGGCGGCCTTCTATGATTCCGAGGGGGCCGATGAGATGGTGTTCTACGACATCACGGCGTCGTCGCAGGGTAGGGGTATCATGCTGGAGGTGGTATCAAGGACGGCGGAACAGCTTTTCATTCCACTGACCGTTGGAGGAGGATTACGCAGTGTTGAAGACATGACCGCCATGCTCCATGCCGGTGCGGACAAGGTCTCCATCAATACGGCGGCGGTACAGAACCCTGAACTTATCCGGCAGGGTGCGGAGTCATTCGGAAACCAGTGTATTGTCCTTGGTATGGACGTAAAGCGGGTCGAGGGCGGTTCTGAGTCAAGATGGCAGGTGTACTCACATACCGGGAGTGAAGGAGGCCGTCCAAGGGATCTGGACGCCTTGGAATGGGCCGTACGTGCCGTGGAGCTTGGGGCAGGAGAGATTGTGGTGAACAGCATAGACGCCGATGGCACACTCGAAGGATATGACCTGGAGCTGATGCGCACCATCTCTGAGGCCGTCAACGTGCCAGTGGTTGCCAGTGGAGGAGCAGGCACTTTGGAGCATATGTATGAGGTAGTGGAGGAGGGCAAGGCCGATGCTGTGCTGGCAGCCAGCATTTTTCACTTCGGGACTTATCGAATATCACAAGCCAAGGAGTACCTGGCACAGAAGGGTATTCCAGTTCGTCTGGCCTGAGAAATCACACAATGCCTCTAAAAGTCGTTATTTTCGACGTTTACAACACCCTGTTCCGTAACGATACATCTTTTTGGATCGACGTCTTTGCGGACATCTGCCGTATCCAGGAGCTTCCAGTTTCTCCGGAGGAGTTTTGGAATTGCTGGAAGCCATTTGAAATGCGCTTTCGCCAGACCAGGACCAATATGGAGCATCCCGAGGAGTCGGCTCCGTTTAAGACCTATCAAGTGGCCTGGGGAGAGGCATTCGTGAAAGCATTCGATAGCCTGGGAATCAAGGGAGACGCAGGTCACGCTGCACAGCTGTCGGTTGACAGTATGGCCTCCAGAGAGCCATACGATGATACATTCACATTCCTTGAATACGTGGGAAGTCGTTGGAAGCGGGCCCTGCTTACAAATGCCGATAACGACTTCATACAGCCGCTTATACGCAAACATGCGATGTCCTTCGATGCCGTGATTACATCGGAGATGGTCGGTGCGTACAAGCCGGACCCGCGGGTCTTCCAACGTGTTTTGCAGGAGACGGGAGTGTTGCCAGAAGAGGCGTTGTACGTTGGAGACACACTGTTGGATGATGTGCACGGGGCAAAGCTTGCGGGAATGACGGCGGCGTGGCTAAATCGAAGCAAAACCGATCGTGACCCGACTCTCCTTCCCCCTGATTACGAAGCCACGGAACTGAGCGGGCTGACAAGTGTATTAGAGCTTTTGGGGGAAAGAGGTTAAACCGTAATGATCAAGCTAGATGGAAGGGGACTTGTCCCCGCGATTGTTCAGGATGCCGATACTGGGCAGGTGCTCATGCTGGGTTATATGAATCCAACCTCCATTAAGCGTACTCTGGAAGAGGGTCAGGTGTGGTTCTACAGTCGTAGTCGGGAGGAGCTTTGGCATAAGGGGGACACATCTGGCAGCTACCTAAACTTTGAGGAAGCCCACGTGGACTGCGACGGTGATACGCTGCTTTTGAAGGTTAAACCGACCGGCCCTGTTTGCCACACTGGCAATCAGAGTTGCTTCTTTCAACCTGTGGAGGGCGATCAAGAGTATGAGGGTGAAGAGGAAGGCTCCGGGATATTGGAGGAGCTATTCTCTGTGATACAGGAACGGAAGGTTGATAAGCCCGAAGGCAGTTATACGGTACGGCTTTTGGAGGGTGGGGTGGAGCGTATTGCGCAGAAAGTTATCGAGGAGGCTGGGGAGGTTGCGCTTGCTGGGGCGATGATGAACCGTGAGAATCTCCCAAAGGAGATGGCAGACCTGCTGTATCATACGCTTGTGCTGCTATCAGCGTCTGACGTAAGCCCGGAAAAAGTGTGGAAGGAGTTGCGTGTGAGAAGGGGGTAATGGACTATGCTTGGATATGACACTGCCGAATTTGAGCGTAGAGCCTTCGCATGTAGCTTCAGTGCATGCTGTTGTAGCATGACTAATGCTACTGTATAGAGATATATCTACCTTAGCAATCAGCTTATAAGCCACAATAGGTATACTCGAGACTGAGAATTTAACAAATTGGTGCTATTATGCCTAGGCTTAGACTTATTTGCTGCTTTCTATCAACTACTTGACGATCATCCTGATACATAGGAAGTTATGAAATGGACACACTATCGCTTGGCATAGTAGACCAATCTCCGATAAGGCAAGGAGGCACCGCGCAGCAAGCACTAAAAGAAACTGTCAAACTTGCCCAAGTAGCTGAGAAGCTTGGGTATCATAGATTCTGGGTTGCTGAACACCACAATTCCGGAGGATTTGCAGGGACAGCTCCGGAGATCCTGATCGGGCAAATAGTTTCCCAGACTCATCATATAACTGTTGGCAGCGGTGGGATCATGCTGTCTCACTATTCAGCGTTGAAAGTGGCTGAGACATTCAATGTACTGCAATCTTTCTACCCGAATCGAATCGAATTGGGCATTGGTAGGGCTCCCGGTAGCGATCAGGATACGGCTAGGGCCCTGTCTTACCCAAAACCGACCGCAGATATTCAGGAATTCCCTCAACAAGTTACTGATTTGATTGGATTCTTGTCAGGAACTTTGCCAGACGAGCACATCTTCTCGCATGTAAAATCACAACCTGGTCCGCCATCTCCTTCGATTCCGGGCATATGGCTACTTGGATCTAGCGACTACAGTGCCAGATTGGCTGCGGCCCTTGGGCTGCCTTTTTCCTTTGCAGATTTCTTTGGCAGCACCGCTGGGCATGGGCCATTGGTTGCGGGACTATACAGACAACTCTTTCGCCCATCCAGGTATCTTGCAGAGCCGAGATTAAACGTGGCGTTGCAAGTTATCTGCGCTGAGACATCCGAAAGAGCAGAATTCATAGCATCCAGTAGGAATATCTCGCGCATAAATACTCTGAGAGGTATACGTGAGCCAATGATTTCTCCTGAAGAAGCTTCTTCAATCGCACTGTCCCCTTCTGAACTCGAACATTTGGGGCAAGTGAATAGGTATTCTATTCAAGGTTCTCCAGATACAGTTAAAGATGGAATCTTGGAAGCCGCAAAAGTCTATGGAACAACCGACGTTAGCATAGTGACCAACTGCCATTACTTTGAAGACCGTTTGCGATCTTTTGAGCTAGTCGCCGAAGCATTCGGTTTATCTGAAAATTCCGTAACAGCAGTGAAAACTAAGGCAAATACCTAAACAACGTAACCACTGATCAGCTGCCTAGCTACTTAGCGTAGTATGTGAAAATGAAGACGGATATTAATGAGGATGCCAATTGGTTTCAGTCTGGGTACAGCATGAACGAAGCATATAGGCTTCAAAGAGGCGCCCCACGGTCATTGCGAGCGAGCCTTAGAGAGAAGCAATCTGGGGTGAAGTAGCGTAGCTTCACAACTCGGCGCTTAGGTCCTGTTAGATGAGGTTAATTTTCTTCGCCGTGGGCCTGGGTTTGAATGCTTTTCACGTATGATGGCGGACTCAGTTTCCCTCATAGTAGATGAGATTTACTGCGTTGTACTGGGCAATGAATCCAGGTGTAAGTTTGTTGTTGTGCTCGTAAACACGGTGGGACAGGTTATTTGTTACGCTTGTGTAGGGTACTGTCTTTCTGGGGTTGTTAATGATGTAAGCAAAGAAACGCTTACTCATATGCCACTCCTCCGTCAGGTTGCCACTCCCCAATTTCATCGTTGACTCGCAACGACGAAAGCTTAGTCTTGGCTGTTGGCTTTCCCTTCGCCCGTAATGCCATTTTCAGAGTTATCGTCAGTTACTATTTCACCCTGGTCAACGGCTATGGCGTGCTTCATTGCGTGTATGGCAACCTCTATCTGTTCGTCGTCTGGCTGACGTGTGGTGAGGGATTGAAGTGCTAGGCTTGGGTAGACGATTAACTTTACAAGAGGATGACCTGAATGGGCGCCGCTGAATCGGATAATCTCGTAGCTTATGGCAGCGATTACCGGCATAAGGACAATTCTGGAGGCGATGCTTATTTCTAGAGATGGCCTGCCGATTAATGTGAAGACGGCGATTGACACCACCATTACCACAAGCAGGAAGGCGGTGCCGCAGCGGTTGTGGGCTGTTGAGAAGCCGCGGATGTTCTCCACTTCCAACGGCAGGTTTTGTTCGTGGGCGTGCACGGTCATGTGCTCTGCACCGTGGTATGCGAAGACCCGTTTGATGTCTGGTAGGCGTCCAATGAAGAATATATATGCGAGGAACATGCTGAGTCGCAGTATTCCTTCGATCAGATTGCTGGCTTCATCAGAGGCTATGAAGCTGTCCAGGGAACGGATTGCAAGGAGCGGTGTAATGAAGAACAGTCCAATGCCAATGCTCAGTGAGATAATCAACATGAATGCCATGGACAGGCGTGACATCTCTTTACGCTCTTCTTCAAGGGCGATGTTGGCGGAGCGGCTCAAGACCTCGATGCCAATGAAAAGAGTTTCTATGAGGACTATGATTCCGCGTATAAGCGGGATGTTCCTGAGTCGCCCTGTGTAGAGTGTGCTCAGTTTGGATGATTGTGTGGTGATTTCTCCATTAGGACGGCGGACTGCCAGGGAGTAATGGTCACGACCACGTATCATTACTCCTTCTATTACAGCCTGCCCACCGTAACTAATTCGCTTTTCCACTTGGGCCTGGCCTTTCTGAATGCCGATCCGCCCAAGGCAGGATATACAAAAGGAGGAGTGGCTTTATCCCACCCCCATTGACTCCGCATTTGGTGAGATGTGGGCTTACGTGAGGTTGAAGCGCCTCTTCATGCGCTCGACGCGTCCTTCGGTGTCAATGATCCGCTGTTCTCCAGTGAAATACGGATGACATTGGCTGCATATCTCCACTTTGAGTAAGGGCTTAGTTGACCCCACTATGAAAATGTTACCGCAAGAATTGCAGGTTATCGTTGCGTCCGGGTAATATATTGGATGTATCTCGGTTTTCACGGGTGCTCCTAGGCTGTTACCTCAATGGGGTAAACACTGGCTTGTTTCTTGAATTTGGTTGCGTGCTCAAATTTGACCTTACCGTCTGTCAAGGCAAATAGAGTGTGGTCTCTTCCAACTCCAACGTTAGTTCCTGACTGGATTCTAGTGCCTCGCTGCCTGACGATGATTGTGCCAGCTGTAACCAACTGTCCATCGTACCGCTTGACACCTAGTCTTTGAGAGTTGCTATCTCTCCCATTGTGACTGCTTCCTCCGCCTTTTTTATGAGCCATCTGACGTCACCTTTCGTGCCATTGGTGCGCTGTTATAAGTTTTGGTCTGTTACCCGTCGATTATTTCAACAATTTTGAGTTCTGTGTACTGTTGGCGATGTCCAACTTTCTTCTTGTATCGGACTTTGGCTTTGTACTTAAAGACGGTTATTTTGGGAGACCTCCCATTTTCAACAACCTCTGCCTTTACTTTGGCACCTTGCAGCAATGGCTGGCCTATTTTTACAACTCCGTCCCTAGAGATTAGCAGGACGCGATCCAGTTCCATGACCTCTTCCTGGGCATTGTCTAGCCTCTCCACCTGGAGGACATCTCCGGGGTGTACGGTATATTGCTTGCCGCCTGTTTCTATTACTGCGTAATCCATGTCAACTGACGGAGTATAGGGCGGATGACTGGGCATGTCAACTTTCTGATGTTTTGCAATCTACGTAGACATGCTCGTGATGTGTTTATCTATTAATAGGAACCTCAAATTGTCTGAGGCTATTCAATCATGGCGTGGTGTACGCTCGTGATTGACTCATATACTGAAGGGCATGGAGGATGCGTACCATCGCGTAGGTATCACGCTGGCAGTATTCGAGGAGGGCATTACGTATTTGCTCTCGTTCGGATGGCTGTGTGTCTGGCGCAATCATCCTGGCGAAAGATAAAGCTGCCATGGAACCCTCACGTATCTCAAGATCGTTGTACGTCATGTCGGGAGCAAGGGCTGGAAGAACTGCCTTTATTGAGTAGCTGCCGTGGAAGTCCGGGTGATAACAGTGTGCCCTTACAACCGCAAGGAGGTCTAGAAAACGGCCTGGAAGTGCCAGAAGTGCATCTTGATATTTGGGGAATTCGCTTGCAAGCCGCTCTATGACCATTTTCTCGTATGATGAATAGACTATGATAGTTCCATGAGTGCCTATAGCTTCGATGAGGCTTTTCGTGAAGGATTCACGTGGGTCGTCGTTGCCGTTGTGGAGAAAAGAGACGTTGCTTGGTTCGTTTCCGGGAGAATCAATTACGTGTAACGACCATTGGAAGGGTATGCTTTGGTATGGTCTGGTTCCAAGATATGCCGGCAAAGCGGGGTTGAATGTCTCAAAGTCTAGAAAATAGAGCGGGTATGCGACCTCAGAAATGATATCCGCCAACTCCATTCCTACATATGGGAGGCCGCTGACGACGGCCATTCGAACGCGTTGCTGGTTTTCCGACAAACCTGGAAAGCCCGCCGGTATATCGCCGATGCCCTGTATGCCAGCAGAGCGCAGCTTGTTCATTAACTCTGGCTTGGTCCTAGGGAGTTGCTCTATGGAGTGCTCAGGCAGGTCATTGTGGCATAGCCCGTAGAACTGGCACTTGTATGGTTTTGTGCACTGAGGTCCGATTGCTATTTGAGGTGGTTTATCCAAGCGCAGGGTGTCCCACATGGTTGCAAGGGATCTGGGAACGGATTCCAAGTAAGAGCGGGCAGCCTCAGTGATGTTGGTAAGACGGAACAATCTTTCTGAGTCGTATGAGCCGCCTTCGTACACATAGGTGTTGTCTATGTACTGCATTAAGACGTTTTTTATTGGAACGCCGGATCCCTCAAGTACGTGCAGTTGTATAGCGGCGTCCGGTATGTGCTCCTGTTTAACGCTGGTGCTGGACTTGACTTCTATCATGTCGAATGTGCCGTCTACGTTGCGGTTGAGGATATCCACTCTGATTCTTATGCCCTGGAAGGCAAAGCCAGCTTCGTATATGGCAGGGACGGATGCGTTGGAAAGTGCATTGGCGGTGGATGTAACAGCGTTGGAGTGGGCGTAGTAGGGGGCTTCTATGAGATTGCCATTTGGGAATCGTTGCCTTGCAATTACCCCAACGTTTGTCCCGGAATCGAAGAGGGCCTGCTGGCTGGCATCTATTGGGTCTGCCAGCTCACTGGAATATGTATTCAGGTGCAAAAGTTTAAGGCACTGGATACCTGATG
>CAUZMC010000019.1:0-27993 GCA_963580875.1 Dehalococcoidia bacterium
TTGCTAAAGTGCCGGAAGGCACAGGCAATTCTATCATTGTAAAGGGTGTTATCAACAGCAGTGGTCCAGGGGGAATTATCAAACCTCCAACTTTTTCCACAGCCGACTGTGCTGTGATTAACAAAGATTACAATTGGTGTGAGACACATCACCGACCAATCTGGGAATGTAAGAAATACGAGGACGAGTTGAAGGCTACACAGAAAGAACCTGACGGTCTCGATTAGCAAAAGTGTATATCCTCTCGGATAGATACAGAGTTTCGCTGATATATCATTTCCTTATGAGAAATCTTTGAACCTGGATGTCGTGGTGAATTTACATCACGACAATGGAGAAGAGAACATTTAAGCGGTAATTGCTAAATTTCACGGAATCTGGTATCTATACGCTAATATAGCGTTTGACGGCTCATCTCACTTGCTTGGAACATAGAGCAATACACGACTATTGAATCAAAAGGTGATACGCAATTGATATCTCCACACGGAGGGTCGCTTGTTAACGGACAAATCGTAGAAGAGCAAGCAGAAGCTCTCAAGGAAGATGCTAGGTCTCTTCCAAACTTGGTAATCAACACGAGGCAACTTTCAGACGCCCACATGATAGCCCAGGGGGCCTTCAGTCCGCTGACGGGTTTCATGGGGCATGAGGACTATAACTCAGTAGTCAAGAATATGCATTTGGACAATGGTCAACTCTGGCCCCTTCCAGTGACTCTAGCAGTTGACTCACATCAGGCTGCAAATCTCAAAGAAGGTAAACAGATTGCACTATCCCAAGCAGACGGAGAGATCGTAGGAATCCTCTCTTTGTCCGGGAAATTTCGGCGCGAAAAAGTAGAAGAAGCACAGGCTGTATATATGACCACAGATGTTCAACATCCCGGCGTTGCCAATCTCTACCAGGATGGTGATGTGGTTCTGTCAGGCAAAGTAACCTTGTTTCAGGAACGACTTGCCGTGGAGGACGGCATTGAGCCTCACTACATGACTCCTGCACAGACAAGGGAATCTATATCCAATCTTGGGTGGAATACTGTGGTGGGTTTTCAAACCACAAATCCAGTGTTCCGCTCCGACGAATACATACAGAAGTGTGCCCTAGAGGTGGTGGATGGCCTAATGTTTCATCCGATGGTAGGGGAAACCAAGGTCGATGACATTGCTGTATCTGTGCGAATGCGTTCCTACCAGACTCTATTGAAGAACTACTACGCTCCTGGTCGTGTCCTGTTCTCTGTGTTGCCATCTTTCATGCGCTACGCTGGTCCAAGAGAGGCCATTTTCCACGCCATTGTGCGTAAGAATTACGGATGCACTCACTTCATAGTAAGCCGCGACTACGCTGGTGTCGGAAACTACTACGGGGCATATGACGCGCAGCATATCTTCAAAGAGTTTGAGCCGATAGTCCTTGGTATAATTCCAATGTTCTTTGATAACTCCTTCTTCTGCAAACGGTGCAAGGGGATGGCTAGCGAAAAAACATGCCCTCATGGCACTAACAACAGGATCAGTCTTAGCGACACACAGATGATGGCAATGCTGTCCAAGGGAGAGATGCCTCCCGTGGAGTTGACGCGTCCTGAAGTGGCCAAGGTTCTGATAGAGTCAAAAGCGTCTAGATAGTCTGATCAGATTCTGTCAGACTCCGCGTTGATGTTTTCTAGATGCTGTCTGAACGGCCAACCATGTAGCCTCCAATCATAGCTCCCATAGAACCTAGCATGGTTGTGTAGACTAAGATTATTATGCCGACGACGATCAGGATGTCGCTGTCCACCCATGAATTCAGTGATGGAGCCAGCTTATCAAGTGCCAGCACGGCACCGACTGGAACGATCATAAAGAGTCCCATCAAGACACCTATCCCAAGCGCCTGGTCAGGTCTGGCTTTATGTTTGCTTCCTGCTATCCATCCACCAATTACTGGTCCCAGTGGCCCACTCACGAAGTGGACCAGTGGTGGCACTAGACACACTAGGCTTATTGCGAACCCTATAAAAGCGTGTTTAATCACAAAAATTCCTTAACCTTCTGTGCCAGTGTTGGGGTCATGCCGGAGACAGATGCCAATTCTTCCAACGATGCCTCTTTTACACCCCTCACAGAACCAAATGTTCGTATCAGCATACGCTTGCGTTTGGGGCCAATGCCTGGTACAAGGTCAATTGCCGACTGCATTCCATTCTTGGTGCGGCTTTTTTGGTGGTACGTGATGGCAAATCTGTGCGCCTCGTCGCGTAGCCGCTGCACTAGGAACAGGGAAGGGGAACTGCGTGGCAGCATTATTGACTCCGGTGTATCCCGTACGAATATTTCCTCATGTTGTTTGGCAAGGCTGGCCAGCGGAACGTTATCTATGCCTAGTTCCAAGAAGACCTCAACCACGGCATTCAAGTGTCCTTTGCCACCGTCTATAAGTACAAGGTCTGGAATAATACCCCAAGCCTGGACCTGTTTTCCGCCATCTTCTACAGGGCTCTCATTATCTGTTGGCTCGACAGTGTTTTTGCTACGTCCCAGTCGTTGAAAGCGGCGGCGTAACATCTCTTGCATCATGGAGTAATCGTCGATGCCCTTCACGGTCTTTATCTTGAAACGGCGGTAATGCGACGGTTTGGACACGCCGTTCTCGAAGACTACCATGCTTCCAACAGGCGTATTCCCCTGAATGTTGGATATGTCGTAGCACTCCATCCGTCGGGGCATCCTGGGTAGATTGAGTCTCTCCTGTATCTCTTCCATCGCTGACTCAAGCGTATCGGTGTTGGCGAGCCATTTTACCTTGAGCTGCTCGAATCCTCGGTTGGCGTTCTCTGCCACCATCTCTACCAGTTTATGTTTCTTGCCACGTTCTGGCACCATGATCTCCACTTTTTTACCGCGCTTCTGCTCTAACCATTCATGGATCAGGTCACCGTCATCCAATGGATATTGCAACAGCAATCGCGGAGGAATCTCTGGCACCGAGTTGTAGTACTGTTTTATAAAGTCTGCCATGACTCGCGTCGGCGCATCGTCATGCACTCCTCCCATTATGAAGTGGTCTCTGCCTATGAGTTTGCCGCGCCTCACAAAGAAAACCTCAACCCATGCTTCATCTCTTCCCTGCGCCAGGGCTATAACGTCCTGATCCTCTTCGGCCAGTGATACCACCTTCTGCCCCTCGGTCACACGCTCAATGGCCCTGAGTTGGTCACGTAGTAGCGACGCTCTTTCGAACTCGAGGGCATTTGCTGCTGCTTCCATCTTGTTTTGTAAATCCTTCACCACTGGCTCCGTCCTGCCCTCCATGAACATCACCACCTGGTCAATGACATTGCGATACTCATCCTTGTCTGCAGCGCCTATGCATGGGGCCACACAACGATTGATGAAGTGTTCTAGGCAGGGACGTTCGTCGTTTCCAGTGATTTCCCTGGTACATGAACGGTATGGGAACAACTTCTTGAGCAGGTTCATAGTTTTGCGAACAGAACCCGCACTAGCGTAGGGTCCAAAGTAACGAGCACCATCGTTGATCACTCGCCGAGTTATGTATACCTGAGGGAAACTCTCGTTGAGACCTATCTTTAGGTACGGATAGGTCTTGTCGTCCTTGAGGCGGGTGTTGTATTTGGGACGGCGGTTTTTGATGAAAGTGTTCTCCAATATGAGCGCTTCAGCCTCAGACTCGGTGACTATGAACTCGAAGTCCCTTACCTTACTGACGAGATTGCGTATCTTGGTCTCCATGTTGTGAGTAGAATTAAAGTAGGATTGGAGACGATGTCGCAGACTGGAAGCCTTGCCAACATATAGCACATCGCCTTGGGCATCCTTCAATAGGTATACACCAGGTTTGGTTGGCGTGGCCTTGAGTTGTTCTGACAGAATGGTGTTTATCATACCGTTGAATTCTAGCATAGCCTTTGGGAATATTGGTGCAGGTCTTGTCCTGCTTTAACTTTCCATTTTCTTTGCATATAATACTCTAAGTAAAAACACGAGGTTGTAGAGTAATGGAAGTAGTTCTTTCCGCTCCAAGGGGCTTTTGTGCCGGCGTCGTTAGGGCTGTAGACGTGGTTGAGCTATGTCTTGAGCGCTTTGGTAGTCCCATCTACGTGCGGCGTGAGATAGTGCATAACCCTCATGTGGTGTCCGATCTCAGGGACAAGGGAGCTGTCTTTGTAGAAGAGCTAGACGAAGTTCCAGATGGGCAGCGTGTGATTTTCAGCGCTCACGGTGTCTCGCCGGCAGTTTGGCAACAGAGCCATGAGCGTGGGCTTATAGTAGTTGATGCCACGTGCCCTCTGGTGACAAAAGTGCACCTAGAAGCCTTGAGATACGCCAAGGAAGGCTACTCCATATTCCTAATAGGACATAAGGGACATGACGAAGTCATAGGCACAATGGGTGAGGCTCCAGATGTAAGCATACTGGTTGAGGATATAGAGCGTGCGCACGCAGTTCAGGTATCTGACCCTGATAGAGTGGTTGCGTTGACACAGACAACTCTGAGCGTGAACGACACTAGTGAGATAATGCAGGTACTTAAGGATCGTTTTCCAAACCTGATCAGTCGCAACGATATCTGCTATGCCACGACCAACCGTCAGGCAGCGGTGAAGGCCATTACCAATGAGGTGGATTTGGTGATGGTTATCGGTGCGCAGAACTCCTCCAACTGCAATCGGCTGCGTGAGGTGGCCGAAGCCCAAGGAGTGCCTGCCTACTTGATAAACGGCCCTGAAGACATACAAGCCGAATGGCTAGATGGTGTGGAGCGAATCGGGATTACGTCAGGGGCGTCTACACCGGAGCGTTTGGTTGACGATGTGGTTGCCAGTCTTAAGCCCACCAGTGTGCGCAACGTCGAGATAGTGGAGGAGGACGTTACCTTTCTTCTTCCCAAGGTTCTGCGCTAACTGGCTTGTAAGGTCTGTGTATAGGCAACTTTTCTTAGGCTGTTTCTTATCAATGTGATGCTGTTGGGTTCCCTGTTTGAAGAAAGTTCGGAAGGCCAAGGAACTTGGCTATTATAGGATGAGGTTGATTATGTTAATGATGTGGCTCAAGCCCAACGCCGATGTTGAATCTATTTGGGAGTACGCACTCACGGTAGATGGCTACGCCGCCGCATATGAGAAATTACGTTTCGATATCATGTAATACCAGAGGTGGTGGGCAGGAAATATTCTTATTATGATAAGACCTGATCCTGAGAAGGCTCCTTCGAAGAATTACGACTTTGCCTTTTCTTCTTCCAAAGAAATGAAAGGGCTGTAAACCCAGGGGAAACTGAAGGTGAAACCTTGATGGCAGTACAGGCTTTATATCTGGCCGTTACGAAGCGTTGGCAAATAGAAACAGGTGATTCAGATACAGAATAAGTCTTTTGAACCACGAACTTGAAAGAAACTCTACCATGGCAGTCAAAGCAGATAATTGAAGAATGGCCATTATAAACCGAGCTTATTTCCAACACACAATATCGAATTTCTGTGGTAATCCATACAATTTAGCCAGTCTGAAGAGCAAACGAGTCCACGCGTAGAAGCTTGTTGTCTTAGGCTACCAAGGCTGAACCCGCAATTCGATATTGTATGTTCATGCTGAGCAACATTCATTGTAGGCTCATCGCCATATTCCTTTACCACAGTGGTAAACTGCCAAGCTGACGTTATACTACCGCAATATGACGGTTAGGACGGCTAGGAGTATCATCATCAACGTCGTGGTAATCCCAATACGCTTAATCTCAGGCCATATGTACGGATTGTGCGCGAACGGGTTGATAGCGAGAGATGGCATCTCCTGAGTGGACTTTCCGTGTGAATATGTGGAGTTGGTCTCAGTTGGTGATGTCGATCTAGACGTTTCGATGCGTGCAGACGTTCCCTGCTGGGCAGCGGGCGTGCTGGCCTCTATTCCTGAGGAATGTTTCGGGGTTCTCCTTTTTCTCTCTCTAAGCTCGGCCTGCTTTGAGGCCACTCGATGTGAGTTATTAGGCATCAGATAGCCTCCTGTTAATTACCATAAATGGCTAACCCTTTCCCTATAGCATAAGGCTCCATGAGCAATGACGGAAGGGGGTTGGTCATGTAATCTGGGTTAATTATACTTTTCACTGTATTCTGACTAATATTCTGGATCTCTATTGTGCTCTTGGATGCGCTTTGTCGTATTCCATCTGCACCTGCTCTTGCGCTAGATGAGTATATACCTGAGTTGTGGATATACTAGAGTGACCAAGCAGTTCTTGCAGGTATCTTAAGGGGGCTCCACCTCTCAACATGTGAGTGGCAAAGCTGTGTCGCAGAATGTGTGGAGTAATGTGTGTGTCTATGTTTGCTCTCCTGCCACACGCCTTCAAAATCAGCCAGAACCCCTGGCGAGTCAGACGCTCTCCACGATGGTTGAGGAAGAGGGCGTCTTCACTTGCTACGTCTCCTTTGCGCTGTGATAGCAGACGTGGCCTAGACTCCTTCAGGTACGTATCTAGAGTGATAGCAGCCTGATCGTGTAGGTTTACCAGTCGTTCCTTGGAACCCTTGCCGAAGCAACGTACGTACTTCTCCTTCAGATTCAGATCTCGCAGGGACAGGAACACCATCTCGCTCACCCTCATGCCAGTTGCATACATCAACTCTATCATTGCGATATCCCTCTGAGCCTCAAGTGTGGTTCCACTGGATGCTTCTTGAATCAGCATACCAATTTCCTCTTCGCTGAGGGATTTTGGCAATATACGGCCTATTCTCGGAGATGCAATGGCCTCTGCGGGATCATGCGACACTATACCCTCTTCAAGCAAGAAGGTGAAGAGAGCCTTTAGCGATGCGATTTTACGGGCGCGTGTCGTAGCAGAATAACCTCTTGAATGCAGATCAAGTGCGTACTGGGTTAGCATTGGCTGATCCACAGATTCCCAAGCGGGATTTTCACTGGGCAGGCTGCCTGACTCTTCCAAGAGTTCTGCTAGTTGGTGTAGGTCGTTGCGGTATGCGGCGACGGTGTTGCGGGACAGACCCCTCTCAGATGTGATGTAGTCCAAAAAGACCCTTATTGTATTTCTCACGTGACTCTCAGTTAGGTGCCAAGGTTGGGCTCATTCTAACATATACATATCGGGCCTACACATGCGCAGGAGTAACAGCCAGGGAGTGCCTGTTTGCTCGATGCTGTCCTTGACATGGGTTATGGTCAAATGTAAAATCTGCCATAGTCAGCAACGGTATGGAACGGTAGGATAGAATGATTCAAATTGGAATGAACCCCAACATGATCGACTTGGGTAATTTTGTACTTACATGGCATGGCTTCTTTTCTTTTGTTGGCGTGGTTGTTGCAGTTCTGCTTATTGCCAGATGGGCGGAACGTGAGGGCATTGTAAGCGACGTGATTTACTCCATGGCCATTTGGGCGATTATTGGTGGAATTCTAGGCGCTCGGATAGTGCACGTAGTTGATCGATGGGATTTCTATGGCGACAATCCCTTGGAGAGTTTAGCCATATGGCGCGGAGGAATCGGCCTATTAGGTGCCATTATCGGTGGCTTTGCTGGAGGTGCTATTTACTCCAGGATCAAAGGTTTTCCAATAGGTCGTCTGGCTGATCTAACGGCGCCAGCTCTGCTATTGGCACAGAGCATTGGCAGAATTGGCGATATTATCAATGGTGAGCATATCAGCAAGGCTACAGACCTCTCATGGGGGTTCGTGTATACCAATGCTGGTAGCCTATCCAACCAGGTTCATGGACTGGGTGCTTCCCATCCGGTGGTGCTGTACGAGATAATATGGAACATGATGGTGTTCGGGTTGTTGTGGCTGCTATGGGGCCGGATTAGACCGGACGGCATGCTGTTTGCTCTGTACATAAGCCTTTACTCCTTTGGGCGGTTTTTCATTACTTTCCTGAGGGAAGACAAGATCTGGTTTGCAGGCTTACAGGAGGCACATATTATTGCCATTCTTATTGTAGTGGTGGCAATTCCTCTATTGTTATACCGTGGACGTATTGTGCGCAGGGGTGAGGAAGTCGGTCCGCCGGTTGGTATTCAGACTGGCACGTAGCACTATTGCTCTCTGTTTACGCCATTGACGGTCCATCCGCGAGCCGGAAGTCATGGATGATCATGCGCATTGTATCTTGACCATTCCAATGGTTACGTCCAACGCTGTAGACAACATCTAGTATATCCGTCCCATCTTGCCATGCCTCTCCCTGACCAAAGGCCATGGCATCCCACAGTGCATCACCATGCTTCAGCCTGAACTTCAGGTGTTGCCCCTGATTTCCAATCCGTATGACATTCACCACCTTCACTCCCTTGGTGATGAAGATCGGAGCTGGGTTTCCCTCTCCGTACGGGGCTAGATCCTGAAAGAACTGGGAATTGTCTCCAGAAAGGGATGATAGCCGGACGTGAGCATCTATATTTATGGTGGGTTTTAAGGAGAGGTGTTTCAGTTCTCGTCGTGCTATGGCCGTTAAACGCTCCCGCAAAACAGGTAGTTTTTCTCTGGATATTATGAATCCAGCTGCTCTGGGATGCCCTCCAAACCGAATGAACATGTCTTGGCATTCCTCTAGGGCTGAGGCAAGATTGAACTCAGGAATGCTCCGTGCGCTGCCGCGGCCAATATCTCCGTCAAGTGCCACCACTACCGCAGGTCTATAGTGCTCATCCACTAACTTGCTGGCCAGCAAGCCGACTATCCCAGATGTGAATTCCTCGCTCCATAGGAGCAATAGATGCTCTGATATAGGGATTTGCCTTTCCATAGCGGAAAGGCTTGAGCCCATCTGTGTGGTGACGTTACGTCGTTCCTTGTTCATGCGGTCTAGTTCCTTGGCTAAGGGGATAGCCTCTTCTTGCGACGCCGCGCGGAGGAGAGTGTAACTGCTTATGGCGTGTTCTATCCTGCCTGGGGCGTTCAGACGTGGCCCGATAACAAAAGATATGGACTCTGTATCCAGCGTAGTGTCTGCCTGTCCCCCCAAACGCAGAAGCTCTTTCAGGCCAGGTTTTGGATTTGCCGTCATAGAGCGAAGGCCCGCTGCTACAATGTACCGGTTTTCACCAACCAGCGGAGTCACGTCGGTTACGGTGCCAATGGCGGCTAGTTGGAGCAACCTTTCGTCCCATTGCTGGCCCATGTGATTGGATAGTCCCTGGACCAGTTTGAATGCCAGGCCAACTCCAGCCAGGTCGCGAAATGGATATCTGGAACTACTCAGCTTTGGGTTTACGATGGCAAGAGCGGCAGGTATATCCGGTAGCGGTGTATGGTGGTCAGTAATGATGGTTTCTATGCCAAGTGAGGAGGCCTCTGTCACTTCAGCCGTGGACGTAATCCCGCAGTCAACGGTAACAATGAGCGTGACACCTTGCTCGTGCAATGTATGTACTGCTTGAGAACTCAGGCCGTGGCCCTCATCCACACGATGAGGCAGATATGGTATTACCTTACCGCCTAGGTTTTCCAGACCCTCTGCCAGGAGCGCCGTGCCGGTGATTCCGTCGGCGTCAAAGTCTCCGAAAATGCCTATTGACTCGCCGTCAACTATGGCCTGTTGAAGGCGGGAGATGGCGAGTCCAATGTCAGGAAGGAGTAATGGGTTCTCCAGCAGGCTCTCATCACAGGCAAGGAACGCCTCTGCGGCTGGTATGTCAGTGATGCCTCGGTTGTGCAGAAGCTGTGCTGCGAGAGGAGAGAACGGTTCCAGTTTTCTGATGGCCTCAGGGGAGATTCGCTGAGTGACGTTCCAGAGCTTGCGGTTTAACAAATCATCGCCTTATTGCCTTGTTTCCTCACTGTAAGCCTAGCGTGTAATGAACGCGGCAATATTCCAGGACAATCAGTAGCCCCATCCGTAATAGTCCTCCCCCATCTCGTCCACATAGCCATCAATGCCAAGCTCTGCGTTACATTTGGGACAGAGACAGTTCTTTTTGATGCCAAATTTGGCAGCCGCCTTAGAGCCGCAGCTCAGACATACTGCCGACCCGCACTTCCTGCAGCCCACCTGCATTCTTTGCACTGAGCTTAGGTCTGTATCGTCCACAATGGGTATTCGTTCGTGGAGGACAGAATTGCAATGTGCGCATGTCTCGGTCATAATTTAACCTCGCATACTTGCCTGTTGCATTGAGGCTCTAGTCTTCAGCGAAGCTCTTGAATGCAAGGCATGTGTTGTGGCCGCCGAAGCCGAGGGAGTTTGAGAGGACTGCGTTCACCTTGCCAGTTCTGGCATCATTTGCAACGTAGTCTAGGTCGCAGTCTGGGTCAGGGTTGTCTAAGTTTATGGTTGGGGGTATTGCACCACGTGAGATGGTCATGACGCAGATTGCTGCTTCAAGGGCACCGCTGGCTCCCAGCAGATGTCCAGTCATCGACTTGGTAGAGCTGATTGGGATGTTGTAGGCCTCCGGTCCAAGAGCAGACTTTATGGCCATTGTTTCGTACTTATCGTTCATTGGTGTAGATGTGCCGTGTGCATTGACGTAATCTATGTCTTTGGGCGTGAGGCCAGCCCTCTTCATGGCGATGCGCATCGCCCTTGCCCCTCCATCTCCTCCTGGAGACGGCTGTGTTATGTGGTTAGCGTCGGCTGTGGCTCCGTGTCCTGCCAGTTCTGCCAGAGGCTGTGCGCCACGTGCCAGGGCGTGTTCAAGGCTCTCAAGTACAAGGATACTTCCACCCTCACCCATAACAAACCCGTCTCGTTGAGCATCGAAAGGCCTCGAGGCTTTCTGCGGCTCTTGGTTTTGTTGAGATAGGGCATTACAGGCGTTGAATCCCGCTATTCCTATGGGGCATATTGGAGCTTCACTGCCTCCTGTGATGGCAATGTCTATTTCGCCGCGGCGTATGAGTTCTGAGGCCTCTGCAATGGTGTCGGCGCCAGTGGCGCAGGAAGAGATTGCGCTGAAGTTGGGGCCTTTGGCACCCATCATTATGGATACCCTTCCAGAGGCCATGTCACCAAGCATCATTGGTATGAGGAACGGGTTAACCTTGGACGGGCCACGCTCAATCATCACTTGAAGTTCCTGAGATAGTGTGATGATTCCGCCAATGCCGCTGCCTATCATTACGGAGACCCTCTCCGTATTTTCCTTCTCCATGTTGATCCCTGCATTGGCTACAGCCTCCTGCGAGGCTACTGCTGCGAACTGCACAAATCGGTCCATTCGCCTGGCTTCCTTGCGGTCAAGGAAGTTCGTTGGCTCAAATCCTTTGACCTCTGCGGCTATCTTGGTTTCGAACTGCTCCGGATCGAAGCTGCTGATATAGTCCACGCCGGATGTACCTGCAAGCAGGGAATCCCAGGTAGTTTCCGAGCTGAGGCCAAGGGGGCTGACTATTCCTATGCCTGTTATTACTATTCTTGTTCCCAATGCTTTGTTTCCCTCCGTGTAATCTGGTGCTGAATAGTCGACATAACTCTCGACAGCCTTCGCCTTGATTATACGAACAACTTATTCTATTCTAAAGACTTTGCTCTGAGCTTGTAAAGGACATTTGACTGCGGTAAGTGCCGAAAATATCAAATGACACATGCTATAATCACGCCAGTTGCCATGTGGATAGCTTAAATGGACTTCTTTCAGATACTTGAAAACAGCCTGCCGGTCAAGAAATTGGCACTTGTGAAGAGTGCTGGACAGATTGCTCGGGAAGAGGGAGTGTCCCTATATCTGGTTGGGGGAGCAGTGCGAGACTTGCTTCTGGGCCGTCCAACGGATGATCTTGACTTGGTGGTTGAGGGCGATGCCGAGACTCTGGCATTCATCATAGCCAAGCGACTGTCTGGGCATGTGGTATCTAGATCACAGTTCTCCACCGCCAAAATAAGTGTGGATGGCGTATCACTGGACATGGTAACCGCCAGAAGTGAACACTACAACCGCCCGGGAACGCTGCCTCAGATAGCCCCCGGCAATATAGAAGAAGACCTGGCGAGGCGAGATTTCTCCATCAACGCGATGGCCGTTCCTCTTCATTTGCTTGGCAATGCGCAACTTTTGGACCCCTTCGATGGGGAATCAGATCTGCACAGCCGCCTAATTCGGGTGCTTCATGATAAGAGTTTTGTGGACGACGCCACCCGTATCATGAGAGCCGTGCGTTATGAACAACGCCTAGGTTTTCGTATGGAGGAGGGCACCGAAAACCTGTTGCGTAGAGACCTTCCAATGTTGGATACCATAAGCGGGGACAGGTTACGTAAGGAATTGCTTTTGTGGTTTGCTGAAGAGAATTATGTGGAAACTCTTGTGAGGGCTGATAGATTGGGTGTAATGGCCGCTATTGTCCCTTCTCTAGCGGGGTCAAGCCAATTGGTTGAAAGTACTGTGTCCGATCTTGAGAGGCGCTGTGTGGAAGAGCAGGTGCTCCTTGGTCTTTTGACTTATTCTTTTGATTCCTCAGACGGTGAAAAAATCATCGGACGGCTCAGTATGCCGCCACGGTGGATGACTGTGATCAGAGATACCATTGAGCTCAGGAAAAAATTGCCGCTACTCTCCGACGCCGTGCCGTCTCTGTCATATCTATATGAATCCCTTACTACTTTGACCACATCTGCGGTTCAGGTGTGTGCGTTGGTATCTACAAGCGAAAATGTTCGTCGCAACCTCACGTTGTTTCTGGATAAACTGCGTTACATCAAGCCGTCTCTTGGAGGAAAAGATCTTATTGAGATTGGCGTGCCACAGGGTCCTGCTATTGGAGAGATGTTAATAAAGCTGCGTTCTGGAAGGCTGGAAGGGACTGTAACCAGTCGTTCCGAAGAAGAAGCTATTGTGAAAAACTGGCTTGCGATTCAACAAACGTAGTGGGGTAAGTTTAAAATCCGCCCATAAGCGCACTGGAGTCATCATCTCATCGCTTTCCATTATGTTGTGTATTGTTACCAATCATCATCCAGCGAAGCCAGAGATCACGTTTACAGATTCCTCCCGGATTTGCGCTGGAATCCATAATTAAATCCTGCGAATTACCTGTTAACTGCTTAGATGTGTAGTTTGCGAATGAGTTTCACTAGAAACGATGTAGTATTAATCTGGCTTGCCATACATCAGCTTTGTACCATAAGACGCTTCTGATGAAATAGGTACTGCTGGGCGTATCCTGCGTAAGCGCCCCACTTCTCAAGAGACAGTGAGCGAATGCCTTTGTAGTTTAGTATTTCTCCGTCTAGGTACCATTCTTCCATTGCACGGCGTACCCATCTGTCTATTGGGCAGGCATCCATCTTGTCTAATGAGAACAGTAGCACGCAGTCGGCCACCTTCTCTCCGACGCCAAGTATAGAGGTGAGTACGTCCTTAGCTTCCTGGTATGGGATATGGCGGAGTGGTTCCAGTTTAATCTCTCCCTCAGCCAGCCTCTCTGCCGCTTTTGCCACGTACTTGGCTCGGAACCCCAGCTTCAGGTCTCTCAGCGCTGGTTCACCAGCCTCAGCCAGCTTCTGTGGAGTTGGGAAAGAGTAGTCTGTGTATCCGTCCAGTTCAAGTGGTATCCCGTAATTTTTGGCGATTGCGACCATGCCGGATGAGATTCGGGGTATATTTGAGTTTGCGGAGCATATAAATCCAACAAGGCATTCCCACGGATCCTGACGCAGTATTCTTAGTCCGCGGTATTCGGCAATGGCACTATGTATTCGTGGGTCGGTGTCTATATGGGAGTAGATGGCTTCCAGATTGTCGTCAAGCCTAAGATAGTCCCGAAGCGTGGCCTCTATCTGTTTCGTCGGCGACGAACTTCGAACCTCCAGCCGTGTGCCGTTCTGCTTTAATGCCAGCAGGTTATTATGGATTGCCCCGTAGTACCAATCGCCCCTGCGTTGCCATCGGAAGGTTTGGCCGCTTTCCAGGGTATTGGCAAGGTCAAGAGGCTGGCATGTATCAAGAATTAAGGAGTTTTTGCTATCCATTGCTGTATGTTCTGTGACAATTCACTAAGCGAGCCTTTTACAACCGTGCACCCTGGTAGAGATTCTAGGAATACTGGGCCGTAGGATCTAGAGAGGATGCGCTGGTCCAATACGACGACCGCTCCTCTGTCATCCTCGCCGCGGATAAGACGGCCAAATCCCTGGCGGAAACGCAGCACAGATTGTGGTACGGCGTATTGGTTGAACGGGTCCTCAAACATCTGTGACCTGGCGACGAATACTGGTTCTGTAGGAACGTTGAACGGAAGGCGCGCGACTACAAGCGCTTTCAATGCACCTCCAGGGATATCCACTCCCTCCCAGAAACTGGCCGTGCCAAGTAGCACCGATTTAGGGTTTTGCATGAATGAGGTTAAAAGGTTTCGTGGAGTTCCGTCTACTCCTTGGGCTAACACCTTGAACCCAAGACTTTCCAGTTCTTCTTTTATCCCTGAGCGGGTGGCCTGCACGGCGGCGTGGGATGTGAATAATCCCATAGTGCGACCTCCTGCTGCGCGGCAAACGTCTATCATGGCCTGCTGGACCGCTTCCTGGTAGCTGCGGCTGTTTGGGTCAGGCATATCTTTTGGCAGGCATAGCATGACAGCCTTTAGATAATCGAAAGGGGAGTCCACAAGGAGTTCATCCGTGTCATCAAGTCCAAGACGCTCGCTGATGTGGTTGAAGTTGCCCTGAGTGCTAAGAGTGGCGCTGGTGAGGATTACAGACTCTTTCTGAGAGAACAGCCTCTTTTGAAGCAGCGATCCCACGTGGATTGGCGCAATCTCAAGAGTAATCTCGCCATCTCTGGCGTTCTGTGTCATCCAGTATATTTGGTCGTCGTTCGGGTGAATTATGAACGCTTTAAGCTTTTCCCTTATGTCTTCGGCGGTATTAAGACAAGACGAAATCTCTATGACCATAGATTCGTATCCGGCAGCCTGAGCATCCTCCATTACAGGGGCCTGTAACAGCTTATCTAGGGTTCTGGTTATCTGGGACAGCACAGTATCGGCGTTCTCCCAGGCTATCTCAACGTCTGACCATGCCGGTTGGGAGCGGGAGCTTCTGGTCACGCTGAGAATGAGATTGCGAGTGTCTCTTTCTCCGTGGTGGTCTCTTAGGAAGGCAGCGATTGTGGACCAAAGCGTGCCGATGTGTTCTTTGGTCCTTGGCAGAAGGTCCTCTCCCTCTTGTACCAGTGGTTCGAGAACGCTTGTCATGGGCGTTGCTAGAAGTTGACTGAGGAAAGTCCTCATCTTGCGGTATATTCCCTGGCTCCCATCTAGTCTTTCCAGATACTCTTCCATTGCTCCCTGTGAAAGCTTGGAACCGAACTGGCTTGTGGCCTCTTCTTCTAGGTGATGAGCCTCATCTATGACAAGGTAATCGTAGCTCGGGATTATGCCACCTCCCTCTGCCAGGTCCCTCATCAGGAGAGCGTGGTTGACAACCACCAGGTGGGCGCCATCGGCTTGGTCGCGAGCTGTCCGCAGGAAACAGGCCTCACGTGTCTTAGGTGGGCATTGGAAGGCACCAGCTGCCGACATGCGACTCCACGTTGGCATCTCTCGGAAAGCCAGGTTCATCTCGGATCTGTCTCCGGTGACGGTGTCCTGAAGCCAGACCATAACCTTGGAAGCAATACGGGCTTCTTCGGGAGAGAGGTTTTCTTCCCTAATCAATTGTCTCCAGCGTCGTAGACAGAGATAGTTGTCACGGCCCTTTAGAATGGAGAATCTGACACCTGTAAAGCTTTCAGACCATTCTGTTAGGGCATTGGACAGGGTAGGGAGGTCCTTGGCAATTAATTGCTCTTGTAGGTTTATGGTGTTGGTAGACACCACCACGCGAGCTTTGTTAGCGATGGCGAACAGCATCGCTGGCATTAGATAGGCCATCGATTTCCCGACTCCTGTTCCACCCTCTACTACCAGGTTGCGCTTACTATCCATAGCTTTTGCAACCGCCATAGCCATTTCCGACTGCTGAGGCCTGTAGCGGTAGCCATCCAAAACCTTCGACAACGGACCGTCCTCGCGGAAGAAACTGCCCACATCCTCTTCGTCAAAAGGGTGTTGCTCTCCGAGTAATTTGAGGGATTGTGGAGACTCTAGTCGCTTGCCGAGTGCTTCCATATCAAGTCCGAACAGGCCTGTTGTCACGTTCTGCTGGCTTTTGGACTTTTGCAAGTTGAGATACAGAGTTGATAGATGTCCCTTTGCGCGACTGTACAACCGGCTCAACTCGGACAGTAGCCCTGCATCCATCTCCATAGCCACGTTCGTAAGGGCGTGAAAGACCTTGGCTGTGACATCTGCATCTTCCAGCGCACGGTGAAGCCTGGGATGTTCTATGCCGAGGAATGTCGCTAGTGGGAGAAGTGAATATTCTTGTAGCCGTGGCAGGAGTACGGCGGCCATTTCCCGTGTGTCGTAGAAGGGGTTGGGCAGGTTCATGCCGTTCTTTGCCAGGAAGCCAAGGTCAAAGGCTATGTTTTGACCGACTATAGGCCGGTTGCCTATGAATGATTCAAGTTGTGGGGCTATGGTCGCAAAAGAGGAGGCTTCGTCAACTTCTGATTGAGATATGCCGGTCAGCTCACGGATGAACTTGGTTAGCGTTTTGTAAGGGTTGACCATGACCTGGTATGTGTCTAGTACTTGATCACCCTGAAACTTGACCGCCCCGACTTCGATAATCTCGTCTGTCTCTGTTACCAGCCCAGTCGTCTCTAGGTCTAGTGCAACACAGACCTCACCACTTGTATATGTCATATTACTAGTCATTAAACCCTTGTATGCTGGAATACCTGTATAGAAACGCAGAGCCTCCAATGCCATGGAGGCTCTATCAGATTCTAATGGGAGCGGTCAAGGGCGTCAATCAGAGGGTATTTGTAATATTTCGTCACGCTACGAGAGTACCGCGTAGGAATGTCGTGTGATAAGTCTCCGAGAAGATAAATATAGCATGAACCAAGTGTGACTCTAGGATATTTCAAAGGTGACACAGTCACCACCGTTAGAGTGAAAGTGGCAACCTTTTAATAAAAAATAAGTGAATATATTCTACTTTAGAATGGTATCAGGTATACTTTGCTTTTAAAAGCGATTAGATAGGAATTTTTATATCTCTAATGGTTTATTTGAAAATCATTCTAATGGTTTCTTTGCTCATTGGAATAATTGTCACTGCAGGCTGTTCGAGCGAATCAGATACAGTACAGAGCGCTCCAAACTCGCAACCTCCTTCTGTTTCAGTAACCCAAGCCGCAACAATGGCTGTACCGACTGTTACTCCTAAATCATCCACCACACCCTCAGTCACGAGTACGGTTAATTCGTCTCAGTCAGATGAAGTAGTACTTAAAACGATTCAAGACAAGTCAATAGGAGTATCTCTTGGTATCCCAATAACTTGGCAAGAGATTGATTCCAATGATGGGTTTCGTGCAAGAGGGAAGCATGCAGATTTATGGTCCACACACTTCAAGGAATCTGCCGACAATATAGATGAGTTTGCTGAGCATTTTATCGCGGCGACCGCTAAATATTCTGAGGACGAACGCCAAAGGAAGGGTATGAAATTAATTAGTGTTGGTTCTGTTGATCGAGCCTACCAGAAATTAATTTTTTTCCCCAACGGCAATGGCAAAATAAGCCTGATTAGCCTGAAAGCAAACTCGGACTACTTAGGCGAATATCTAAAAATATTCAAAAAAATTGAATTATCCTTGAACGTCACACAGATTGCTCGGATAGTTCAAACTGCCGCCCCAACTCAAACTGCCGCCCCAATGCAAGCCCCAGAACCAACGTACATAAATGTGAACGGGGATTTAATTCCAGCATTGACAGAAGCCGGTGGTGATGCGTGTGATGTCCGCTTCTTAGAGACTGCCTTTTGCATTGAATTGTTGGAGTATCCCGGAATTACAAGCGAACAGATTCAGATGGTAGTAGATGGCCTCCACGCAATCGTTGGGAGATACCCGGTAACCTTGGCTGAACTGAAAGTAGATTGGCCTAACTTCGGACCAGATGGCGGATACCAAAACTATCTGGGAATAGTGTTGTGGGATGTAGATGAGTCGCAAAAAGACCTCGTGATTGCCGACTTATGTCGTTTCAAGATGGTGGCAGCTGGCTACAACATAAGAATCGATCCATCTAACTGTTCGGCCAGACAATCCGAGGCTCTGGATAGCACAGTGTCAGGCGCAGCAAAACAAGGAGCTGGCAATATGAAAGATAATGGCTATTCGATTCTCGCAGCCAATAGCATGCTAAACGAAGCAATTAAGCCTGTTACATCACCAGCTGCACAGATGTTTAATGATCCTCGAAAGGTGATAGCTCACGAATACTTTCATTCCTACCAAACATCACATGCTGTCAGAATGCCGGGAGGATCCCAGAGTGATTCTTTGGATCAAGTGGCGAATGTAGGTCCAGTGTGGCTCATGGAGGGAGCTGCGGAGTACGCAGCTATAAGAGTTTCGGCTCTAGAAGGATGGATGGAGTGGAATGCACAAATGCGAGCCATAATGGACGTCAGCCTAAGAGAATTAGCAGATTACCCAAATATGTCAATCGAAGATAACGCTACGCTCTCTCAAAAAGCCAATAATGAATTGATTTCTCCAGGTGTGGATCGCGCTCTGACATATGAACTGGCTGCATGGGCGATAGCATATGCAATTAGTATTTCCACACATGATGCTGTGATGGTGAAATATTGGGATGACCTCGAGGCACACGGGTATGAACAATCCTTTGAGCGTAATGTCGGAGTTTCTTTGGAAGATTTTTACCAAGAATTTCAGGTGTTCCGAGAAAAAACTATAGAAGAACAAATGTCTGTAGTAACTACACAGATAAATAATTAAGGAACGCTTAATATATCCTTTTTGGGATTAAGCGAAGATATTCACTCCCTCATGGGAGAATCTCTTTTGAATAAGACTCCACAGTCGTTGCCACATACACCTCGTACCCGGCGCCACGTAGTTTTTCTGCAAAAGCTATCGCATCTTGTTTGGAATCAGAGAAGGTGTACATGGCTGGGCCGCTACCAGTTAGATGCACCCAGGATGCCCCTGCGTCTAGCATGGCACGGCGGTATACCTCCAAGGGTGGGAAGAGACTGAATGCCACATCTTCGAAGACGTTGAAAAGAAAATCAGCGTCGGATCTCTTTTGACCTTCTATGCACGCACGAAGTTGAGATGATGTCTCTCCATTGGTGTAGTCTTCCGGTATCAGGCGACCGTACATACTGGCTGTTTTGTTGAGCATTTCCATCGGAGGAGCAAGGAGTACCATGTGTGTTGTGTACATTGCCGGAAGCTTATGAATTTCTTCACCTCGTCCTTCCGCCATAGCTGTACCTCCAAAAAGGAAAAAAGGAACATCTGAGCCTAGAGAGGCCGCAAGTGAGTGCAACTCTGAATCGCTTATGTCCAGGTTCCACACTCGGCAAAGAGCATTGAGAGTGGCGGCTGCGTCGCTGCTCCCACCCCCAAGACCTGCGGCTACCGGTATGTTTTTCTCGAGAAAAATATCAATGCCACCGGAATAACCTGTGCGCTCTTTCAGAAGCGAAGCAGCCCTGAGCACAAGGTTGTCTGGGGTCTCCAATGACAGAAGACTGCACCGGAAAATAATCTCGGTGGATGGAACAAAACTAAGCTCATCACTCAGGTCTATGGTCTGCATCACCGAGATTATTTGATGATAGCCGTCATCCCGCTTGCCAAGTACCTCAAGGGTGAGATTGACCTTGGCATAGGCCTTGACAGTCAGCACAGTCCCTGGCTCCTGAAAGCGTCGTAGATTTTTTTCCAGTCCTCAAGTCTCAGAGCTTCGGCCCTCAGTCGTGGATCTACTCCCACTTCCATTAGCAGTTCCTCAATCCGCGCACCAGTGACGCCGAACGAGTGTGACAGAGGATTGCGAAGCTGCTTTCTGGCGCTGCTGAAACCGGCCCGCACCACTTGAAAGAAGGCCTCCGTGTCGTCCAGAGACAGGGCTGGTTTCTTGTATACCTCTATGCTGACAATGGCCGAAGTGATCTTGGGAGGAGGGCTGAAGGAACCTGGCCTTATGTATCCCGTAATACGCGGATTTCCGTATAGCTGTGTGGCTACCGAAAGCGTTCTCATTTTTCCTGGGGACGCCGTCATTGACTGGGCCACTTCACGTTGCACCGTGACAGACATAACAGAAGGTGGATAAGAACACTCCAGGAACCGCCTTATTATCGGCGTTGCAGCGTAATATGGCAGGTTGGCCACCACCTTATAGGGCTCACCGATCGTGGTAGGATCCCATTCGCGGGCGTCTCCGTGTACGATGGATAGGTTTTGGAAGCTGCTAAGGTCATCCTTGAGTCGTGCTACTAGGGCCTCATCCATTTCAACGGCTATGACCCTTGCAGCCCTTTCGGCCAGCAGGCGTGTTAGCAGACCGGTGCCGGGGCCTATCTCTACAACCAAGTCTGTTGGTTGTACATCTGCTGCTGCTATGACCCTTCGTAAGGCTCCCTGGTCCACCAGGAAATGTTGGCCTAGCGACTTGCGAGCGAAGACGTGTGGTTTGTTTGGTGTAGCTGGCTTAGAAGATGCTGTCATGACAATAGCTCTGAAAAAAGAAACGAAAGAAGCCGTGCACCCTCCTTCGATCGGACACCCAAGACATGTCTCCCTGGGCGACTCAAGCCAGGCTTCCCTGGAGCACCCGAAGACTTCCGCTTACCGCTGCTTCCTTCCGGATCTGACGGGATTCACAGGTCTCCGCCGCCCAGGACCCAGCTCTCAACATCCACCCGTGAAGATAGGGGCCTTGGAGACAGACCTCTGGGAGGGAGTTCCACCCCGCTATAGCGGATTGCGGGTACAGGGCACCGCTAGCTCCCCGTGTAGCACGGCCTCAAAAAGTATCCTAGAGCAGTCGCATGTGCCTGTCAACGAGGCGTATACGGGCGACGACTGTTTTAATGGTGATTGATGCTTTCAGATTATGATATTAGAATGGCTGGGCATCGACATCAAATCAGGTTACTGAACTTCGAAGCCCATCTCAATGACGTCACCGTCACGGGGCACGTATGAAGCGATTGCCAGAGTGGTTATACCATTCACGCGTAGGAACATCTTGCCAGGTTGGTTATCGGGGCATATGTCTCCGTTGGTATATTTGATTCCTGATGGAAGCTCAATCGTCTCATTGGTGATTCTGGAGCCGGTACTGGCAACGAAGCGCGCTATATTGGCGTTGATACCCGCCTCGCTGCGTTTTGAGGGGTGTATGTGCATGCGGCTGTCACCGTGACTGTGAACTCCACCTAGTGAGATGAGGAACGGAGGTTGAATCTCACCGCAGAGAATTACGGAGTAATCGGCATGTATGTGGTCGCCTACATTAGCGCCATATCCATCTTTGTCTCCGGTAACTGCTATTAGTACGACAAGTATTACTGCCAAAGCCAGCGCAAAGCCGCCCATAATGAGCCACATTCTGGTTGTGAGTCGTTGGATGCGGCGCTCTCGTCTGTATTGATTTTCTTTTGCCATAACTATCAACAATTATTCTACCATAGCTTGTATTTCTCTGTATTGGGCGAATATTGCCAATTTCAGAGAGTAATATTCGCTTATATGAGTCAGCGTTAAGAGTCTTTGGTAAACTTGAGGTTCACTACATTACCGAGCGAAAATCTCCAAGAGATCCCTGTTGCTATTGGGCACGTTTCTTAATGTATAATTATAATCGTATGTAATGTCTTTCGATTGTCTTTCGACGCACTGTTCGTAAACAATGAGATGGGGAGATTCTTATGGAAACAACGGATCTGGAGCATGAATTAAAGAAATCAGTGACTGGAGAAGTTCGTTTCGATCCGTACTCCCGTGCCATGTATAGCACGGATGCCAGCATATACCAGATTGAACCAATTGGAGTGGTGCTCCCACTCAACAAAGAAGACGTGATTGCCACAGTGGAACTAGCGCATAGATACGGTATCCCGATACTGCCACGCGGGGGAGGCACAAGCCTTGCGGGGCAGACTGTGGGCCATGCCATTGTCATAGACATGTCAAAGTACATGCACAATGTGTTGGAGGTAAATACGGAAGAACAATGGGCGAGAGTGCAGCCGGGCATCGTCTTGGAGCAACTGAACCATCAGATTAGCGATACTGGACTCTTCTTCGCACCTGATCCTGCTACTGCAAATCGCTCCAACGTTGGAGGGGCCATTGGCAACAACTCCTGCGGTTCGCATTCCATTCTCTACGGAAAAACAATAGACCAGATTAAAGAGCTTGAGACGGTGCTTTCCGATGGGGATTTGGCACTGTTGGCTCCACTTACCTCATCCCAATTGGAGGCCAAGCTTCGCGTCGACGGGTTGGAGGGCAGTATATACCGTCAGATCACGGAAATTGCTAATAATAACGCTGTGGAAGTTGAGAGCCGTTACCCAAAGATTATGCGGCGTGTCGGCGGATACAACCTTGACCAGTTTACCAACGGCGAGCCGTTCAACCTTGCGAAAATCATCGTTGGCTCTGAGGGAACACTGGCCGTGGTAACGGAGGCCAAGGTAAACCTGGTGGCACGACCAAAGGCCACTGCTCTTATGGCTGTACACTTCCGTGGCCTGATTGAGGCCATGGAGGCTACGGTGTCCACCCTTGAACACGAACCTTCTGCTGTGGAGCTGGTGGGACGCGTTATTCTTGAGCAACTTAGTACATCGTTGGGGTATGCCCGCAGGACTAACTTCATTGAGGGGACCCCTGATTCCATCCTGTTGGTGGAGACCTCCGGGGATACGGAGTCAGAGGTGTCTGGCAAGATGGAGGAGATAGAAAATAGCCTCCGTAGGGGTGGTATGGGTTACGCATATATCAAGATTACTGACAAGGCAGAACAGGCCAACGTGTGGGACGTGCGCAAGGCCGGTATTGGCCTAATGATGGGGGTTAAGGGCGATGCCAAGCCAATCCCATTCATTGAGGATTGTGCTGTGTCCACAGACAAGCTTCCGGACTACATACGTCGCGTAGACGATATGATACGCGAGAACGGCACACAGGCCGCTTACTATGGTCATGCCAGTGTAGGCTGCATACACGTTCGCCCCTTTATCAACTTAAAAGAGCAGGCGGACGTTGACCGCATGTACAAAATCTCCAAGGACGCTTGCGATCTGGTGATGGAGATGGGTGGATCCATGAGCGGAGAGCACGGAGACGGCCTTGTGCGGAGCATGTGGAACGAAAAGGTGTTCGGGAAGACTCTCTACAACGCCTTTCGGGACGTCAAACGCACCTTTGACCCAACTGGCATCATGAACCCTGGCAAGATTGTTGACTCACAAACGATGGTAGAGAATCTCCGGTACGGTTCTGAATACAAAAACATCAACTTGAAGACCAAGCTGGACTTCTCAGAGGAAGGCGGCTTTAGTGGGGCCGTTGAGATGTGCAACGGACTGGGAGCCTGCCGCAACACTCTTAGTGGGACCATGTGCCCTTCATACATGGCTACACGTGAAGAAGAGCATTCCACCCGTGGTCGTGCCAGCGCTTTGAGGGCGGTTATTTCCGGCATACTGCCAGCGGAGGAGTTTACAAGTAAGCGCATGTTTGAGGTCATGGATCTCTGCCTTGAGTGCAAGGCATGTAAGTCAGAGTGCCCATCTCAGGTGGACATGGCCAAGATGAAATACGAGTTTTTGGACGCGTACCATCAGAAGCACGGCTACCCATTGAGATCCAAGCTCTTTGCAAACATAGCCACCCTAAGTAAGTTCGGGAGTGCCCTTTCACCAATTTCCAATTGGGTAACGCGGTTTTCACTTACCAGATGGGCGTTGGACAGATTCCTGAAGATAGACAAACGCAGGCCTCTGCCACCATTTGCCCAAAACACCTTTCCAAGTCTATTCCGGTCTAGGAGCACAGACTTCGAAAGGCAAACTCAGGGGGAGGTTGTTCTGTTCAACGATACATTCATGAACTATAACTATCCCTCCATTGGAATGGCAGCTACTAAACTGTTGGAACGGGCAGGCTTCCAGGTGACTCTGGTGGACCGCAAATGTTGTGGACGCCCCATGATATCCAAGGGTATGCTGGATATGGCCAAGGCCAACGCTCAGTACAACGTAGATCTCCTCTATCCATACGTGCAGAACGGAGCGTACGTCGTGGGATGCGAACCAAGCTGCCTTCTGACTCTTCGTGACGAGTATCCTGACCTCTTGCGCAGTCCAGAGGCCGATATGGTGGCTGAGAAATCCCTTTTGTTGGAGGAGTTTCTCCAGATGCTTCAACAGGAAGGCCGTCTCGACTTGAAATTTAAGGAGACGCCAAAGAAAATCCTTTTCCACGGCCACTGTCACGCCAAGGCCCTGGTTGGCACGGAACCCGCAATGGCGGCATTGAGGATGGTTCCTGGCTTCCAGGTGCAAGAGAGCGATGCAGGGTGTTGCGGCATGGCTGGGGCCTTCGGGTACGAGAAGGAGCACTACGACGTTTCCATGACAATCGGAGGGCAGAGGCTCTTCCCAGCAGTATCTTCCTCAGGCCAGGAGGATGAGGCGGTGATTACAGGGATATCCTGTCGTCAGCAAATTCAGCACGGCACGGGACGCATACCGCGTCACCTTGCAGAAGTGCTTGCAGAGGCATTGGTATGACCGGAAACTTAATGCAATCAAACATGCAATATGTTCTGTTTTGTAACGATTTCGTAGAGGACGCAGGGCAGGTGTCAATACTTGGAGTCCTCGACGGTGCTGACGTCCGTGGTGCCATACCACGGGGTCAGACTATACCCAAGAAGGTATTCCCGCTCAAAATCGTTCTTGGAATTAACGCCGCTGAGGGATTTCATGATGTGAGGCTTGGTATAACAAGGCCCTCAGGTGGCATAATGACGACTGTAGACTTGGAGGGTTTTGAAATACATCCAGGCGAGACAGTTCATCGTTGCATTGCCAGCTTGGACATGGAGGTGTCAGAGGATGGTCTCTACACATTCACGGTGTTCTTGGACGGCTCTCAAATTGGTTGGACCGTCCTCCCGATGAGTTTCGAAATAGAAATTACAGACTGAGATCAGGCTTATAAGTGTAGCAATATCATTGCAGTGCTTGTAACCTTTGCCATCTCGTCTCTGCAGGACATTTTACGGAAACTTCGCTCAGGTTTTTAAAAGCCTGTATCTCGGCTGCCCTTGACAGCCCATTAGGTGGAGGACATATGATTTAATAGTTTGGGCGTTGGGATATTTTCAGGATATTTTGTGTCGTGAACGTCCTTGCTTTTAATTTAGAAGAGGCTTTGGAGTCGATGTTAAAATTTCATCGCTTCATAGATGAGGGTGAAAATTGGTACAGTTATTTCCAATAGGTGGGATTCTTACATTGCAAATGTCGAAAGGGATGTGATATAAAGTGCATGCTAATCCTCCATCAATAAATCTCCTTAGCGATGGAATTATCAAATACGATGGCGGTTCTGTATTCGGACAGATTCCCAAGGTAGTGTGGGAACGACAGGTAAAAGCGGACAGGTGGAACCGCATAAACCTGGGACTCAACTGCCTTTTGATCCGTACGGAGCAGGGTAATGTGTTGGTGGATACAGGAGTTGGAAGCAAAGAGACCGGGAATTTGAGGGAAGTGCATGGCCTGTCTACCAGTAAACTGAACAAGGGACTAAAAGGAGTTGGTCTTACTGCAAAGGATATAGACAAAGTAATACTCACTCATCTTCACTTTGATCACTCGGGTGGATGCACCAAAATCGACCGTTCCGGTATGCCAATTCCGGTATTTCCGAGAGCCACATATATAGTGCAGAAATCCTGCTTGGAGAACGCCATGGCCCCCAACGAACGTGGAGAGGTCTTTCATAATTTAGAAGACTTCGCTTGCCTTCAGGAATCTGGCCAGCTTTCCCTGGTTGATGGAGATACGGAGGTTCTGCCGGGTGTATTTGTAAAGGAAACAGGTGGGCACTGTGTTGGTCACCAGGTTGTGCACGTAAACTGTGGCAGTGAGAAAGTGGTTTTTCTGGGTGACCTTATCCCTACTTCGTATCACCTGTCACTCCCGTATATTGCTGCTCACGATCAGTATCCAGACGACACACTAGAAAGAAAAAAAGAGTTACTGGCACAGGCGGTGAAGGATGGCTGGCTTGTGATTTTCGGCCATGGCAATGAAGAAAAGGCAGGTTACCTGGAGAAACGTGACGGGACTGTGTGCCTTAGGCCTGTAAACCTGTAACCTCACTGGTAGAGCACCGATGCTTAGATAAAAAAGAACATATGGCAATATCAAGAATAGCCATAATGAGTAGGTTATCAGTTAAGAGAACCCTGTTTGAGGATTTGGTGGTCACTAGGGCTAAGATGAGGTTGGCAGGGGTTGGTATGGAATATACATGCGACCTATAGATCCGCTATTAATGATCATATAGTTACTATCAGGGCCCGGATACACTAGCTCATTGATACTGTTCACTTGGAAACTCTGCTGGAAATATTTGGAAGTTCCAAGAACCTTTATGAATCCAAAGGCTAGTAGTTCACAATTCCTTTCAACGACCCATCGTGTTGCCGTATGAGTTTGGTAGCAGTAATCGTGTTTCCCAGCGGGCTTGTGTCTTCTGTATATACACGTGCATAGTTGTCTGTAAGACCGGACCAGTACCCTTTCCAACGGCCGGTGGATTCGCGTTCCCATAGCACAGGGCGTGTTTGGTCCAATAGGCTTTCTAGAAAGTCAGTGGAGTGTTTACTCGCAAGCTCTGCAAGCAGCTTCCCCCTATGACCTTTGGTAATGGGATCCACCTTATCATTGAAGTGGGCAGCGGATGTCCCTGGACGTACTGAGTATGGGAAGACGTGCATGTCTGAGAAGCGGATATTCTGACAGAGTATGTACGTTTCCTGGAACTCCTCATCCGACTCACCAGGAAAGCCCGTTAGAACATCTGTGGTGATAGACGTTGATGGGTTTTGCGCTCTGATACGTTCGACAGTATTTGCGAAAAATTCTGCTGTATAACGCCGTCCCATGCGGTGCAGCACCGTGTTGCTTCCGCTCTGAAGTGGCATGTGGAAGTGAGGGCATAATCGCGTGTCCTGCCACAATTCAAGTAACTCATTATCCAACACTTGAGGTTGCAGTGATGATACCCTTATACGTGGTATTGTAGTTTTGTTTAGCACTGTTTCTAGTAATCTAACCAAGCTGTAACCTGGGATATCGAAGCCGTATGAGATAAGTTGAGTCCCAGTGAGGACAACCTCGTTGAAACCCTCATCTTCCAGCGCGAGTATCTGGTCCACAAGCGCATCTGCTGGTATGCTGCGTTCTCTGCCGCGGACCTTGGGCACTATGCAGTAAGTGCAGACTTGGTTGCATCCCTCCTGAATTTTTACCATAGCCCTCACTCGGTGCACAATCTTGTCGGAGAGTTCTTCGCCAACGGCGCATGGGCTGAGAACATCATGCCGTAAAGATACTACCTTACTTACCAGTTTGCCCTTGTCTATATTTCCAATGACAATGTCAATCTCTGGTATTGCCTCAAGGGCGGCATGGTCTCTCTGGGCATAGCATCCCGTGGCTACTATGAGTGCTTCTGGATTTCGGCGCCGTGCTGCCCTCAACGTACGGCGGGCTTTGCGGTCTGCTAGTTGGGTCACTGTGCACGTGTCCAGGACGTAGACATCGGCGGTTTGATTGGAGTCAACCACTCGGTATCCTGACTGGACGAAGCTCCTAGCCAGGGCCTGAGAATCTGCCTGGTTCAGCTTACAACCGTGGGTCTCAATGATTACTGTTGGCAAATATTTCGTCCAAGAATAAAGTTCATGCTAGTATAGGTAATGTGGGTGATGTAGGCAATGAAACGTGAGAGCAACCGCAGAATCGACAATAGGAACTGTATAGCATAGGACGGAATTAAATCTTTATGGCATTTGATACATCTACTTCCTTTAGTAGAGACACGTTGTTAACATT
>CAUZMC010000020.1:0-25876 GCA_963580875.1 Dehalococcoidia bacterium
ACTCCCGCAATGGCGTAGCGGATACCCATGAACGCCTGCCGCGCGCGCTTTTGCCATATGAGCATGATGACCATGAAGATTGGAATGACAGTAAAACAGATCAGAGCTAGTTGGAAGTTCCATGCCATCATTATTATAACGATTACTATCAGGCTGAGTATTTCAGCGAAGCCCACAACGAAAATGGTCATGAACTCCTGAAGGGCCGTGGTGTCGCTCTGCACTCGGCTCATGAGGCGCCCTACCTCGTTGTGGTCGTAGAAGAGGGTTGAGAGCCGTTGCAGGTGAGCATGCATATCTGTGCGCAGCTTGTAGAGGACTGACATGTTCACCTTGGCAAGCCCCCTCAGATGGAAGAAGTTTCCCGCCAGATTGAGCACTGCAACAACAGCAAAGAGCATTGCGATTGTGTTTAGCCCTGAGATCTTCTCAGCTACCGAGAGACCTTCGTCTCCTATGTACTGGTTGATGGCCAAGCCAACTAGCAGGGGGACGGAGATTTGCGTGCCAATATAAAGGAGCATAGCTATCATACTGATGAGCGTAAGTTTCCAGTGCGGTTTTAAGTAGACAAAAAGCCGGCGTATGACATTTTGGTCGTAGACATGGCCGAACTCCATATCTTCCAGGACAAGACTGAGTCGGCCGCGTATTCTGCGTACCTCAGTAGCTCCGGGGAGGTTGGGATTCCAACCGCTGCCCATGTTCATCATATTACGAGTTTTTCTTTTCCAACAGGAGGCGCTCCATTTCCTGTGATGCTAGTATTAGCAGTTATCTCTTGGTAGCCGTTGTCTTCAGGTTCCTGGGGGCGAAGTTGAAGCTCGTAAATCTCCTGGTACGGGCCTGCGACCTGAATCAACTCATCGTGAACTCCACGCTGTATAATTCGACCATCCTTCAGTACAATGATAGAGTCTGCACTCTTAACGCTACTCAAACGGTGAGCGATGACGAATGTGGTCCTGCCCTGTATCACTGTATCCAAGGCTTGACGGATTAGGTGCTCAGTTTCTGTGTCTACGCTGGAGGTCGAATCATCGAGGATTAGAATGGGTGGGTCAAGTAGTAGAGTGCGGGCTATGGCCAGACGTTGCCTCTGCCCGCCGGAAAGGGTAGTACCACGCTCTCCCACGTAAGTATTATATCCCTCAGGCATGGACTCGATGAAGTCGTGGAGTTGAGCCAGCTTTGCCGCTTTGATAATATCCTCCATGGATGCGCCAATTACTCCGTAGGCAATGTTTGCGCGTATTGTGGATGTGAAGATGAATATATCTTGCTGCACAATGCCAACGTTTCGACGCAGCGAGTCCAGAGTGACGTCACGGATATCTATGCCGTCGATGGAGACTCGTCCCTGACTGACATCGTAGAACCGTGGAATCATGTGAACCATGGTGGTTTTCCCACTGCCGGGTGCGCCCAGGATAGCCATGACCTTGGTGCTGGGCATGTCAAAGGTGATGTTCTGTAGCACCGGAGATTGTTCAGTATATTCAAAGGACACGTCTTCGAATCGCACGTCTCCATTAACTCTCGGCATCACCAGTGCGCTTTGGTTTTCTTCCACTGGGGATTTGGCGTCTAGTACGTAGAAGATCCGTTCCCCAGAGGACATGGCCCTGGAGAAGCTGTTGACTATCCATGCTGTCATGCGTACTGGTATTGCCAGTAGGCCCATGTACAGTAAGAAGGCGACTAATTCCCCTTCAGTCATACTTCCCTCGACTACCTGGCGGCCTCCGAACCACAGAATAATTCCTGTTCCTCCAAGGAAGAAAAAGTTGTTAAGTGAGGTAGTGATCGCCTGCAGTCGCTCGGCGGTAAATCCATATCTGGCTACTTCCCCTGCGCGGTAGCTGAACTTCTTTTTTTCGTACTCCTCGGCAGCAAATGCCTTTACCACACGCTGGCCGGCCAGATTCTCCTGAAGTACTGTGTTTAGGTGTCCCATCTCGGTTCGTTCTGCCATCCAGTTGCGCCGCATCTGCAACATGATGGTGGATGTGCGTAGGAGTATGAAAGGAACGAACACAAGGCTCATCAGTGCTAGCTTCCAGCTTGAGACTATTAGGATGACGCTGACTCCTAGGATCAGGAGCGCCATGTAGCCCCCCCGGATTACGCCGCCCTGGATGAACATCCGGACTCCTTCCACGTCTGAAGTCGCACGAGACATTAGGTCTCCAGACCTCTGGTTGTCATGGAAGGCAAAGCTGAGCCGCTGTAATCGATCGTAGTAGATATTCCGGATGTCGTAGGCTACTCTCTGACCCAGTGACTCTCCAAGATACTGTTGAGCGTAGGCGGCGACGCCTCTCATAATGCTGAGTGCCAGGATGACGAGGGCTAGCACGATGAGCTGTCGAATCTCTCCAGAACTCACTACCTCATCGATGGCGGTTCCCAGAATTTTGGGAATTGATAAGGCAAAGACAGTGACTCCGATAATGGAAAGATAGGCCAGCAGTAGTCTGACTTTGTATTTTAATGTAAAGCCGATAAGTCGACGTAGAATGGACATGGTTCTTTAGCGTGTGCTCCTCGCGTGTTTGCAGTGACAGAGATATTCAAAGTCAAAAAAGGAAGCTTTTAGTATAATTTTAACTGTATATTAGCTTCAATACAGTGCTGTGTCCAGATGCGAAGTGCTTTTCTGGTGTCGACGTTGACTTTGTTTGTTGATGCTCGTTATCATCCAAAGGTTATGGCAGAAGTTAAGGGTGGGCACCAGGTATTGGGTTGGGTTGCCGTCAAGGGGATTGTTACGTCCATGAGACCGCGTCAGTGGACAAAGAACCTCATTATTTACTTTGCCTTCTTCTTCACAACAGAACAGGCGTGGGAGTTAAATGAGATGGAGGAAGGGGTTCGCCTCTTTGTCCGTATTACGGCAGCCTTTGCCATCTTCTGCCTTATTACCAGCGCCGTTTATCTGTTCAACGATGTCCTAGATACGGAGAAGGATAGACACCACCCCGCGAAGCGAAATCGACCCGTAGCCGCAGGCGTCTTGTCACATTTTCTTGCCCTAGCTATAGCCATGACTCTGGCCGTAGTCGGGGTATCTTTGGCCTTTATTCTGGAATCTCTCTACGCTGGAGTGGTGCTTATATACCTAGTTGCTATGATAGCTTACTCCGTGTATCTGAAGCGCTTGATAATAATCGATATACTTGTCATCAGTTTAGGCTTCGTATTGCGTGCCGCTGCCGGAGCGGTGGTTCTTGACGTGACCATCTCTCCTTGGCTGTATATTTGCACCACTTTGGGGGCGCTCTTCCTCGGCTTTGCCAAGCGACTTAATGAGATAGTCCTAGCTGGTGAGAATGGCGTGAGGCAAAGGGATACTTTGGAAGAATACTCTCCGAAATTCTTGGAGCAACTCATATCAATAGTTGCCCCGGCCACCCTCGTCTCATATATCCTATACACCTTCACGGCCGATAACCTGCCTGACAACAACGCCATGATGCTGACCATACCCTTTGTTATGTACGGGCTTTTCCGGTATCTCTACCTGGTGCACAATAAGAACCTAGGTGAAAGCCCTGAGCAGATTCTTTTGACAGACGTGCCCCTGATTTTGAACATCACCATGTGGTTGGCTGTTGCATTCGGGGTGTTGGTGGCATACAGGTAGCTAAGTTCGGCTATTTTACAGATGATTGTAATCTGTGCCTATTTGACATCGTTTCATTAGGTTAGGCGGAACGATTTCGTTGCTATGGCGGATATGTCATGGCCGATTGCTAGGGACGCTGTTGCTCCGGGTGAAGGGGCGTTACGCACGTGGATGGCGTTCTCGGTCTCTGTGATGTGGAAGTCGTCGGCCATGAGGCCGTTCCTGTCCACTTCCTGCGCCCTGACTCCGGCTCCGCCTCTCTCAAGGTGGCCCTCCTCTATCTCTGGTACTAGCCGCTGAAGAGACTTTAGGAATGCTCTCTTGTTCAATGACCGATAGAATTCCTGCATTCCCAGCATCCAGTACTTGGACGCCATTGCCCAGAAGCCACGAAACGCTAGGGTTCCCATAGTCTCTGTTACATTGACGCTTGTCATTTTGTATCCTTCACGGGCGAAGGCCAATACCGCGTTTGGCCCTGCCTCCACATCACCGTATATTGTTCTAGTGAAGTGCACACCAAGAAAAGGAAATTCGGGGTTAGGCACCGGGTAAATGAGCCCGCGTACCAGGTGGCGCGCTTCAGCGGAGAGCATGTAGTACTCTCCCCTGAACGGTATGATTCTGACGCCGTCTTTGACGCCCATCATACGGGCAATTGAATCGGAGTAGAGTCCTGCGCAGTTGATTAAGTATGTGGCTTTCACATCGCCGCTGTCTGTCTCCATGTTGATGAGTCCATCAGCCTGCTTGATGCTTCGGACTCGCGCTCCTGTGATGATCTCTCCGCCGTTATTGCGAAAGTTGTTGGCGTAGGCGAGCGTGACCTTGGTGTAGTCTACGATCCCCGTGTTAGGTGAGTGGAGTGCCTTTAGCCCCCTAGCGTGCGGCTCCAGTTCCTTTAACTCCTCAGCTTTTATCATGCGTAGTCCGGTGACCCCGTTGGCAACCCCGCGCTGGTACAACACATCTAGCCCGGCTATTTCTCGCTCATCCGTTGCGACAATAACCTTGCCGCACAGCTCATATTCAATGTCGTTCTCCTGACAAAATTCCATGAGCGCTCTCCCTCCGGTCACGCAGTTCTTGGCTTTGAGAGAGTCAGGTTTGTAGTAGATACCGGAGTGAATTACGCCGCTGTTGTGCCCAGTTTGATGGGACGCCAGCTTTTCTTCCTTTTCCACCACCACTATCTTGTGACTAGGGTATTGGGTGGACAATTCCAGAGCGGTGGCAAGGCCAATGATGCCCCCGCCTATAATGACTATATCGTAAGAGTGGTTTGTCATGTTCTATACGCTTATTTTGAGTTCAGCGTACACGGTTTGACCAACGCTGTGAAGGCGCAATGACAGGACAGGAGGAGTGCTACAGTGCAGGAACTGTAAAAAGAGCTAAATTGACCCTCGCTCGTCCCCCGTGATATCATGAGCGTGATGAATGATAATCCTTGGCGCAGCTAGTATATGGGATGGATAGTCTGACTCAGATAGACTGGGAGGTTTCGGTGTGCACCGATTGTCACCTCTCCCGCGAAAGAAATAAGACGGTTCCAGGGGAGGGACCTGAGAACGCTGAGGTAATGCTCATTGGGGAAGCTCCTGGCTCCAATGAGGACAAGCAGGGACGGCCATTCGTTGGGGCCGCCGGGCGCGTTCTTCAAGAGTTTTTGGATCTGGGCAAGTTACGTCGCGAGGATGTCTACATTACCAATACTGTGAAGTGCCGTCCCCCCAACAACCGCGACCCCCTTACAGTGGAGTTAATCGCCTGTCGTAAATATCTTGACCGTCAGATAGAGGCAATCTCGCCCAAGGTGCTTGTAACGTTGGGGCGCCATGCTTTGACCAGTTTTCTGCCTAATGAGACCATAAGCAAAGCCAGGGGCATACCTAGGAGCGTGAATGGACGCACACTTTTCCCCATATACCATCCGGCGGCGGCCTTGTACAAACAGAACATTCGCAAAGTAATAGAAGAAGATATTATGAAGCTGCCTGCTCTCATAGAAGAGCTTTCTTTCTTTAAAAAGGAAGTTTCTTATCCTGCTGACGTTGAACCGGAAACAGGAGAGCAGTTGAGCGTAGATTGAGGTTTCCTATGGAACAATCACTAAGAGTCATTCCCTTAGGTGGGCTCGGCGAGATTGGGAAGAATATGATGGCCATTGAGTACGATGACGATATTATCGTCGTCGACGCTGGAGTGCTCTTCCCTGAGGAGGATATGCTGGGCGTTGACCTGGTTATTCCAGATATAACGTACCTCAAAGAGAACAGTGATAAGGTCAGGGCAATTTTGATTACTCATGGTCATGAGGACCATACTGGCGCTCTGCCATTCGTGCTGCGTGATCTGAACGTTCCGGTCTATGCTCCCAGGCTGGCGGCAGGCCTCATAGAGGTCAAGTTGGGAGAACACCGAGCCACCCGCGGAAATACCAATTTGGAGACGGTGGAGCCGGGTGTGCCGATCAAGTTTGGTAAATTTAGTGTGGAGTGGTTCCGCGTTTGCCATAGTATTCCCGATGCTATGGGACTGGCTATCAAGACCCCGTTGGGACTGATTATACATACCGGTGATTTTAAGATAGACCATACTCCCGTGGACGGAATGCCTACTGACCTTAGCAACCTAGCAAATATTACAGCAGACGGCGTCCTCCTTTTATGCTCTGATTCCACATACGCTGAAGTCCCTGGCTACACGGCCTCGGAGATGGTTGTAGGAGAAGCCCTGGACAAGGCCATTGCCGCTGCGCCAGGGAGAGTCCTGATCGCTACTTTTGCGTCGCTAATATCCCGCATACAGCAGGTCTTGGATGCCGCGCAAAGACATGGGCGAAAGGTAACATTCGTTGGGCGGAGCATGGTTGGTAACGTCAAGATGGCAGTGAAGATGGGATACATCACTGCAGCGCCCGACGTTATGATCACTCTCAAAGAAGTAAGTTCCCTGCCTCCGGAGAAGGTAATTATTATGACTACCGGCAGCCAGGGAGAGCCAACCTCAGCCCTAGTGCGCATTGCAAAGCAGGAGCACAGGGACGTTAGCATAATGCAAGGTGATACAGTGGTTATTTCGGCCACTCCTATCCCTGGCAATGAGACAGTAGTGAGCAAGACTATAGATAATCTGCTTCGCCAGGGTGCTCACGTGCTGCATGATAAGGTGGCCCTTGTTCATGTACATGGGCATGCCAGCCAAGAAGAACTGAAGCTTATGCTCAACCTAGTCAGGCCGCAGTATTTTGTGCCTGTCCACGGAGAGTACAGGCATTTGAAGGCCCACGTATCGCTCGCCCACGCGCTTGGCATACCCAAAGACAATACGTTCATCATGGATAACGGCGATGTTCTGGAGATAACGCCCAAGTCTGCTGCAGTGGTTGACAGGGTGATTGCTGGTCCCATATTCGTGGATGGCCTGCGTACCTGGGGCACGAATAATGTAGTGTTACGGGATAGGAGGTTGCTTTCCAAGGATGGGATTGTGATCATGGTGCTTACACAAGACAAAAAAACAGGGCGCTTGGTCCAAGTCCCTGAGATGGTCTCCAGCGGTTTCATAGACATAGAGGGATACGGTGATATATCAGAAGAAACGGCCCAAGTAGTGATGAAAGCCATTAACGATTGTGGAGATGAACTCCTTGACCGCGAGCTCATTACTTCCAAAGTGAAGGAAACGGCTAGCAGTTTCCTTCTTAAGGAAACAGGTCGGCGGCCTATGATCATACCAGTAGTCGTGGGGGTATGAGAAAAGCAAATGGTTATTTCGGTATTGATGGGTTGGCGCCATCGGAGGTTCATTGGGATTGGCTTCGTCGGGATTGCGGCGATAGGAATTGTTCTATGGCAGCTTCCTGGGATTATTGACTGTCGGGATCTGTTGGTTCGTAGCTTTGCCTTTGGACTCTTACCTCCTTTCCTGTGGGTCGTTGCTCTGACGCTGGCGTTGTGGAAGAGGTCATCTTTTCTTAGGAGACGCTTCTGGAGCAGATGGATTGCTGCCTTGCTGGCATCTACTGTGACATGTGGCATTCTGGCCTACTTCTCGGCCTTATCGGGCATTTTGGAAGAGGTTTCCATGGGGGGGTGGATCGGGCAGAGTATCAAGGGTTCTTCCGAGGTGCAGGGAGTATTCCGCCTGACGGGACTGGTTACCATAGTTGCTGTAGTGGCGTTTCCGCGTAACTCCATTAACCTCTTGAAGCGCGTTTTCATAGTGTCCCAGCGTGAATTAAAAACCTCGCATGCCTCTTTGCAAAAGCCTGATTCCTCCGGTACAGTGGTGGTTAAAATTAAAAGATTGCCGATTGCAATGCTCAGAAAAGCATTGAACGGCAGAAAAAAAGGTCGTACTCAGCCACGGATCACCGTTCACACTGCCACAGCTCCGCATGTAAATGGACGCCCAATGCCGAAGCAAAGAGCGGCTGTATTGAGGAAGCCCAGCAGCGAAAGTCAATTTCTGGGTTCTCAGAATGCACCTCCTGATCAACATTCAACACTAGTTACCATACCTATCCCAATTGCTGAACCGGGAAAATTTGTAACCCGGGAGGATATAGAGCAGTGGGTCACTCCCTCTATTTCAATGTTGGCGCTACCTCCTGATGGGAGTCATGAGCCAGGTATAGATCAGGAAGCTACATCTAAGCTCATAGAGACCACCTTGGGAGACTATGGTATTGAGGTTCGTGTGTTAGAGGTTAAGCCTGGGCCGGTGGTTACCATGTTTGGCTTGGTTCCCGGCTGGATCAGGCGGTCACATGATGTAAGAGAGCGGACTGTCGATGGCAAACAAGTAGTAGATGAGAATGGAAAGGCAGTTGTCCGCAGGGTTGAGGATAATATGAGAGTCAAGGTGGAGAGCATTGTCGCTAGGGAAAAGGACCTGGCACTGGCATTGGCTGCTCCCAGTCTCCGGATAGAGGCGCCCATACCCGGTGCTTCTCTGGTGGGCATCGAGGTGCCCAATCCACGGCCTGCCGTCGTGACCCTTCGTTCTGTCATGGAAACAGACGTGTTCCATGACCTCAGCTCTAAGTCCAAGTTGGCGCTCGCGTTGGGGATGGGGGCAGGAGGGGAAGTAGCGATCGCCGACCTTGGCAGAATGCCTCACTTACTTATAGCCGGATCCACTGGTAGTGGGAAGAGCGTGTGCATTAACTCAGTCATTGCATCCATCATTATGCACAACTCACCTTGGGAAACTCGTATGTTGCTCATAGACCCCAAACGGGTGGAGCTTACGCCGTACAATGGCATTCCACATCTTATTGTACCCGTAGTTGTAGAGGTGGAAGTAGCCGTGCAGATGTTGAAGGGTATGATTCTGGAAATGTTGCGGAGGTACAAGGTTTTCGAAGAGGCCAGTGCGCGCAATATTGATGGGTACAATAAGAGTCGTTCCTTGGAAGATAGAATGCCTTTGATTGTGGTAGCTGTCGATGAGCTGGCCGACTTGATGATGTCGGCCCCTCGTGATATAGAGCGCTCCATAATAAGATTGGCTCAGTTGGGAAGGGCTGCCGGGGTTCATCTTGTGGTAGCCACCCAGCGGCCTTCGGTAGATGTTATAACAGGCCTTATCAAAGCCAATTTTCCTAGCCGTATCAGCTTTGCCGTCGCCTCGCAAGTGGATTCCCGTACCATTCTGGACTCGGTTGGGGCCGAGAAACTCCTTGGGCGAGGAGATATGTTATTTCAGCCCCCGGATGCTCCAAAGCCCAAACGGATTCAGGGTGCATTCATCTCAGATAAAGAGATAGAGGAGATGGTAACCTATTGGCAAAAGCAGAATGGCCCTCCTCCTCCAGAGATTCCATTGGAAATAGAGGAGATTGTTCTGTCGTCCAGAACGCACGCCGGAGAAATGGGAGATGAGCTTTTGGAGAAAGCGTGGGAGTTGGCTATTCAATACAATCGTATGTCCACATCACTTCTGCAGAGAAGACTTAGGATTGGATATCCAAGGGCAGCCCGGTTGATGGACCTTCTTGAAGAAGAGGGAGTGGTTGGCCCTGGGGAAGCAGGGAAAACTCGAGAGGTGTTGGTTGCCAGAGGCGTAGGAAATCAAGATGTGGGGGACTAGACTATGGTTCGCAGCCTTTCCGATAGACTAAGCTCCTTTTTGGGAAGGACTCCCATCCCTCTTGAAAAGGATGATGGGCTTCGTACATATTGCGAAGCCTGCAACACCGCGCTTGTGGGCAACGTTCTTTATCTCCAGTACAGAGTGTGCCCATCGTGCCGTCTTCACTACCCACTTGCTGCTAGGGAACACATTTCTCTGTTGGTTGACACCGGCACCTTTCGAGAAAGCCATCGATCCATTGTATCTTTGGGTTTACCTGCGGTAGCACAGATACGGCGAGGCAGAGATAGACGAATGACGGGCCTTACTGAGGCAGCCATAACGGGCCCAGGGGTGATTGGCGGGATGCCGGTGATGCTGATAGCTTTGGATTTCAGGTTCTTGGGCGGGGCTATGGGGGCTGTGACTGGAGAGAAGGTATCCTTGGCCTTTGAGATGGCCACGCGGAGGAAGCTGCCAGTCATCGCGGTTATCACCAGCGGCGGGGCAGGGTTACAGGATGGGGTCCTCTCGCTGATGCAGATGGCTAAGACATCCTTTGCAGTCAATGGCCTTGATCGGGAGAAACTTCCATTCATCACCGTCATGTCGAATCCTACCACAGGGCAGGTGTATTCCAGCTTTGCCAATCTCGCTGACATTATTCTGGCAGAACCTGGGGCGGTTCTTGGCTTGGCTCCGTCCCGCACACATCTAAAAGTTCAGGTAGGAGATCTTCAAGGCTCCGTTGTTTCAGAGATGCATTCTTCTGAAATGCACCTGATGCATGGAATGATAGACAGAGTCATAGACAGGGAGCATCTTAAGGGACTTTTGACTCTCCTCCTTGGTTTTATATCTTCGAAGCAGCCCCATGTGACCAATGGAACATCGGATGAGCAGCTACTTCCAAAGACAGAGGAGAAGATTGGATCTGAGCAACTTGAAGAGTTATGGCCTTCGACGTGGGAGGCGGTGCAACTTTCCCGCCATAGCCAGCGACCTACCTCCATGGATTTCATAAGCCGCAGTCTCACTAACTTCGTGGAACTCCATGGCGATCGCTTGTATGGTGACGATCCCAGCGTTGTGTCTGGTCTTGGATATCTGGGGACTCAGGTGGTGGTAGTCATAGGTCAGGAGACGGGCCACGATGTCACGGCCAGGGAGCGACATGAAGGTAGGACATACCCAGAGGGGTTTCGTAAGGCTGATCGTGTGATGAGGTTGGCATCCAAGTTTGAATTGCCGTTGATAACTTTTGTTGACACCCCAGGGCCTTACTACGGTCGTGAATCGGAGGAGCGAGGCCTTGGGAACGCCATCGCATCTACCATGGCGCTCATGTCGCGACTGTCTATACCAACTATATCAGTTGTTATTGGAGAAGGCGGGAGTGAAGGAGCTTTAGCGTTTGGGGTAGCAGATCGCATTCTTATGCTTGAGAATGCCACATATTCTGTGACTTCTCCTGAAAACGCTGCCGCCTTGCTCTACGGAGATTCGCCTGGTGTGCAGAAGGTGCCGAAACCACTCAAACTTTCAGCTCGGGACTGTCATGAGTTGGGGATTATCGATTTAATAGTCGACGAGCCTTCGGGTGGGGCGCATAGGAATCCAGGTGAGTCGGCCTTGAGACTGAAGAATGTGTTGGAAGAGGAGATGACGACGCTGAGGGACCTATCAACCAAACGCTTACTAAGAGACAGGCATAAAAAATTTCGCAACATGGGGGAGTACAGTTCTTATTTCCGGCTTGCCCTTGCCAAGGAGGTATCTAGCCTTCAGAGTTATGTGTCACACAGGGTACGGCTGATTCGCCGCAGGCGACGGCAGAAAGAGCCATCTCATTTGGAGGAAGGGTCAAAAGACTAGAAATTAGGACAACTCGTTGGCTTCTGCTAATGCCGGTTCCAGTGCCATGAAGATACTCTCGTACTCCGCTGCGATGACAGGGCTTAATAGGACAGCTGGCTTGGAAGTGTCCATGTATTCTGGCCTAAGGTCAAGGCGGCCCATGAAGTTCATCTTCATCTCCTTGGCCAGTTCTTCGCCTGCGCCTGTGCCGAATATGTCTCCGCTAAAGTTCTCCACCACTCCCAGCACATTTACCTTCAGCTTACGCACCATGTTTATGGACCTCTTGGCGTCTAGCTTGGCAAGGGCCTGAGGGGAAGTCACTATTACAAAGCCATCTAAGCTTAGGACCTGCATCACGGTTAGGGGAGCATCCGAAGTGCCAGGTGGTAGGTCTACAATCATGTAGTCGAGGTCTCCCCATGCGGTGGTCTGAAGGAACTGGTTAATGGCATTGTGTACCATAGGTCCGCGCCAGATTATGGCTTCTTCTTCGTTCTCTTGAAAGAAAGCCATGGAAAGTATTTTGACCCCGTACTTTTCCGGAGGAACAAGGAGTCCTTCTTCGTAGGTGGGCTTTTCATCAACTCCCAATACCTTGTTTGCATTGGGGCAGTCTATATCGCAGTCCATTAGGCCAACTGAGTATCCCTTTTGAGCTAGTGTCACTGCCAAGTTAACTGCTACCGTAGTCTTTCCTACTCCACCTTTACCGCTGTAGACTCCGATCTTGTTTGTTATACGGGCTAGTTTGTCGCCTATTTCGCGCTTTTGTTGCCAACTGCGTTTGATGGAGTCTAGGCGTGCCTGTTCTTGTGGAGACATCTGGCGTGTCATCTGATTTCGCTCCTTGCTCCACCACTACTGTGGTGAAAAAGCTAGTATAAAGAATTTTAAGATACGGTTCTTGAAGTGACAGCTCAGATTTTCTTTTATGATCGGAACCGGGGCAATCGTAACTGATGGACTATGCAGAGGCTATTTAAACTATGGATTCAGGGTTATGAAGGATACTGAGAATAGCTCGCCAGCGACGCAGGTTGGGCGACGTAGCCTAATCTATACCCAGCAGCTTTTTGCCATCTTCAGTAATCATCTCGGAGTCCCAAGGTGGATCAAAGACCATCTCCACTTCCACATCTAGAACTCCTTCCACTTCGGCGATGCGCCACTCGGCATTCTGGGCTATGTAGGGACCCATTCCACAGCCAGGAGCCGTCAGAGTCATTCTTACGTACACTTGGCCCTCGGTTACTTTTATGTCGTAAATCAGACCCAAGTCCAAAACATTCACAGGGATTTCTGGGTCGTAAACGTCCCTCAGGGCTTCTTGAATTGCTTCCAGCGTCACTTCTTTTGTTTCTGGCATGATGACCTCGATTGAATTTGCATTAGTTATTGGGTCACTTATATACGTCAAAATTAATTGTAGCAAGGGGCGCAGAGGCGTGTCAATGTGACTGGGACTGAAAATAGGTTTAATGTAGATATTGTAGGCTTAACTGTTGAGCTCTGGAGTCATACTAAGTGAAATTCTTGTCGTTGCGCACGATTTCATAGGTGATGTATGATATTAAGAGTGGGATTTTTGGGTTTGGAAGGTACAGTGGGAAATCTGGCAAGCAGCGATATGATAGAGGCGGACGGCCATGATTTCCTTGCCATACGGGTGAGGGGACTGACCAAGATATATGGGCCTCAGGTGGTGCTCAAAGACTTGAGCCTGGATTTGGCATGGGGCAATTTCCTCATCGTTTTCGGCCCAAATGGGTCAGGTAAGACTACCCTTATCAAAGTTCTGGCCACTATTTCACGTCCTACTGATGGAGAAGTTATGGTTGCAGGGTTTGACTTGAAGAAGAATCCCGCTGCAGTGCGACGGAATATAGGCCTAGTAACGCATCAGCCTTTGTTGTATGGAGACTTGACGGGCATTGAGAATCTGAGATTCCACGGCAGGATGTTTGGGTTATCCAATTTGGAACAACGCATCGAAAAAGCGGCTGATTTGATGGGAGCCACTTCATTCTTGGGTCGCAAGGCTAGCATCCTCTCCCACGGTATGCAGAAGCGCCTTTCTCTTGCCAGAGCCATTCTCCACGACCCGCCGATATTGTTGCTTGATGAGCCGGAAACAGGGCTGGACCAGGAAGCCTTAGAGATGCTTGGACAGATGATGGGTGCCGGTGAGAGGGGGCGTCGGACGGTGTTGATGGTAACCCACAGTGTGGAGCGCGGCCTTGCCCTTGGCAATCAGGTTGCCATTATGTCAGGCGGCAAAATAGCCTTCCATGAAGACCGATCCCATGTGGATGAGGATATACTTAAGAGTGCTTACAGTCGGTTTACAGGGGTGGCATTGTGACTAAGTTCTGGCCAACCGTTGCGGCCTTGATGTGGAAAGATATCATGTTGGAGCTACGCACCAAGGATATAGTGATTTCTATTCTTGCCTTTGCATTGTTGTCTTTAGTTATTTTCAACTTCGCCCTAGGGCCGTCGTCTCAGATAACTTCGGCCGTTGCCCCCGGGGTATTGTGGGTGGCCTTCACCTTTGCGGGAGTCCTTGGCCTGACACGCTCCTTTGTTTTGGAGAAGGATCAGGGCAATCTCATAGGCCTTATGCTCACTCCAACTAGCAGAGAGGCCATTTACGTGGGGAAAATGCTCGGCAGCTTTTTCTTCATGCTGATGTCAGAGATAATTCTTCTGCCTGTCTTTGCCGTGCTCTTCAACATCTCTCCGTTCAGGCTTGAGCTGTTGTTGATCATATTACTGGCCACCATTGGTTTTGCTTCCATTGGGACGCTCTTCTCGGCCATTGCAATAAATACTAAATCCAGAGAAATCATGCTGCCGATGCTTTTCCTTCCCATAGTAGTTCCTATTATCATAGGGGCAGTGATGGCTTCTAGCACGGCGTTCGAGTCTGGGCCTTGGTCAGATATGGTCAAGCCGATTCAGCTTATTGTGGTCTTCGACGTTGTTGCCTTGATATTCTCTGCATTTGCTTTCGAACACGTTCTTCAGGAGTGAAATGATGTCTATAGGTGCGGTCCTAAAAAATGGCTTGCTTGTTGTCAGTGCCACAATGATGTTGGTGATTTTGTATCTCATATTTATGTGGGTTCCCACGGATAATATACAGGGAACTGTGCAACGGATAATGTACTTTCACGTATCAGTTGCCTGGGTAGCGTTCCTCGCTTTTTTCATTGTTTTGGTGGGAAGCGTTGGGTACTTGTGGAAAGGGACCAGCAAGTGGGACCAGCTTGCTTATTCCGCGGCTGAGATAGGAGTGCTGCTTACGACCTTACTTCTCATTACTGGGATATTATGGGCTAAGCCCATTTGGGGGGTGTGGTGGACATGGGAGCCACGCCTTACAACTTCGCTAATGCTGTGGCTCATCTACGTGGCCTATCTCATGCTACGCGCTTACTCTCCTCCTGGGAAACAGGGAGCGCGGTATGCTGCGGTTTTGGGAATAATAGGCTTTATAGATGTTCCGATAGTCTATTACTCCGTGAAGTTGTGGCGTACAGTCCACCCTCAGGTCATTGTTGGGCCAGCGGCATCAGGTTCCTTGGATGCATCCATGCGCAACCTTCTTTTGCTGGCCGCTGCAACCTTTACGGTTCTCTTTGTGTATCTCTTGATAGCCAGATTTTCCCTGCGAAAAAGTGAAGACGAGGTGGAGTTGATACGCGGCCTTGCCGAGCAGTCCCCTAACCTGCCACCATCCCTGAGATAACCATATTTTATATAGGAGATGATATGAACCTTTTTGCCCTTAAACCGCTAATCGCCCTGATTGTTGTGTCTGTGATTTTTATATCCACTGCGGCAATCCCTGCCCTAGCGCAACAAGACATATCCATTCAGCAGGCAACCAACGCAGAATCAGGTGTCCCTGAGACTAATTTGCCGTTCCTATTTGCCGTTTACTCTATAACTTGGATAGCCTTCTTTGTTTATCTCTATTACATGTCACAAAGGCAACGAAACCTGAGGATTGAAGTGGAAGAGCTACGGCAAATGCTGGCTGAGAAAGAGGGTAAGTCTCAGGCATAGTGACGCTTTGGGAACGAGTCAAACGTTAAGGCCATGTGCTTCTTTCCATCATGCTAGTCAGGTATGAATCAACCTGTTTGGTTGGTTGTTGTTGAAACTGGACGGTGTTGAGGTTTTTCTCGTGTATGCTCGTTGCGATATCCTGCAATAGCATTGAGGCCCTGTTCATTGCCGCTACTGCCAGTCTGCCATGAAATCTACGAGCGTAGTACAATATCCGTTAATTTATTCAAAGCAATGTGGAATTTGCTCTGCCTGTTTTGAATGCATTGGATTTATAACTTACGGAGCATAGAGGGTACAATGCCTCAGGAAAACATAGTCGTCAAGGGAGCCAGAGAGCACAATCTCAAGAACGTGGATGTCATCATCCCACGTGACAAACTGGTGGTCATCACCGGCGTATCTGGCTCCGGTAAAAGTTCCTTGGCCTTCGACACCATCTATGCTGAGGGGCAACGTCGCTATGTGGAGTCGCTGTCCGCCTACGCACGGCAATTTCTTGGTCGTATGGAGAAGCCGGACGTTGAGTATATAGAGGGTCTTTCCCCTGCCATCTCCATTGACCAGAAGGGCGTCTCGCACAACCCACGCTCCACCGTGGGGACCGTAACCGAGATATACGATTACCTCCGCCTTCTCTATGCTCGCACTGGTCGCCCACACTGTCACCAGTGTGGGCGACCAGTGCAGCGTCAAACTGTTCAGCAGATTGTGGATGCCGTTCTCAATCTGCCTAGGGACAGCCGCATTATGGTCATGGCTCCACAGGTCGTTCATCGTAAAGGAGAGCATAAGGACGTCTTAGAGGATGCACGTCAAGCTGGCTACGTTCGTGTGCGGGTGAATGGAGAGATTCGCGACCTTTCTGAAGATATCGTTCTCAACAGGCAGAAGTGGCACACTATAGAGGTGGTAGTTGACAGATTGGTCATCGGAGACAGCGCGGAGACTAATCGTGTGGCTGACTCTGTGGAGCAGGCGCTCAAATTGGGCAATGGTGTAGCACAGGTATCTGTTGTGGATGGTGAAGAGCTCCTCTTCTCTGAGCAATTTGCCTGTGTCCACTGCGGTATTAGCATGGGGGAGATGGAGCCACGTACCTTCTCTTTCAACAGTCCTCACGGTGCCTGCCCTTTCTGCACCGGCCTTGGGTTCAAACTGGAGATAGATCCGGAACTGATAATTCCTAATAAAGACATTACCTTATCGGAAGGGGCGGTTCTACCGTGGGCTAGGTCTGGCACATCCAGCCCCTGGTATGCCAGCCTCATTGAGTCCCTGTCTAACACGCATGGCTTTTCAATCAGCGTAAAGATTAAGGACTTGAAACAGGAGCATTTGGATCTCATTTTGCATGGTAACCGCGGAGAGAAGGTGCCCATGCGCCATCGCACTCATCGTGGACGGGTCTACTCTTGGCATACTACTTTTGAGGGAGTTATTCCCAACTTGGAACGCCGATATCGCGATACCGAGTCCGACTACGTACGCCAGGAGATAGAGAGATACATGGCCTCTCGGCCCTGTCCTGTTTGTAACGGGAAACGTCTCAAGCCACAGTCGCTGGCAGTTACTGTGGCTGACAAAAACATTATGCAGATGACATCCATGACTATCGGACACGCCATGGAATGGGTGGAATGGCTGGAAGGCGATGGTAGCAGCGATAAGGCACTGCCTTTGAATTCCAGAGAGCAGACAATTGCCGAGCAGATACTTAAAGAGATTCATTCCCGTCTTGTCTTTCTCAAAGACGTTGGGCTGGACTATCTTACCTTAGACCGCACCGCCTCCACGTTAAGCGGCGGCGAGGCGCAGCGCATTCGTTTGGCCACTCAGATCGGTTCCGGTCTGATGGGAGTCCTATATGTTTGTGACGAGCCGAGTGTCGGTCTGCACCCAGTCGACAATAATCGACTCATAGGTACTCTGAAGCGACTACGTGACCTTGGGAACACCGTCATCATCGTGGAGCACGACGAGGCCATCATGAGATCGGCTGACCATATCATAGACATGGGCCCTGGTGCAGGAGAACACGGAGGACGTGTTGTGGCCACTGGAACTGTCGAAGAGGTGTCTAGTGTTCCGGACTCAATCACTGGCCAGTACCTCAGCGGACGCCGCAAGATACCCCTTCCTCTGGAGCGCAGAGCTGGGAACAATCAGGAACTGTTTGTCAAAGGAGCCAGGGAGAACAATCTGAAGAACATTGATGTGTCAATTCCTCTGGGCAAATTGGTGTGCATCACGGGTGTATCCGGTTCTGGTAAGAGTAGCCTTATCTACCAGGTCTTATACAAAAAACTGGCCCAGATTTTCAACAACACCAGAGACAAACCCGGGGAATGCGACAATATTCTAGGGATACAGAATATTGACAAGGTTGTGAACATAGATCAGTCTCCCATTGGACGCACTCCGCGGAGCAATCCTGCCACATATACAGGAGTTTTCACGCCTATACGGGAACTCTTTGCCGCTGTGCCAGAGTCCCGTGTGCGCGGTTATGCCGCCGGGCGGTTCTCCTTCAATGTCAAGGGTGGCAGGTGTGAGGCCTGTGCGGGCGGAGGGCACATACAGATAGAGATGCAGTTCCTACCAAACGTCACAGTCCCATGTGAAGTATGTCAGGGCCAACGGTACAACCGTGAGGCTCTGGAGATCCTTTTCAAGGATAAATCTATAGCGGAAGTGCTAGATATGACTGTGTCAGAGGCTCTGGAGTTGTTTTGGAACTTCCCGCGTATACGCTCGAAAATGGAGACCATGAGAGATGTCGGCCTTGGGTACATTCGCCTTGGACAGCCGGCTACCACTCTCAGCGGCGGCGAGGCTCAGAGGGTGAAGCTGTCCACTGAATTGTCTCGTCGTGCCACGGGCAAGACTCTATACATTTTGGACGAGCCCACCACAGGCCTCTCCTTCGAAGACTGCGCCACCCTTTTGCGGGTGCTGCAGCGTTTAGTGAACTCAGGGAACACAGTTGTTCTCATAGAGCACCACCTTGACCTTATAAAGAACGCAGATTGGATAATAGACCTTGGCCCAGGTGCTGGCGAGAATGGTGGATACCTTATAGCCTCCGGTACTCCAGAAGAGGTGGCCGGAATGGAGCATTCATATACTGGACAGTACCTGCGTGAGGTGCTGGAATTGGGCAATAAAGTGGACAATGGCAACTGGACTAAACCAAAGCCAAAGCGCAAGTCGAAGACTGCTGGGTAGTAGGCGGAGGTCTACGTGGTTGAGGGAGAAGCTTCTTTACGCTGAGGAATATCGGGCTTTTTAATGAAGAACACCAGTGCCGCTCCAATGAGGTTTATAAGGGCTACGACGGTGAATACCATGACGTAGCTCCCTTGCACATCATATGCAATCCCTGCGGCTATGGGGCCAAAGAACGATCCCAGCATCATGATTGGCTGGGAAAGGCCCATTATGGTCGCGAAATTCCCTGGCCCAAAATACTCACCCCGAAGGGCTATTAGAATTGGAGCCCTTGCTCCGTAGCCGAGGCCGTATAAGACGGCGAAGACCAGCGCCTGATTCACGGTCTTGGATGTGGCAAGAACAATAACTCCTGCCGACATCAAGAAGAAACAAGTTACAAGCACTGGCTTCATGCCAAGCTTGTCGCCAAGGTACCCCCCTGCAACGCGTCCAACAACGGCGACCCCAGTCATAAATGCAAGAACAGCAGCGGCGGTCTCAAAGGATATTCCGGCATCTACAAGCAGTGGTATCTCATGGATCGTCACCATGCCTATAACGAGTATAGACAGGCTATGGCAGGCGGAGATCACCCAGAACGCCGGTGTTTTGAGAGCTTCCAAAGCCGTGAAATTTGGTGTTTCTTTGGCTACGTCGTTTTTGTCTTTGTCGCCGTTGCCGGAGACGGCCATTTCTCCTAGATCGTCCCCATCCGGCAGATATCCGTACTGCTGAGGCTTGTGGCGGATCATCGTCGCCAGTGGAAAGCCGATGATCCAAGCTAGGGCTGCTATTGCCACTGCAGTAGTGCGCCACCCGTATGTGCTGATGGCGATGGCTACCACTGCTACTAGCACGCCACCTACGTTGACTCCTGCAGAGCTTATTCCGGTGGCAAGCCCTCTCCTTCGGGAGAACCAGTGGTTGACTGCCGTGACTACTGGGAGGAATCCTGACCAACTGGCTCCTAGGGCAATAATGGGGAACACTATGTAGAAGCCCATCAACGACTCAACGCGGCTGAAGAGGAAGAATCCCACTCCCAGCATCGTGAAACCTAGATACATCACTGTACGTGGCCCTAGACGGTCTATCATGTAACCGCCAATGGGTCCTAGGAGAGCGCTTTCAAGCCTGGTGAAGGAGAACGCTAGTGATAGTGACCCGCGGCTTGTGCCAAGTGTTGCGGCCAGGGGCACAAAAAAGGCGGTGAACCCGTAGACCATAAAAGCTCCTTGCATAGCCAAGAGCAATGTGCCGGCTCCTAGAAGCCACCACCCGTAGAAGAAGTGTCGTTTTTTGGGGCTTTCTTCCGATGTCATTGGGGGCACGATCACGTTACGCTCCGTTTTGCACAGCACCAGCACCATGGACGCTGCATAGTTACATGGAGTGCGATATTGGGAAGTCTGATGTCAGCTGTATTTTATATTGACAAACATTAGCGGGCAAGTGTCCTGATTATTGAGTTACGGTGCTGAGGAAGATATAAAAGATACAAACCCATCAATTGATAAGAAATCTTTGCCTTGCTATAATGTGCTCGTAAACAAGAAGGCTTCTCCAGAAGGAGTAAATATATGGCTGAAGATAAGACTCAAGGGACGTGGAGCGTCAAAGTTGGACACGCTCAAATGCTCAAGGGTGGGGTAATCATGGACGTGGTTAATCCAGATCAGGCCAAGATTGCTGAGGACGCAGGAGCATGTGCTGTAATGGCCTTGGAACGGGTGCCATCTGACATCAGGGCCGATGGCGGAGTAGCCCGCATGTCAGATCCAGCGATGATCATTGGCATAAAGAATGCGGTTTCCATACCAGTAATGGCTAAGTGTCGTATCGGTCACTTTGTAGAAGCTCAGGTGTTGCAGGCTCTGGAGGCGGACTACATAGACGAGTCCGAAGTGCTGACTCCCGCCGACGAGGCCAACCACATTTGGAAGCACGCCTTCACGGTTCCATTTGTCTGCGGCTGTCGGGACCTTGGCGAAGCGCTACGGCGCATTGGAGAAGGAGCTGCCATGATACGCACCAAGGGGGAGGCTGGGACGGGAGATATCGTAGAGGCAGTGCGTCACATGAGGACCGTTCAGGGAGGAATACGTAAGATTCAGTCTATGACTCAGGAAGAGCTTATGGCCGAAGCTAAGAACCTTGGAGCACCCTTCGACCTTGTCCAAATCGTCCACGATACGGGTAAGTTGCCAGTCGTCAACTTCGCCGCAGGTGGCATCGCAACGCCCGCCGATGCTGCCCTGATGATGCAGCTTGGAGTTGAAGGCGTATTCGTTGGTTCCAGTATCTTCAAGCTTGCAAAGAACGACGGAACACCTGATTTTGATAAGCAACTGCGTCTTGCCACGGCCATTGTTGAAGCTACTACTCACTACAATAACCCGGATGTCATAGCCAAAGTTTCTGAGGGCCTGGGGTCATTAATGTCTGGCATTGCTGTGAGAAGCCTGAAACCAGAGGAGATTCTGGCCGATAGAGGCTGGTAGAGTGGCAGTTATAGGGGTATTGGCACTTCAGGGTGATTTTGCAGAGCATATAAAACTTCTTGAAGGCATAGGGGTGGAGACCACGGAAGTGCGCCTGATAGACGATTTGAGGAAAATTCAGGCCCTTATCATCCCTGGAGGGGAGAGCACTACCATTGTTCAGCTCATGGACACATTTAAACTGACCGAGGAAATCAGTGGTCTTGTGAAGGATGGGATGCCAACTTGGGGTACCTGCGCAGGCATGATAATCCTAGCCAAAGAGATAACAGAGAATAGGCCTAAGCCACTCGGTTTGATGGATATACGTGTTCGGCGCAACGCCTACGGTAGCCAGGTTGACAGCTTTGAAACTGATGTTTCTGTGCCTGTTTTGGGCGAAGACCCCTTCCATGCTGTTTTCATACGCGCTCCTGCTATTGAGGATATCGGGCCTGAGGTAAAATCACTCGCCGACTTGAGTGAGCACGGGGTGATTGCGGCTAGGCAGGGGAACATGCTGGTAACTGCTTTTCATCCTGAGCTTACACAAGACCAGAGGTTCCACTCATATTTTCTGAGCATGATTTCCGGTAATTAAAATGGTAACGCGTATGTTTCTGTTGGCGTATAGAGGCATTCTCAGCGGAGGCAAGTAACTGATAAGAGCGCACGTTGGTAAGTATATACATGATGACCTTGAGGCTCTGATTGGGGCTCTTCCTCCCCACATTCAGACTCCTCTGAGGGAACGCGACAATCTCGGAGACTTGCTGGAAGTTGTCATGGACTTGGGCCGTCCTCCGGAAGCCAGGTTCTTGGGATCAGAAGTGGTGTTGACCTCTCAGGAAATCACGGAACAGGACATACAGAACGTGGTGGAGAGGATTGGAGGCTTCGGTGATGACAACCGTGCCGGGATAGAGTCCACCCTGCACCGTTTTTCCGCCATGCGTAATCGTGGCGGCAGGATAGTGGGATTGACATGCCGTGTTGGTCGGGCAGTTTACGGCACCATTCAAATCATTGAAGACTTGGTTCGTTCTGGGAAGAGCATCCTTTTGCTGGGCCGCCCCGGAGTTGGAAAAACAACTATGTTGAGAGAGATCGCTCGTGTACTTGCTGACGATGTCCGCAAACGAGTGATAATTGTAGACACCTCCAACGAGGTAGCTGGTGATGGTGATATTCCACACCCCGCAATAGGACATGCGCGGCGGATGCAGGTGGTAACCCCTGCTCGTCAGCACGCTGTGATGATAGAGGCTGTGGAGAACCATATGCCGGAGGTTATCATTATAGATGAGATGGGGACGGAACAGGAGGCCTCTGCCGCCCGTACCATCGCCGAGAGAGGTGTACAACTAATCGCCACGGCTCATGGCAACACTCTGAATAACCTGATCCTGAACCCCACCCTGTCTGACCTGATAGGCGGGATACAGACAGTTACCCTAGGGGATGATGAAGCCAGACGCAGACGTTCTCAGAAGTCCGTCCAGGAACGTAAATCTCCACCTACTTTTGACGTTGTGGTTGAAATACAGAACTGGGACAAAGTGGCTGTTCACGACGATGTGACCAAGGTGGTGGATGCAATCCTTAGGGGAATGCCTCTCTCGCCAGAAATTCGATGGTCTGATGAAGAAGGAAGGGTAAACAAGTCGAGGGAAAGCCAGCCCAAAGCGATTGCCATAGAAGAGGCGTATGAGGCAGAGGAGTCTCCTCAGACTCCTCTGGGTATTACCAGAGTACTCCCGTTTGGAGTGAGCAAGGGCCGAGTAGCCCAGATAGTCCAGACTACCAGAATGCCCATACAGTTGGTGGACAATTTGGAACGCGCTGACATCATTCTTACCACGAAACAGTTCTTTCGCAAGATGCCAAAGATGCTCAAGACTGCCGAAGAAACGGGTAAGTCAATTTTCGTACTAAGGCGAAACACATTGCCTCAGATAAGAGACTTCCTCTGGTCTGTGTCACGGGAAAAGGGATGGGAAGACCCAGTTGATAAGGCCGTGAGAGAGACAGAGGTCGCTGCAAAGCAGGTGCGCGATGGTCAGGAAGCTGTCTCCCTGGCTCCACAGGTTGCCTATATACGGCGACTCCAGCACCAGATTGCCCAGGAACTAAGCCTATCATCCATTAGTGTTGGGATAGACCCAAACCGTCGTGTAACCCTTTCAGACAGCTAATTTTGTAAAAACCATGGCAACAGGTATTTTCATCACATTAGAAGGCGGCGAGGGCAGCGGCAAAAGCACTCAAGTCAGGTCTCTCACAAGGCGTTTGCAGAAGGGCAATGTCTCTGTAACAACAGTTAGAGAGCCCGGCGGGACTTCGCTTGGCAATCGGCTAAGACGGCTCCTGAAGTTCTCCACCGTTCCATTGACACCGGAGGCAGAACTCCTGTTATTCAATGCCTCTCGTGCTCAACTGGTGACAGATGTCATGCGGCCTGCTCTTGAGAGGGGCGAGGTAGTACTTTGCGATCGCTTCACAGACTCCACCATAGCATACCAGGGATACGGGCGCGGTATTTCTCTTGACAGTGTGAAAGCTGTGAATAATATTGCTACTGGAGGTCTTGTTCCAAACCTGACTATATTTTTAGATTTATCTCCGGAAGAGGGAATGAGAAGACGCTCCACCACCATGGATCGTTTTGAACAAGGGTTTGAAAAAAGGGATGTTACTGACTTTCATCAGATGGTGCGAAAGGGATACCTGGAACTGGCCAATCATGAGCCTCAACGATGGCTGACAATTGACGCTAGTTTGTCCTCGCGGCAGGTAACTCGTCTCATCTGGCAGCGGGTTGAGCCTTTGTTAGAAAGCATGAGACTTGCGAATAAAGTGCGATGATTATTGATTTCCACACCCATATTTTCCCGCAATACATTAGAGTGCACAGGGAAGAGTTACTTCTCAGGGACCTGACGCTGTCGACCCTGTATGGGAACTCTACGGCACAGATGGCCTCCGCTGAGGAATTGGTGGCTACTATGGACGGGGCCAGCATAGATCTATCGGTAGTGATGGGTATCGGATGGAACGATTCGGAATTATGCCGTATTGCTAATGACTATGTGATAGAGGCGGTGCAGCGATTTCCTCTACGGATCAAAGGGTTTTGCGCCGTTAACCCATTGTGGGGTGATGCTGCCATAGCCGAGGTTGAGCGGTGTGCCAGCGAGGGGTTGGTCGGTATAGGAGAGTTGCATCCAGATACACAAGGGTTTGACCTTGGGGATAGTGCCGTCATGGCCCCCCTAGTGGAGGCAGCCATGCGGCTTGGAATGCCGATCCTTACTCATGCCTCGGAGCCGGTGGGACATCCCTATGCCGGTAAGGGCCACACCACCCCGGAAGTGCTGAGTCGTTTCATAGGCAACTTTCCAGACGCAACCATTATATGTGCACATTGGGGAGGCGGGCTTCCATTCTACGCCCTTATGCCGGAGGTGTTCGATGCCTTGCGGAACGTCTACTTTGACACCGCAGCGTCCCCATTCCTCTATATGCCGGAGGTTTTTTCGGTTGTTGTGGGGTTGGTAGGAGAGGATAAGGTGCTTCTCGGCACAGACTATCCATTGATGAGACAAAGCCGACTGATACGGCAGGTCGTCGACTCTCCAATCTCCGACGAGGCTAAAGAAGGCATCCTATATAACAACGCTGCTGGACTCCTGGGGATCCCAAATTGGAACAACTCAGAGATGGCATAGCCGTTGACTGCAGCTGAATTGCCTTCCCTGCATTTTGAAATTCCTTGACGACATCGCTACCGACTTCGATGTACCTATTTTCGGGGTGATGAGTTTCTGCCCACCTCAGATGCTCCATTTCATCTGGTACTGAGTGCATTTTGAATCTTCCGCAACATGAAGTCCCTCAGTGTAATCTGGATTGACCCTTGTGCTACCCAGTGCGGAATTGTTTGGATTGCTGATCCTTCAGGTATATCTGGAGGATCAGATGGAAGGCGTGGGGTATATCAGCGAAGTGCGCTATTTAAGTCCACATCTGATCATTGGTAGAATTACGGAAAGAACCCCTGTTTTCTATCGAAGGAAAATTGGAGAAGATTTTGTCGCCTTACCAATGGACATGAAGATAGATATGTCGGTTAGAGAAGTAGTGATCATGCAGAGAACTCCTTACCACTTCATGTGTGACACATTTTTACGTCAACTGGCCGCAATTCATAGCCTGAAAGATCACCTAAAACAGCGATAATATCTAGTACGAAAGCGCCATGAAAGAGTGGCAATGACTGCAGTATAAGATGGGAGTAAGTCTTGTCACTGGCGAAGTAATGGTGCTATACTTCGCAAAGTTTTGTATCGGCAGGGAGGAGGATTCAGTGGAAAACTTGTCATTCCCAAAGTGTCAGAAATGCAATGAAGGTGACTTGGTGCCATTGTCAGACTTTGGAAGTCAGGGAGCACCTATCTATTATAAAGCATGGGTGTGCACTAAACCCGATTGTGGCTTCAACATCAAAATTCGCAATGGAGATGTGTATCTGAATGAACCA
>CAUZMC010000021.1:0-23235 GCA_963580875.1 Dehalococcoidia bacterium
ATATATGGAGCCTAATAAATACCTCAAAGAATTACAAATTATTTCTATTTATATCGTCGCCAGACGACTTGGTGAGTACACTGACAGTGCGGTTTCTGCTCGCCTGATACAAAAGGAAAACCACTCCCCCAAACACCACAATGCTCAGGTAACTTATGGAACGGTCCAACAAAGCCACGGATACAGCCTCGCTTCTAGCGAGGCTAAGAGTCAGAAGACCAATAATACCAGGCTCAACGATTCCCAATCCTCCTGGTGTTATAGGAACTGTAGTCAATATGGCATTAGCAAGGGTTACAAAGAGTATCAAAGAGAAACTCACTGCCACAGAAATATCCAGAGCCTGCATAACAAAATACAGCCGCCCGACCTCAGTAAACCAAGTCAGGAAACTTATAAAAAGCAGAAGAGGTAGATGTCTAAAGCTTCCAAGCGCGCCCTGATGGAACCGATCGTAAGAGGTTCTGATGCGTGCAGGAAGAAACCTGGCCAAACGCATTCCAAACTGCTTCATGACAAACAGCACTGCCACCGACGCGAGCACCAAAAGGGATGCAATCACCAGGAACAGTGCAGTACCCCCCAAGTCACTGACTCCATACAATGCCAGAGCAGCAGCCACAATGAGGATGAATATCATCACAACGTCTAGCACTCGTTCCGCCAGAATCGTCCCAATTGTGCGCGCGAAATTGTATCCCGTAGCGTCTGTAAAAACATAAGCTCTGTAAGCATCTCCCAAACGGAACCAGGTGATAGCATTAGCAAACCATCCAAGAAAGATATATCTGGAACAAGCTAGGACGGATGGCACTTCAACTGAAATTCCATCAGCATCGCTTGCGCTCCTCAACATAATCTGCCAGCGCATACCCCTGAAAATAAATCCAGCGTAGTACGATGCGAATGCAAGCCCATAGAGATAGAGATTGCTGGCCTTAAGCATATCCCAGATAGCTTCCAAGTCTATATCGAAGCTGGTAACCAAGAAGACGAGAAACATCGCCGCCACAACAAATGACACCATGGTCGGGATGGAAAACACCCGTCGCTTCAAAGATATTGACTGACCGTCGTTAGAAGAAGGAGAGTTCATAGCAGAAATTACTGTTCCTCCATTGTAATATTCAGAAAGTTCATAGAGGACGCTTGGCCGGAAGCCCAGGTCTCCGTGGATAACCAGATGGTGATGCCGAGGTCTTTGCCAATACTACAAGCCATCGCTGCTCACCTATCTCCTCCAGATCCACAGTTTCTATCCTTTCCAACGTTCCTCCCAAAAGGGATATGGCACGCTCCGCTCTCTTGATCTCGTCATTTACTCCTGATTTCTTCTGTGCCACTACAATGCCACCAGGTTTACAAAGCGGAAGCGTAAGCTCAGCAAGTACGCTCATCTCAGCCACGGCACGTGACACCACGACATCGAAGTTTTCCCTCATACGCGGGTCATGGGCGAGAGATTCTGCGCGTTGAGCACGCACTTCTAGCCCTTCAAGCCCCAAAGTGTCCGCCATATGATTCAGAAAGGCCGCTTTCTTACCCACGGATTCCACCAATGTAATTCGAAGGCCGGGGTACAGAATCTTCAATGGCAAACCTGGAAACCCAGCTCCACTGCCTACATCCATTAGCGTACCGTTTTCCGACACGTCTTTAGGAATAACCAGTGACACCGTTAGAGAGTCCAAAAAGTGCTTGGCTTGAACCTCACTGTAGTCAGTTATAGCCGTAAGGTTAATCCTTATATTCCAGTCCGTCAGTTCTTCAAAGTATCGCTGGAATAGAGTTATCTGCTCATCTTTGAGATCGAATCCCAGTCGCTTAATACCACTGAACAGTACATCCACTAACGTCATACTTCCTTGGTCACGTGAGCATCACAAGAATGGCACACACCTGTATGCTCGCATGAGATAAAATCTACCTGCAACCATACTATTCCTAAGCCCAAATAAGCCATATCTGAATTTAGTGATTATACACTTCTGCCTAAAAACAGTTGCCACCTATTCTGTTGGCAATCACAAACCGAAATGAGACTAAAGGTGTACACTGGGCAAGCTAGACTGACCCATCAGATATTTGTCTACTCCGTAGGCAACCTGACGGCCTTCGGCAATGGCCCAAACCACCAATGATGCTCCTCTCGCCGAGTCGCCAGCAGCGAATATGCCTGGTACGCTGGTAGCTCTCTCATCGTCAGTCTTAATGTTGCCACGGCCATCCAACTCCATTGCCAAATCAGCAACCAATCCCTCATGTTCTGCATGTACGAACCCCATTGCCAGAAGCACTAAGTCCACTTTTATAGAGAACTCGCTGCCTGGCACTTCCTTCATCGCAGGTCTCCCAGAGTCATCTGGCGCTCCCCACTCGACCCGTACTGCGTTAAGTTGCTCAACCTTCCCGTTCTTACCAGAGAAACTCTTGGTGAGGAGGTTATAGTCACGTATACCACCTTCTTCATGGGCTGGTGATGTTCGAAGCACCTGAGGCCACTGCGGCCAAGGGTTATTGGACGGTCGTTTATCCGGTGGCTGAGGCAACAACTCCAACTGGTACACAACCTCTGCACCCTGGCGATGTGCCGTTCCAAGACAGTCAGCTCCTGTGTCACCGCCACCTAAGATAATCACACGTTTGCCCTCGGCGATGATAGCATCCGCAGGTTCTACATTATGCCCGGCAATACGGCGATTCTGCTGTGTCAGGTACTCCATAGCTAGGTGGATACCATTGAGTTCACGTCCCTGAACGGGAATCTCCCTAGCCTGTGATGCACCTATTGTCAAACATACCGCATCGAAGTCTTTCTTTAAATCATAAATTGAGATATCTCTACCGACGCTGATACCTGTCCTGAATATAACTCCTTCTTCAGCCATAATGTCCACACGTCGCTGTACTAGATGCTTCTCCAGCTTGAAGTCAGGAATACCAAGACGCAGCAGGCCGCCAATATATTCATCACGTTCAAAGAGTGTCACCAAATGGCCCGCTCTATTTAACTGCTGAGACGCGGCCAGACCAGCCGGTCCGGAGCCGATGACCGCCACACGTTTACCGGTGCGGTTCGCTGGAGGATCGGGTTTTATCCAGCCTTCCTGGAAACCTCTGTCAACAATTGATTTCTCCATGTACTCAATGGTAACTGGATCTTCATTAATGGAGAGGACGCATGACGACTCACAGGGGGCGGGGCAAATACGTCCGGTGAATTCAGGAAAGTTGTTGGTGGCATGCAACCTCTCTAATGCTCGTTGCCATTGCCCCAAATATACAAGATGGTTCCATTCTGGAATGAAGTTGCCAAGAGGGCAACCAGTGTGGCAAAAAGGCACGGCGCAGTTCATGCAACGAGCTCCTTGGTCACGAGTGTCCTGCTCTGACAACTCCAAATAAAACTCATTAGAATCTTTGATTCGTTCCTGAGCAGGTCGACGTGCTGGTAGCAGTCTACTGAATTCAAGAAACCCTGTTGATTTACCCAATTGACACCGATTCCGTGGTGAGACCGAATGCTTTTCGTTCTGCCAGTGCTTTTTTGTAATCGTGAGGCATAACTTTCACAAACCTTGGCAATATATCCTCCCACGTCTCCAGCACTCTGCTGGCACTTTCACTCTTGGTATAATACAAATGCTCTTCTATTAACTGACGGAGCACAATCCTGTCTTCTTCTTCAACAACAGGCTCCAAGCCGACCATATCCACATTACACAGACTCGGAAAACTCCCGTCCTCGGCAAGAACATAGGCGACTCCGCCACTCATTCCCGCAGCAAAATTCCTACCAATGGCTCCAAGAACAACCACGACACCACCAGTCATGTACTCACATCCGTGGTCTCCAACACCTTCGACCACCACCTGAGCTCCGCTATTGCGGACTGCAAATCTCTCACCAGCCAACCCTCTTATGAACACTTTACCGCCTGTGGCACCATACAGAACCACGTTGCCGACTATGGTTGTCTTCTCAGCAACAAATGTCGAGCCTTCCATCGGATAAACTACACTGCGGCCTCCAGACATACCCTTGCAAAAACTGTCATTTGCATCTCCTTCTAGAGTCAGGGAGATACCTTTAGCAAGGAATGCCCCATAACTTTGACCTGCTGAACCCTGAAAAATGCAGTTGATAGTGTCCTCTGGCAGACCTTCTTCCCCATAACGCTTAGCAACTTCACCACTAAGCATTGTTCCAACCACGCGGTTGGAATTGCGAATCGGAAGTTGAATATCCACTCTTTCTCTGTTCTCCAACGCCGCCTTTGACAATTCAATGAGCTGATGGTCAAGGGCTTGGTCAAGACCATGATCCTGGCTTCCCTGGCAGTATGTGGCAACATTTTCAGACACTTCAGGTATCTGCAACATGGGCGTCAGGTCAAGTCCCTTGGCTTTCCAATGGTCAATAGCCTTATCTGGATCCAATCTGTCCATTCTACCAACCATTTCATTGACAGTACGGAATCCCATCTGGGCCATAATTTGCCGCAGATGCTCCGCAATAAAGAAGAAATAGTTGATGAGGGATTCTGGCTTTCCTGCAAACCTCTTGCGCAACTCCGGATCCTGAGTGGCTATGCCCACTGAGCACGTGTTGAGATGACACTTGCGCAACATTATGCATCCCATTGTGATCAGAGGTGCTGTAGAGAAGCCAAACTCTTCGGCTCCCAACAAACACGCAACAGCCACGTCACGGCCTGTCTTTAACTGACCGTCCGCTTGAACGACGATACGACCTCGTAAATCGTTCATTAACAGTACCTGCTGCGTCTCAGCCAATCCAAGTTCCCAGGGAAGACCAGCGTGTTTTATAGAAGATTCAGGAGAAGCACCGGTGCCGCCGCTATCGCCGCTTATGAGCACCACGTCACCGTGACCCTTAGAAACCCCAGCGGCGATGATACCAACTCCAACCTCCGATACCAATTTCACATGGATTCTCGCCTGTGGATTGACGTTCTTAAGGTCGTGAATAAGCTGTGCTATATCCTCAATTGAATAAATATCGTGATGAGGAGGAGGCGAAATCAACTCTACGCCAGGCGTAGTATGACGAATCCACCCTATGTACTCGTCAACTTTACGTCCAGGAAGCTGCCCACCCTCGCCAGGCTTTGAACCCTGTGCCATCTTGATCTGAAGATCAGTGGCATTAACAAGATAGTTAGTCGTAACTCCAAAGCGCCCAGAAGCCACTTGTTTTACAGCACTCTTGCGAGAATCGCCATTGGAGTCTGGAATGAATCGGCGATAGTCCTCACCTCCTTCGCCAGTGTTGCTCTTGGCACCAATACGGTTAGTTGCAATAGCAATGGTCTCGTGTGCCTCTCGGCTAATTGCACCCAATGATATAGCCCCAGTGGCAAATCGTTTAACGATCTCTGAGGCAGGTTCAATCTCATCAATTGAAAGTGGAGTATTAGCGTTTTTGAAGTCCAGCAGTCCGCGCAACGTTGAAAGATATCTGTCACGCCTATCTATCGATTCAGCAAATTTCTCATATGTCGCATAGCTGTTATTACCAGTGGATTGCTGGAGCAGACTGATCGTCTCAGGGTTGTACATATGGTACTCACCGTCACGTCTCCACTGGTAATACCCGCCCTGGTCCAATTCAATATCGGTCCATATCCGCCCGTTAGCGTAACTGGAGGAGTGACTCCTCCTAGCCTCTTCTTCTATGGTATCGATGCCTATACCCTGGATTGGAGAATACGTCCAGGTGAAGTATCTGTCCACAAGTTCCTGATTAAGGCCAATAGCCTCAAAGATCTGGGCACCACGATAGCTCTGAATCGTGGAAATACCCATCTTTGACATAATCTTTAACACACCCTTGCCTACAGCCTTTATGAAATTCTTCTCCGCTGTATAAGCATCGACCTGTTCGGCAAAAACACCCCTGTTCGAAAGATCCTGTAAAGTTTCAAATGCCAGATATGGGTTAATTGCTCCTGCACCGTATCCAATGAGCAGGGCAAAATGCATCACTTCACGCGGTTCACCAGACTCCAGCACCAGCCCCACTTTTGTCCTTGCACCCTCACGAATCAGGTGATGATGCACAGCGGCTGTTGCCAAAAGACTGGGGATTGGAGCGTAACGTGAATCAACTCCACGGTCAGACAGGATGATGATGGTACTGCCAGACTCAACTTCGACGGAGACCTGACGGCAAAGCTTGTCTAAAGCACTCTCCAGGGAGCTCTCACTTTCCTGTGTATCGAACAACATGGAGCAGGTTGATGCTTTCATCTTGCCTACAGAGATGCTACGAACCTTCTCCAGTTCGGCGTTAGTAAGAATTGGCTGTTTCAGTTTCAACTGATGACTGTGCTGCGGCGTTTCACTGAATAAGTTCTGCTCAGAGCCTATGAAGGCCTCGAGAGAAGTAACCAGCTCTTCCCGTATGGCGTCCAAAGGAGGATTAGAGACCTGCGCAAAGAGTTGTTTGAAATAACTAAACAATAACTGGGGCCTTTCGGAAAGCACAGCCAGAGGAGTATCGTTTCCCATAGAACCGATGGCTTCCGTACCGTTAACTGCCATAGGTTCCATCAGAATCTGCAAATCCTCAATGGTGTAGCCAAAGACACGCTGTAGCTTTTCAAGAGATCCATCAACCAGTTGATTCACATCAGTAGGCTCTGGAAGTTCGTCCAGAGTAACCTTGTTATCTGCAAGCCAACGCCCGTATGGCTGACGTCCGGACAAATCAGCCTTAAGCTCCTGGTCATCTATGATGCGGGCCTCGTTGGTATCTAGCAAAAACATCCGACCTGGACGTAGCCTATCCTTGATTCTTATTTCTTCAGGAGGAATATCCAACACACCAACTTCCGAAGCCATCACCAACAAGCCACTTTTTGTCACCACGTATCGAAATGGCCTAAGGCCATTTCGATCCAAAGCCACACATATGCGTGTGCCATCTGTGGCAGCGATGAGTGCAGGTCCGTCCCACGGTTCCATCATGGAAGAGTGATACTCATAGAAATCACGTTTGTCCTGAGACACATCTGTCAGTTCGCCGGTGGCCTCAGGAATCATCATCATCAGGGAGTGGGGTAGAGAGCGACCTGTGGCCAGCAGCAATTCCAAGGTATTGTCAAATGCAGCTGTATCGCTGGCTCCCGGGGTGATAATCGGAAACAGTTTCTCCATGTCCTCACCAAATTCATCTGAGGAAAACATGGCCTGTCGAGCAACCATCCAGTTTATATTACCTCTCACTGTATTAATCTCACCGTTATGACACACAAGACGATATGGATGAGCCAGTTTCCAAGAACCAAGTGTGTTAGTGCTAAACCTAGCATGCACCATGGCAAAGGCGCTAGACATTGCCGGATCAGATAAGTCAGGGTAGAAATTCTTGATTTGAGTTCCAAGCAGCAGACCCTTGTAAACCACGCGATTACAGGACAGGCTGGCAATATAGCAGCGCTCACCTAGATCATCGCCCATCTGCACAAGAGAGCGCTCAATTACCTTTCTAATAACATAAAGTTTCCGTTCGAAATGAGCCTCGCCATTCACCTGTAAGCCTCTGGCTACGAAGACCTGACGGATGCACGGCTGTGAATCCTTGGCAATGTATCCAATTTCAGAATTGTTACCGGGTACATCACGCCAACCCAGTAAGCTTTGTCCTTCATCCTCTATCACCTGCTCTATCAAAGCCTCACAAATCTGCCTCTGACCTGAGTCGGATGGAAGGAAGACCATACCAACTCCATATTCACCAGCCGCAGGAAGGTTGATGCCAATATCAGCACACTGCTTTTTGAGGAACTGATGTGGCACCTGAATCAATATTCCTGCACCGTCTCCCGTCAAAGGGTCACAACCGCATGCTCCTCTATGGGCCAGATTGACCAGGATTTCCATCCCTTTTTCCAGGATATCATGCGATTTCTTGCCGTTTATATTGGCAACAATACCGACCCCACAGGCATCACGTTCAAACCTGGGGTCATATAAACCATGCTTACACTGTGACAATGGTAGCTTCTCCAATGAGTAAATTCCCGTACCTACAGAATTGGCAGGTATCTCTTAAGCTCGTAGTCAGTAACCTGCGATTTGTACTGATCCCACTCGATTTTCTTATTCTGTATAAAGCTGTTGAAGACATGTTCACCAAGTGCTTCACGGACCAAGTCGCTTTTTTCCGTCATAATAATAGCTTCCCAGAGGCTTCCTGGCAGGGTTGCAATGCCCATGCTCTCACGCTCTTCGTCAGTCATCCCATAGACATTAGTTTCTACAGGATCTGGAAGTGGCATTTCTTTTTCTACTCCGTCTAGTCCTGCCGCAAGCATTACGGCAAAAGCCAAATATGGATTACAAGCCGGGTCAGGGGCTCGATATTCTATGCGCACCGATTCCTCACGGCCCTTATAAGCGGGGATTCGAATAAGATCGGAGCGATTCACACTTGCCCATGATATATAAATCGGGGCTTCATAACCGTTGATGAGTCGCTTATAAGAATTTACCCATTGATTTGTCACTGCTGTTATTACTGGAGCGTGATACATGAGACCAGCAATAAAGGACTGGGCCACTGAAGACAAGTTGTACGCATTGTCAGCATCGAAAAAAGCATTGGATGCTCCTTTGAAGAGGGACTGATGGACATGCATACCACTACCGTTTACACCGGCGATTGGCTTTGGCATGAAGGTAGCATATAGACCGTTGCGAATGGCAACCTCTTTAATAACCAAGCGCTGAGTCATCACACTATCGGCCATAGTCAGAGCGTCCGCGTAGCGCAGGTCTATCTCATGCTGGCTTGTGGCGGCCTCGTGGTGACTGAGCTCCACGGCTATTCCCATCTCCTCCAGAGTCAACACCGTCTCCCGCCTCAATTCTGTTGCTAGATCCAATGGTGTCTGCTCAAAGTAACCTGCATTGTCTAGCACCTCAGTCCCATCAGAACTCTTGAAGTAAAAGTATTCTAGTTCAGGCCCTACGTAATAAGTATAACCCAAGCTTGTAGCCCTCTCCAAGTTCCGTTTGAGCACGTATCGCGGGTCGCCCTCAAAGGGCTTAAATTCAGGAGTGAGAATGTCACAGAACATTCGAGCCACGGCATTCTGTTTCGGACGCCAAGGAAGAATGCGAAATGTGGTCGGGTCTGGCATAGCCACCATGTCGCTCTCGTCTACACGCGCAAAACCCTGTATGGAGGAGCCATCGAAGCCAACACCATGAATCATAGCCTCTTCCAATTCCTGCGCAGTGATGGCAAATCCTTTGAGTGCACCTAGGATATCAGTGAACCACAGGCGAATGAACTTAACGTCGTTCTCTCTCACCATACTCAACACATATTCAATAGCTTCGTTTTTGCTTGTAACCATTTTACATACCTGTGTACTTAGGTGATTTTGAATTATAAATCATAGTAGATCGTGGAGTTTATGTCAATCTTTAGCGATGAACATAATTGCACTTGTCAAGATATTTCTGGCCTGCAGGTCAATAGTCATTCACAATGCAATATTATGCAGAATATACTCGGAATCATGAGCGACGGATGCCACTGCAGTTAGGCTTTAAAATGGATCTATTTATCCCATTCCGGACATGTACCACCCAAGAAACCGATCATTCTTTGCATTCCAAGATATGTTAGATTGAAGTGAATCTATATCATCCAAGAATTAAGAGGCCCAATTAGCAAACAGTTGTTTGGTATCTTCCGCTGATATATGCTTGCACAAATATACCTCAGACATCCGGCCGTCACACATATGGAGACTTCGTGAGCATTTACACAAACCTGATACGCCCACTGCTATTTACATTACCACCAGAGAATGCTCAAAAACTCGTCGATATCGCCTTGCGCGCAAAGCCGATATGGAAGGCCTTTAGTCCCTTCTTAAAGATAGATGACGAGAGGTTGCACGCCGACATGGGAGGCATTCCTCTCCACAACCCAATCGGCCTGGCCGGCGGATACGACAAGGACTGCCGCCTGCTGGATTCGCTTTCAACCATGGGCTTCGGATACATAGTTGCAGGTACTGTGGTAGCCGAGCCACGCTACGGAAATCCCAAACCAAGAATCGCACGAAATCCGTCAGAACACGCCCTTGTAAACTCCTTGGGATTCCCCAGTCATGGCCTATCTGCCGCGGCCGATAGGCTCAGGCACAGCTCCATCCGTAACATCCCTCTATTAACCAGCATATCCGGCCTCTCAGTAGAAGCATTTGCACAGTGCTATCAGACGATTCAACCACTAACCCACGGAGTAGAGTTGAACATAAGCTCACCGAACACGGAGGGCATAAGAATATTCCAGGAACCTCAGCAGCTTAAAGACCTGCTCTCCGCCCTCAACCCACTGAAAGATAAGCCGCTATTTTTGAAACTTCCACCATACTTCGATGATGACCAGATGGCGCGCACAATGGAATTGGTTGACATATGTCTTAAGTACGACGTCGATGGGGTAACCGCAGTGAACACGCGCCCAGTCGAGGACAGCCGACTTGCCGTTGGCAGGGGAGGTATGAGCGGAAAGCCTCTATACCCTCACATGCTACGAATAGTCGCTGAGATACGCAACCATGCAGGAGACGAGCTAATCATAAACGCATGTGGTGGTATATCCTCGGGTGAAGATGCCCTCAGCGCCATCCAAGCCGGAGCCAACACAATCCAACTCTTCACCGGCTTCATATATCAGGGGCCTGGGCTGATGAAGCAGATCAACCACCACATACTTCGTTTCATGGAGAAAGAGGAATTGCTTTCCTTAAAAGAAATCCGCGGGAAATAAGAAAACTAGTCAACTGTAAAAGAATGTATGTCAGAGCACTCCCCGCTAGTAACCCCGCATATTTCTTAATCTACTGATCCTCTTATACATTGGAGTATGCGTGAAGAACAAGCATAACGAGATCGTGAACCAGCAGGATCATTAACGAGGATATATGACTCTGACAAACTCCACAGATTCCCAGACTATATCTGAAAATTCTGTATCTTTGGGTACTTCAAAGAACAACCACCCGTCTATCTCAAAGCCCTTTTTAAGCCTAAACTGGCCCCATATGTGTGCGCCGTAGGGATTGTTCTCAGGCACATCCTCAGTAGTCAGTACAGATATCATATCAGGATTTAGCGGTTTGAACGCAACCCCATCCTTAGAGTTCAACGTGATGACCGTTTCATCGACAAATAGAATTATCTGGGTAGACGTCAGGTTAACGGCCCTAGCCCTTAACACCGCAAGTTTGCTTCCTTCTCCCTGGGCAGCAATTACGTAGTTTTGTTCCTGAACTGAGTAGATGACCTCATCCACCAATTTGGGCTCATACGCTCCTATTGAGAGTATCTCACCCTTGCCTCCATACTCTTTGTCCAGGCTTCGAATGCACCCAGAGGCAACCCCAGCTGTCAGTATAAGTACAAGGAAGAAATACCATACGCAAATATTCGTTTTCATAATATTGTTTAGGAAAGAACACGAGATAAGCTTGGCATATCCCTCAACCGGCCTACCAGATTAGGTAATACCTTGAGCACGTAGTCCACATCCTCTTCCGTATTGTCTCTACCAAGAGTCAGCCGAAGACTCCCATGCGACAGATCAGCAGACATGCCCAAAGCCAGTAGCACGTGTGATGGCTCCAAAGAACCAGAAGAACAGGCGCTGCCGCTGGAAGCGGCTACTCCGGCAAAATCAAGGCCTAGAAGAATCGGCTCTCCTTCAACACCTTCAAAGGAAAAATTCACGTTATTAGGAAGACGAAGCGATGGGTGCCCATTGAGGCGTACCCCCTCAATGCGCTCCTGAACACCATTGATTAGCCTGTCCCTTAGGGCAGTACAGTGCTCGCTGGTGGATATTCTTTCGTCGTCGGCAAGTTTAAGAGCCACCGCAGTTCCTATAATCCCTGGCATGTTCTCAGTACCTGCGCGCCTCTGTCTCTCCTGCGCACCACCCAATTGTTGCGGCGCAAATGGTGTTCCACGCTTCACATATAGGATACCTGCACCTTTTGGCCCATGGAACTTGTGGGCAGACAGGCTTAGCATATCTACTCCAAGGGCGTTCACATGCAAATCCAGGTATCCAGCTGCCTGTACGGCGTCCGTGTGAAACACAATGGTCTGGCGCTTGTTCTTGGACACCTCTTTCACCATTCTAGCTATCTCGGCAACCGGTTGTATTGTGCCTATCTCGTTGTTGGCAAGCATTATGCTTATGAGGACGGTCTCATCTGTAATGGCTCCAATCACAGTCTCAGGGTCAACCAGTCCATTTTTATCAGTTGGCAGATAAGTAATCTCGAAGCCAAAATCCTCCAGAAAGTCGCAGGTGTGAAGAATGGCATGATGCTCAATGCTGGTGGTAATAACGTGATTTCCGCTTCCTCTTTGGGCAAACGCAGCTCCTTTTAGAGCAGCGTTATCAGATTCACTGCCACCGCTGGTGAAAATCACCTCGCTTGGCCTACATCCCAACACTCTGGACACAGATTCCCTAGCCTCGTCTAACCCCTTACGTGATTCCTGCGCAAGAGCATATAGACTAGAGGCATTACCAAATTTCTCTGAGAAATACGGGATCATAGCCTCCACAACCTCTGGGCGGGCTGGAGTAGTGGCTGCGTGATCCATATATATCATCCTGGATTCTCCTGCATTAGACCGTTTCCTGTTAACAATTCCAAGTAAGCTATACGCCTTAAACTTACCTGACTGTCACAACTAGTATTATAGCACTCCATAGTTCATCAATAAAGTAGATACCAGGCTGTGGCAATTCACAATAACACTCATTAGCCACCTACATCAACGTGAAATCTCATGAGTGCAAGCAGCTGACCACGCGTTACGATTCACCTCACACTTCCACTATCGATATCACCAGGACCAGCGCCGTTCCGTCAAGGACCCGTATTGACACAATTCACCGAGAAATACCGCCAGAATAAGATGCGGTCAGAAATAGAACAGGAATCCCAATATAGTGAAGAGATAGTGAACTTTCACGAATCCTATGGAAGCCTTCATAATCCGCCCCATCAAATACCTTCAGCTTCTTCGTCATTTGAACCTCGCCTCTCAGTTGCATAACCCATTACCTTGTAAGCCAATTTCGCCGCCACAAATGCACATGAAGAAGGCCCTGCGGATGGACACAATTCCACAACATCGAATCCCACAATTGACCGCTCCCTTGACACAGCCCTTAACAAGTTAATGACAGTCTCCCATCCAAGCCCTCCGGGCTCAGGAGTGCCAACAGCTGACATAAGCCCTGGGTCAAAAACGTCCAAGTCTATGCTAACGTAGACACGCGCTGAAAGACCTTCGAGGACTTCTTCCACGTCCCAGGAAATATTTGCATCGCTGTCGTCGTGAAAATATACATTTAAGCCCTTCCGACCTTCCTCAATGAAACTCATCTCCTCCTGGCTTATGCTGCGTATCCCAACCTCCACTACAGGACACATTTCCAATATCCTTCGGGCAGTACATGCGTGGCTAAAACCACTACCCATGTACTCATTTCTAAGATCACCGTGGGCATCCAGATACAGCACAGACAGGTCCGAGTAGACTTCGCGAAGGGCTTGTACAACTCCAACAGATACGGAATGTTCACCACCCAAAACTGCCAGAAGCTTGCCATCTCTGGCAAAAGGCTCCACTGTAGCTCTGACCCGCTCAGTCATGTCTTCAGGGCTACCTATATGTGGTTCTATCTCCTGCAGGGTATAGATTCCTACTTTATAGATCTCTCTCTTGAGTTCAATATCGTAGTCTTCCAGATGCCGAGAAGCTTCAATGATAGCTCTCGGTCCTTCTCTTGTACCTCCTCTATAGGAAGTAGTGGAGTCGTATGGCACAGGCACAACAACCACGCGACAGTCCTGCAGGTTGGTTTCATCTGGACCTACAGCAGCAAAGCTCCAAGGGACAGAGTGAGGAGAGGGTGAGAATTGCTCAGCGCTCATCAGTTTGCTCCTTTGAGCACACCTCTCGCCTTCCCACGAATGACAGCAGCAGCAGACTTAGGGGTGGAATAATCCAGCCCGCGACCTATAACCCAGTGTTTCACCTGATCCAGAGAGAAGGTGTCCATTATCTGAGTTAAAGCCTGTTTGTGATCGAAATCCTTACAAGAAAAGACATCTATATTCACATAAGCCCTCTCAGGGAATGTGTGAATGCTTATATGGCTTTCCGCTATAAGTACAAAGCCGGACACCCCCCAGTCCTCCTCTTTTGGACCGTGGTATGTGGTAACATGGGGTTCACTAATTTTATTCATTCCTATTGCAGATGGAAACATATCTAGGAAATGATAAACGAATCCCTGATCCTTCATTTTCTCTCCGTCTCCTCCAAATCCATCTATTAGCAAATGCATTGATGCAACCTCCAGTAAATCCACTTCCAAGAATACTCTTTACCAGTGCCAAGCACGTAACAAGGAGAATTCAAAACTCAGGTAGGATAGCATTTATCCAATAAAACACACAACTGGGTGGTAAAAAGCATTGACATGGCATTACAGCCAAGTCCATAATAACACTGATTTTGTGTGGAAGCGTGGTGGAAGTGTGGTGAGACTACCTTAACAACTGAATAGCGGAAGGAAGGTTTTTAATTTATAGCGAGTTTGATCCTGGCTCAGGACGAACGCTGGCGGCGCGCCTAATGCATGCAAGTTGAACGATTCTCACGATCTTCGGATTTTGGGTATAGTAGCAGACGGCTGAGTAACGCGTAAGAAACCTAACCCTGGGAGGGGGATAACCCACCGAAAGGAGGACTAATACCCCGTAAGTTGGCTCTCTTCATGGAGGGTCAGGAAAGCCTCGATGTAAATCGAGGTGCCCGGGGAGGGTCTTGCGTCCTATCAGGTAGTTGGAGTGGTAACGGCACACCAAGCCTAAGACGGGTAACCGATGTGAGAGCATGAACGGTCAGAGGGGGACTGAGACACGGCCCCCACTCCTACGGGAGGCAGCAGCAGGGAATTTTGCGCAATGGGCGAAAGCCTGACGCAGCGACGCCGCGTGGGGGAAGAATGCCTTCGGGTTGTAAACCCCTTTTCTGAGGGAAGAGCAAGGACGGTACCTCAGGAATAAGCCCCGGCTAACTACGTGCCAGCAGCCGCGGTAATACGTAGGGGGCGAGCGTTGTCCGGAATTACTGGGCGTAAAGGGTGCGTAGGCGGCCTGAAAAGTCTCCGGTGAAATCTCCTGGCTTAACTGGGAGCGGTCCGGGGAAACTTTCAGGCTTGAGGACAGCAGAGGAGGGTGGAATTCCCGGTGTAGTGGTGAAATGCGTAGATATCGGGAGGAACACCAGTGGCGAAGGCGGCCCTCTGGGCTGTATCTGACGCTGAGGCACGAAAGCGTGGGGAGCAAACCGGATTAGATACCCGGGTAGTCCACGCCCTAAACTATGGATGCTGGGTATGAGGGGTATCGAACCCCCTCGTGCCGAAGCTAACGCGTTAAGCATCCCGCCTGGGGAGTACGGCCGCAAGGCTAAAACTCAAAGGAATTGACGGGGGCCCGCACAAGCAGCGGAGCGTGTGGTTTAATTCGATGCAAAGCGAAAAACCTTACCAGGGTTTGACATGTCGGTGGTAACCCTATCGAAAGACTGGGTGACCCTTCGGGGAGCCGTCACAGGTGCTGCATGGCTGTCGTCAGCTCGTGCCGTGAGGTGTTGGGTTAAGTCCCGCAACGAGCGCAACCCTCATCGCTAGTTGTTTTCTCTAGCGAGACAGCCCCTAAGAAGGGGGAGGAAGGTGGGGATGACGTCAAGTCAGCATGGCCCTTACACCCTGGGCTACACACACGCTACAATGACCGGGACAGAGGGTTGCCAAGCCGCGAGGTGGAGCTAATCCCATCAAACCCGGTCTCAGTGGGGATTGCAGGCTGCAACCCGCCTGCATGAACGAGGAGTTGCTAGTAACCGCAGGTCAGCATTACTGCGGTGAATACGTTCCCGGGCCTTGTACACACCGCCCGTCACGTCATGGAAGCCGACAATGCCTGAAGTCCGTGGGCTAACCCTTAGGGGAGGCAGCGGCCGAGGGTGGGGCCGGTGACTGGGACGAAGTCGTAACAAGGTAGCTGTACCGGAAGGTGCGGCTGGATCACCTCCTTTCTAAGGAGCCTGTAACAGGGGAGAGTAATCTTCTCAACATCAGGAAATCCTAGTTCGATCGGTGAGCGTCTGGACAACATAGTCGGAGTTGAGCATGACCCGTCCTTCTTAGGAAGGATGGAGGGAGCTCCCCCAACTAAAGAGTCCATTCCATTAGAAAACTCACCGTGTTTTTACACGTAACACATCGCCTTCCTTCCGCTATTCAGGGGTTAAGACAAACAGAAGGGCTGCGCATATGCGCAGCCCTTCTGTTTGTCTTAAGTGCACTATGGGTGTGTATTATCCACGGAAATAGTCCAAGTGGCTGTAGCCAACAGAAAGCCTCCAACCACAACCCAATAATGCCTTGGCATGCGGTCAGTCAGGCGCATCAAAGAGGGTGGGTACAAAACACTTGATAGAATCGCAAGTGACCATACCCCACCGTGTCGCATTCGCCAACATGGAATCCGTCACAAAAATAGCAGTGATATGTCATCACCGCCTACATGCCCATTGCAAGCAATATCGGTTTCTACGTCAGTCAGTGATACTATAGATCCTGAGTCTCACGTTTGTCTGTTACGAACCGGGACCCCTGCCCATAGAATAAGGTTGCCAGCGCGTCAACGTCGTCTTCTCCAGCACAGACGGGTTCACGCAACTCATTGGCCAACGCCCACCTAAGACCATAGCTATCTCTTGCCCCACCCTCCTCCGTGACGCAGGCCTCATTCTTGCCGATGCTGACGCCACATGCGGCGTGAATAGCACATTTTCCATAGCCAACAACGGGTTCTCCGGATCAGGAGGCTCTTTTTCTAGCACATCCAATCCAGCACCAGATATCCAGCCATGTTGCAGTGCCTTTATCAACGCTGCTTCGTCCACCGTAGGACCTCTCCCACTGTTAATGAAAAGGGCGGTCGGTTTCATCAGTTTGAAATGTTCTTCACTGAGCATATGATAGACTTCCTGTGTGGATGGAGCGTGCATGGAAACTATGTCAGAGCGTTGCAGAAGCTCGGTGAGCCCCACAGGCTCCACACCATATTCGGCAATCAGAACTTCCTCTATGTAAGGATCATAGGCTAGCATACGGACTCCGAACGCCTTTGCACGGAGCGCAGTAGCCCTAGCAACATGGCCGAACGATACAAATCCAAGCGTTTGGCCCATCAACCTTGGGATTTCCGCGAGCACTGATCTTCCTTCACTCCAACGGTTCTCTCTCACAAGCCTATCTAGAGTATTAAGCCGTCGAAAGGCAGCCAACAACAGCATCATAGTGTGATCGGCAACTTCTTCTATAAAAACGTCAGGGGTATTGGTTACCGGTATATTGCGACGGGTTGCTGCATCAACATCCACAGAGTCCGCACCAACGCTACCCAACGCTATGATTTTGCAGTTTTCAAGACTATCTATTATGGCTGCAGTAATACGTCGTCCACTGGCTATGATAGCGTCAGCATTTTTTGCCACTTCTATGAACTCCTCTTCGGAGGTCGATGAAACTGCGATAATCTCTGCATCAATCGGAGCCAGAGATTCCATCTCAAACTCGTGTGAAGGAATATCAGCGCGCCTTTGAGTTACTATCTTATATTTTGCCAATTCCCTGCCCTCCTTCTCTGATATCTATGTTGCAACTGTCGCAGATCACAGCATAAGGGAGTGATGTAATCATGTCCAGAATACGGCCCAATCAAAACTAACAACATCAGTCGCAGTCATGTTACTGAGGTTATATCTAAACACTGCTTAGCTCAAGTCACACTTGTTGCTCAAGACTATGGAATAACCTCTACAACAAGTGCTTTTTCGCACCCATATATCTCAATATCTATGTCACAAATCTATGCTCTCATTGTTTCCGATATAATATGGATCATTCCTGAAGAGTTTCATCACTATGGTTCCTGCAGCGTTTAACAACGACTCAGACGCCATATACCGAACAAACAAAAAGCTTCCGAGACGGATCACATGGACTCACTCCCTGAAGTGCAATACTACACAACGTTCGACGTGACATAATCACACATCTGGCGATTATTTCATTGACGGTGGTATACTAATTACAGTTTGGCGCACGGGAGACTCGCATGGAGCCAGAATAGTACGCTCCAAGTCTGCCTCGTTTATCTTTTTTATCTAGATGAGTTTTTGTGGGGCTGTAGCTCAGTTGGGAGAGCACCTGCTTTGCAAGCAGGGGGTCAGGAGTTCGAGCCTCCTCAGCTCCACCACTTTTTAGATGCGATCTGTTAGGAATGAAATCGGCTTTTAACTATACCATCATCAATTTTTCAATGCAGACATTTACAGTCACAATCAACCACTGTTATTCCGATCGGAAGATTGGATTTCATGTCAGGTTCGCACATTGGCTTGGTGTTTCACTAAAGGAGAAAAGTAATGGAAAAACATGATCTCAAATATGTCTCTTCGCTCTACGGAGGATTCTGGAACTTCGATGCCAGAGACTTTTGCTACATGACCAACCCCTATTTCCCACCGCAGGAATTCACAGATTCCTTGGGAGCGAACTTGAGAATGCTCATCAAGTCCTACCCCTCCACAAATTGGTACCTCTCATCCCTCGCTGCAAAGCCTTTGGGCTTAACCAGTGATGAAGTAGTCATAGCGAACGGGGCCAGCGAGCTCATCTCAACCATCACAGACCGCTTCGTCAGTAACCTGTCAGTCCCTGTACCAACCTTTGACGAGTTCCTCAATCGGGCCGTTAACCAAGGCAAGAAAGTGAGCCCATATCAGCTTGAAGGCGATTTTGAGTTGGACGTGGAAGGCTTCATACGTCACGTGTGGAACTCCAAATCCAACGCCGTTCTGCTGATCAACCCCAATAATCCAACCGGCACACTCACTTCAAGGGAGTCCATGATTCATCTCCTAGAGTCGTTGCGGCATCTGGACCTAGTCATGGTTGATGAGTCCTTTATCGACTTCGCTAACTACGACCCAGCTCCCACGGTAATGGACATGATCTTCAATTACCCAAACCTGATCGTACTTAAAAGCCTCTCCAAGACATATGGTATTCCAGGTTTACGGCTCGGCTATGCCGTCTCGGGGAATCGTGATGTGACGGCCAGCCTGCGTAGCGACCTCCCTATTTGGAACATCAACTCCATGGCCCAATACTTCTTAGAAGAGTTTGGATCCTATCAGCAGCAGTTCGCCGATTCGTGCTCTCAAGTGAGATATGCAACGCAAACGCTGTACAACGAACTACAGTCGATTCCAAATCTGTATCCCTATCCCACACAGGGAAACTTCATCCTATGTCGTATTCTCTCAAGCTTCACGGCAACAGAGCTGACTTCTCGACTATTCGAGGAGTCCAATATCCTTATCAACAACTGCGGCAAAAAGAGCGGACTGGATGACCGTTTTATCAGGATGGCTTCCCGTACAGTGGAAGAGAACGCCCAGCTAATACAAGCCATCCGAGCGCTCTTTGCTACCATACCATTGGAAGAGATGGCTCCCAGTTTGGAGGCCGAGAGCTGAAGTCGATCATTCTAGCTGCAGGCCAGGGTACTAGGCTGCAGCCCTTTACGTACCATCTACCCAAATGCCTAGTACAAGTGCATGGCAAGCCAATGCTGCAGTATTCTCTAGAATCTCTGGTTCAGGCTGGCATACAGCACTGTGTCATCGTGGTGGGATATCTGTCTCACCAGGTGCAGCAACAATTTGGCAATCAGTTCGGCACTATGCGCCTCACCTACGTCATGAACGAGCGTTATATGGAAACCAACAACATCTACTCCCTGTGGTTGGCACGTCATGAGCTAAATGACGACATATTGTTACTGGAAGGCGACCTCATGTTCGAAGAAGGGCTACTTGATGATGTCATACAGACCCGCTTTCCAGATGCAGCTGTAGTGGACAATTTCCAGTCGCCCATGAATGGCACAGTGATCCTGGCAGAGAGTGGTATGGCCAAGTCTATGGCCCTAAAATCTGAACAGGGAGACAATTTCGACTACAGTAGTGCTCTAAAGACAATAAATATATACAAACTGTCACAACCTACAATGAGCCACTACTTCTTACCATTAATGGACAAATACGTAGCTCAGGGGTTGGTGAACCACTTCTACGAGATCGTGATGGCTCAATTGATTGACAATGGCGATCTGCACTTCGCAGTCATACTCACTAAGAACCACAAATGGGCAGAAATAGACACACAAGAAGACCTGCAAAAGGCTGAACGGTTATTCCAACCCCATCTCACCAGTGATGACATATCCGTGTAAAACCAGGAGGCTCAAAAGACCCAATTAACTTGAACATGGTACAGTCCTCTGGAGCAGGTCTTAACGGTGAATATCTGAGTGTGCATGAACAGCCAACATTTGTAGACCATAAGTCAGCATAATAATAAGAGGCAAGTCATCACGTCAATTCCCAGAAATTTAGGTTATGGAGGATTATTATGGTAAAGGTTATTAACCCCGAGGAACTCGAAGAGTACTCTCCCGCAAAACACTACGATATTTTCAACAGGCAAATTGTAGGCAGTCCAATGGGCGCAGATAAGACGAGTGTAGCCCTTGGACGCATAGTGCCAGGCGGGTTGGCAGAGATACACACTCACGACAACTCTGAGCACTGTCATTACATGCTAAAGGGAGAGATTGTTATCACAATGCCTGACGACAGCATTGAAATTACGGCAGGTCAAGCCGTGTGGACTGGTGTCAACGAACCACACGGTATGAGCAATGAGAGCACCGAAGAGGCCCTGTACTTAGTCATTAGTGCTCCGCTTGCCACCTAGCTCATAATCCCTACGATCTCAGTATCTCACTGTGCCTGCACTAATCCAGAAACGGTAACCCTTGCAGATCACGAAGGTATTCATGCAGCACCTAAAACTAGGTTGTGGAGATGCAACTCCACAACCAGCCTAGACGTGATGTCATCTCTCTTACAGGTCACCGTGTGAGCACGTTACTAGAGCTAAAGTGCGAGCTTCAACTCCTTACCCGCACTTTAGAAGTGCCTTGCCACTCAGGATATGCTAGTGGTAGTCTATACTATTAGACCTATGAATTCAGGCCATTAATGTGAGAGGCAATGACACTAAGAAAACGGCTGATTGGACCGACCCTGCTGCTAACACTGACGGCAACAGCCCTGATAGCAACGGCATGTGGGGGAGCTAGCCCAACGTCGTCAAATACAGTTACAAGTATCCCGAAGACACCACCAACCACTTCTACTCCAATTGCTGCGGGAGTGACAAGTACAAACATAGACCAGAACATACGATACGTTGCCACTATCATCACTAATCAGGGCTCAATAGAGATAGAGTTACTTTCAAAAGAAGCACCGAAGACAGTAGATAATTTTGTCACTCTGTCTAATAGTGACTTCTACAACGGATTGATCTTCCACAGGGTCATTCCGGACTTTATGATCCAAGGTGGAGACCCTAATGGAAACGGCCGCGGCGGTCCGGGTTACACGTTCGAGGATGAATTCCATACCACACTTAAATTCGACCAGCCTGGCATTCTTGCCATGGCCAACTCCGGGCCCAACACGAACGGAAGTCAGTTCTTTATCACCACTGTTCCCACTCAACACCTGAATGGTGCACACACCATCTTCGGCCGCGTATTGCAAGGTCAGGAAGTAGTAGACGCTATCTCTAGAGTTCCTACCAGCACAGGAAATAAACCAATCCAAGATGCACTGATTCAGGGCATCCAAATAGAGGAATTCCCTAGATAATAGCCTATATATCTATGTGAGTCGTATCCTCACTATGATACTTGTAAGGGACGTTGCCACCTGTGTTGCCTAATCCCTCAGCATCTCTCCCTGTGCCTGCGCTAATCCAGCAACTGGAATCTTTGATGGGAGTGGCGGCGGCGAATGTCTTCGTACAGCATATGGAAACTAAATTGTAGAGTTGCAACTCCACAATTTGTCTGAACGATATGTCGTCTCATTTGAGGGACACAGTGTGGTTGTACCTAGTCTCAGTATCAGCGTCACATTACTCCTGCGACAACACAAATATCCTGCCTTCCGGGTGTGCGTTATCAGGTCTGTACTGGTACGTCTCAGTCGGAGTTAGAATCTCCTCGTAGAGTACCTCTTCGTGGTCGCCATAGCTGATAACCATTGCATAGGTTTCCCCAATACCGATAGAGGGAACGGATGAAGAATAGCCATCATTATTCAGGTATAGCCTCGCGTATCCCTGACGATTTGTATGGAAGCTACCAAGGCCCACAACTCTGACTTCGGCTTTATAAACAGGTGCACCATTCTGATCGAGGATCTTCAGCCTTACCGTATTTTTGGGATTCAAGAAACCTAGCAGAAATCGCTTCAGTCCTTTCAACATCCCAAGCGAAGGCTCCTCCAAGATATTGTCCACCACATCCTTTGCATACCCGAATTGCTTTGGAGTTTGCCAGTCTGGGCCGTACTTTATCCGCAGATACTCCTCCGGTGGATTGGGAACCAAGAATCTCTCACCCAAGAAATTGATCTCTTTCAGTTCTTTGAAAAGGGAAACAGGGAACCAAATTCCGGGCCAGTGGTATATCTGTTCATCAATGACCGAAAGGAATAGTAAGTCAATCCTTATCTCGTTCTTCAATAAAGTGGAAATAACAAGGCTATCGGAACGCTGGGCTTGGACGTAGTAACCACTTTCCCGAAATGCTTCCAAGACCAGATCTATTGACTGCTCTGTGAAACCATTATGTCCAACTATGATGCCGAGATCCAGGTCATCGTCCCAAGGAATGAAACTGTTGTCTCTTATTGCACCGAGACAGGTTCCTTGACGTAGGAAGAACTTTACCCCAAGGCGGTCCATGATCTCTTTTGCTTCTAGAAGCAGATTCTTGCCAACATCGGCGTCCATAGGTGGGGTGGTTCTCGTCAAACGATTTTGCACTTCATCGTTAGCGGCATCGCTCAATTCCATATATTTCTCCTCATTATTACCGGGGATATCGGGTATGTCATGGAAACCAGTCCGTCGCGTTATAGTATATGCTTCGT
>CAUZMC010000022.1:0-22912 GCA_963580875.1 Dehalococcoidia bacterium
CGAACTTCATACGCTACCCCCCCATTAGAAAAAGAAAAGCACCTCTTACATTGCAAGGTGCTTATTATCCACATATCCAGCCAGTGAAAATATGACAATCGTTATAGCGCTTCCAGGAGATTGGATACAATCTCGTTGACCACCAACCCATCCGCCTTTCCCTTTACCTGGGGCATCAGCTTACCCATTACCTTACCTTTGTCACCAAGCCCACTAGCTCCCACTTCCTGGAGTACTCCCTGAACCAAGATAGTAATTTCCTCAGAAGTCAACTGTGTGGGTAAATAGTCCAGAAGAACATCAAGCTCTGCTTCCTCACGTTCTATCAGATCCTCACGTTGCCCTTTTCGGAACTCGTAGATACTTTCCCTGTGTTGCTTCACCTGTTTGGAGATGACGGAGATTATGCTTTCGTCATTCTCCAGAGGTTTTTGAAGAGCTATCTCCTCGTTATGCACTTCTGATCGTATCGAGCGAAGTACAGTACGCCGCAACGTATTCTGTTCTCTGACAGCATTCTCCAAATCTTTATCAAGACGCTCTTTTAGTCCCATTATCTGAACAGAGCTCCGTTACCGCCGCGTGGGTGTGGTACCGATAGTGCTTGTGCTGCGGGTGCTCTTGCGCCTCTTGGCTGCTGCCTTCCGCTTACGCTCTATACTGGGTTTCTCGAAGTGTGAGCGCCGTCGTGCTTCCGCAAGAATCCCGTCCATCTGCACCTTTTTATTAAAGCGCCTCAAGAGGCTGTCGAATGGTTCCCCTTCTCTCACGACCACCTGGGACAAACTCTCACCTCTTTCTCTCAAACAAATGAACCAAAAAACAGGCCCATTTACCAAACGCTAGCTATGCCAGCACCTTACAAGAATGCCAATTATATAGACTACAGCCAGGTAGTGTCAAGGCAGTGTCAGTATTCCATTGCCAGTATAATCAGGCGGCGTTATCTCGATCTAGTCCACATTGTACGATAATTCTCACCAGTAATTGCAGAGGATATCTCTTCAATTTCCAGTACGGAAATTTCCTCAAAGGCTCTCTCACACGCCTGTACTGCATCTTTATGTCCGGAGTAGACGAACCTCTCAAGCACTTTTCGCCAGATTCCAAGTTGCAGTAGGCTCTCCACGTATTTGTACCACGGTACAACCGTAATTGCGCTTGGTCTTGGGAAACTGGGCCGTAATCTCTTCAAAGAGCGGTACCTCTCGTCTACAGTAGATGCCATTGACACGACTTTCACCATTGGATGGTCTTCCTCAGTGAAACGTGTATCAATGAGAATCGTCTTGCGCAGGATGGGGAAGTAAATGGATATAACTTCCGCACTATCTATATTCCTGATTATTTCATCAATGTCTATGCGGAAATCGCCATCCATATTAGATATCACCTCCCAAACTATCTTTACTTACCAACTTATCCCTCGCTGTCAGATAATTTAACTCCCAAATCGTATCGCATGACATGTACAAAGAAGTCCAGGCTGATACGACAACTCTTTGATTATTCTGCTAGAATTTCCTTAACCTTGCTATGAAAATCTAGGGAAATGTCCTGCCTCTGCCACATCAACACAAACTCAGTTTCCTTGAAGACATATGCATCAGCTTCTTAAGCACGTTCATCACATGGCCGGTACACAGGCTGACAACCGTAATCTCGCCACCATGCTCGTCCAACAGGCTCATCACAGGAATGGAACCAGAAGGGCGGATAACCACGTCAATCCTTAATAGTCCTGGAGGTATTTCCGAGCCTGGTATCTGTTGCACAAAGACAAGAAGTTTCAAACACACACCATGTAAGATATCTAAGCTAGGATTCGTGGCGAATCTATCATGAGCCTCACAACAGTGTCAAGGAATGCTGTAACTAGTCTACCCAGAGGAAACATCTAGTCAAACAGCTGTAAGGACGCTAACATAGTATAATATGATAGTCAGACATTTGATAATCGAAATGCTGGAACAGGCACTAGAGGAAGCCCAGCAACAAGACATATTGCCTGGCGGCACATCAGTAGAGCTCTCAGTGGAGCACCCTCAGAGTCCGGAACATGGAGATTTTGCCACCAGCCTCCCATTGAAACTCGCCCGTTCAATGCGCATGCCCCCCCTAGATATAGCCCAAAGGCTAGCCCCTCTCGTACGTCTAACAGAAGCGGTTGACAGGGTATGGGTGGAGCCACCAGGATTCATAAATTTCTCCCTCAAATCAAGCTGGCTAACCGCTCGCGTCGAGGGCATCTTAGAGGAGCAGGAATCCTACGGGGATGTGCCACTTGGCGAAGGAGAAACCATCCAGGTGGAATTTGTCAGCGTCAACCCAACTGGGCCGATCCACGTAGGTCACGCCCGTGGTGCAGTACTCGGAGACGCCCTAGCAAACGTGCTGTCAGCCGCAGGCTATCAGGTGACAAGGGAATATTACTTTAACGACGCCGGAAACCAAATGGAGAACTTCTATAATTCCCTGTACGTCCGTTACCAACAGGCATTCGACCGCCAGATAGAAATGCCGCAGAGCGGATACATGGGCGATTACATGGTGGAAGCTGCCAAGACAATAGCAGCCGAGGAGGGTGATCGCTTTCTAAACATGCCAGAACAGCAGGCCGTCGCAGAACTAGGTCAAATAGGCCTTGGGAGGATGCTCGAAGACATCCAGCACAACCTGAAACGACTGAGAATACGCTTCGATATATGGTTCAAGGAGCATACCCTCTATGAGGAAGGCCAGTACGAAAAAGCAATGGCCGGGTTGAGTCAGGGCAATCACCTTGTGGTAAGAGATGGAGCCACATGGCTTGCCTCCACAGCCATGGGAGAAGACAAAGACAACGTCTTGATCAGAAGCAGCGGCGTTCCCACATACTTTGCAGCGGACGTTGCATACCACTACAACAAGTTTGTCGAGCGGGATTTCTCAAAGGTAATCGATGTATGGGGTGCCGACCATCAAGGGCATGTCTCACGTATGAAAGCTGCTGTGGCTGCGTTGGGGATCGATCCACAACGCCTCACAATTCTCATCACGCAAATTGTCACACTGAAGAGCGGGGAGCAGATACTGCGGGCCTCCAAGCGCACAGGTGACATAATAACACTGGAAGAACTTCTGGATGAAGTTGGAACAGACCCATGCCGTTACTTCTTCCTATCCCGTTCTCCTGACAGCCAGATGGACTTCGACCTTGAGCTGGCCAAAAAGGAGTCCGCTGAGAACCCGGTGTACTACATTCAGTACGCCCACGCCAGAATAGCCAGCATCCTGAACCTAGCCATGGAAAACCAGATAGATTACAGCGACGGCGACGTTTCACTGCTCACAGATCCGGCAGAGCTGAGTCTGATACGCAAAATGGTCACGCTCCCTGAGCTTATAGAATCAATGGCCATCAATCTCGAACCTCACCATCTGCCACACTACGCTCAGGACCTAGCCACCGCATTCCACTGGTTCTACCAGCAGTGCCGCGTGATCTCCAGTGTCGATGGAGATCACGCAATCACAAAAGCACGCCTAAAGTTGGTGAAAGCATCAGCAATTGTCCTTGGACGGTGCCTCAGCCTCATGGGCATGGAAGCTCCAGAAAAAATGTAGCTTTTCGTAAAGCAACGCTATCAACATACCAGTTGCTATTATTGGTTCAACAAGCTCAATATGAGCAGATTATTTCTACCGCATGCATTTACAGCACAGAGCCTGGTATGGGCCTGTACACAGCTAACCGCTTGGCGTTGCCCTGACTGCAAGCTGCTGAATGGCACTAATCGCAAAGGTGGATACTCATGGCGGATCTTAACGTGGACCGACCGAGAAAAATCGTTCTCTCCTCAGACAATCGCTGCTATGTCAGAGAAAGAAGATATAACTGCTACGAGAGTTGTTTTGTTACGACCCTTCATCGTGACGCAAGACGTCGAAACCAGGATTTCAAGGCCTGAGGTAGAATTGTTATGATAACCATAAAAGAGATGGCTCGCTGGTTGCTCAATATACTATATGAAGCGGATGCAGCCTTCGACGGAGGACAGGGATTCCCCTCAACTGCTGCCTGAGGATACGACGCTGTAGCAGGAAGCCCAGTCTGGGTTTCGCAACTCCGCTCCGACATAGATACCGAGATGAAGTTGAAGCGTTAGCAGAGTATATTCCCATTTCAATAGTCATGGCCTGCTTATCTTTCTGCCATGTAACTTCAATCCAGGCTCAGCATATCCACTGACTTGATGAATATCTTTACTAGTGGTAAAATTACACTAGTAAAGTGCCTGTTGCAAGAGGTGACGCTGCTCTAAACAGATATAAACTTCTGAAGAATGGTACGGATTGCGGCAAACAGAACCAGTATTCCATACCACTCAAATACTCTGCACACAGAAGTGGCCCAAATGGCCAGGGAGAAGTCCCAGCTTGGCAAGCAAATCCACTGACACAACAGATGAAGTACCTGAAGTGGTGATACTACGCCTCCCACAGTACGTGCGCGCGCTGGGAGATCTACTCAACCGTAAGGTAGCGGTGGTTAATTCCCAGCAACTGGGAATCCAGCTCCAAATGACACCCGCACAAATCCGTAAAGATCTGAGCTATTTCGGACGGTTCGGCAAACAGGGCCGTGGCTATCCAGTTAAATACCTCATGCGAGAGTTGCGTCAAGTTCTAGGGCTTGAAAGGCAATGGAACAGCTGCCTGGTGGGTGTTGGACGACTTGGAAGGGCCATCATAAACTACCCTGGGTTTACACCTGAGGGATTTAACATAGTGGCCGCCTTTGATACGGCCCCAGACGAAGTTGGAGAAAGCATCGATTCACTCGTGGTTCAGCCGATCGGAGACCTAGAGAACACAATCAAAGCTAGGAGCATCCGCATTGGCATCGTTGCCGTTCCAGCCACAAAAGCCCAAGATGTCATAAATCAGCTTGTGATGTGTGGGGTTAAAGCAATCCTCAACTACGCTCCGATAGGCCCACAGGTTCCGGAAGGTGTGAGAATAAGTAATGTAGACCCAATCCTAGCCCTTCAGTCCATGACCTACTATCTGAAAACTAACTAAGACAGATTCGTCTTGGCTATACCAATAAACGTGATCACTACACCAGTGACCATGTTTTAATAAAATTTCCAGACCTCACCCAAAGCTCTACAAAAGACTGCGCAAGTAGTATTCTACTATGGCTGTGACTGACTCGTAAGAGCCGATGGCCTAAACCGACGGCGCTGCACAACCTTGAGCCTGGCCTCAGATCGGCGCAGCGAAGCTACGGCCCTTGCAAGATCCATATCTGAAGAACGAGTATCCATTCGTTCCTGAGCCCTCTTCATTGCTTCTTGAACTCTGGCTTCATCTATCTCTTCAGAGCGTTCAGCAGCGTCCGCCAGTATAGTAACTTTGTTGGCAATCATCTCAAGAAAGCCTCCGCTCACCGCCAGATACGTCTCCGTCCCGTCCTTGCGCACCATTATTTCCCCTGGCATCAGAGCGGTTATCAAAGATGCATGGTACGGCAAAATGCCCAACTCTCCCTCCACACCGGGAGCTACCAATGCATCCACATCATCGGAGTAGATAACCTGTTCCGCAGTAATAATCTCCAGTTTCATCGGTGCCATATCGTCCTCTTTTACCAGCCCTTTGATATCTGGTCCTTAGTTCACATCCACAATCACATTCAGAACAAACCTAAAACAACGTTAGGTTTGTTCTGAGGTGTCTGTACCATGAATTTCTTTATAGTTTCCTTCCCCTAGCTACCCTCGGCCTTCATGTTCTCCGCCGCCTCCATAGCCTCTTCAATACCACCAACCATGTAGAAGGCCTGTTCAGGAAGATCGTCGTGTTTGCCTTCCAAAATTTCACTGAACCCTCTTACCGTGTCCTTAGTTGAGACATAACGGCCTTCTCGCCCTGTGAATGTCTCGGCAACGAAGAATGGTTGTGAAAGAAAACGCTGTATTTTGCGTGCTCGTGCCACGGTGATCTTGTCGTCCTCTGACAGTTCCTCCATGCCAAGAATAGCAATTATATCCTGGAGATCCTTGTACCTCTGCAATACCTGTTGAACACCACGGGCCACCCGATAATGCTCATCTCCAACTATTAGTGGGTCAAGGATTCTGGAGTTGGACGTAAGAGGGTCCACAGCTGGATAGAGACCCTGTTCTGCTATAGATCGTTCCAGAGAAATTGAAGCGTCCAGGTGACCGAAAGTGGTCACAATGCCTGGGTCGGTATAGTCATCCGCAGGAACGTAGATGGCCTGGAACGAGGTTATGGAACCAGTTTTGGTGGTAGTAATTCGCTCTTCCAACTCCCCCATTTCCGTGGCCAGGGTTGGCTGGTATCCAACTGCAGATGGCATACGACCAAGCAGAGCTGATACTTCCATACCAGCCAAAATATAGCGGTATATATTATCAATGAACAGGAGCACATCCTGACCCTCTCTATCTCGGAAATATTCGGCCATGGTAAGGCCTGTGAGAGCGATGCGGAGACGCACGCCGGGAGGCTCGTTCATCTGACCGAAAACAAGCACCGTGTTTTTCATAACGCCAGAATCCTGCATCTCATGCCAGAGGTCGTTTCCTTCTCTGGAACGTTCTCCCACGCCAGCGAACACGGAATAGCCTTTATGAACCGTGGCGATGTTTCTAATAAGTTCCTGAATAATGACTGTCTTGCCCACTCCAGCGCCACCATAGGCCCCGACCTTACCACCTTTTGTAAAGGGAGCTATCAGGTCAACAACTTTGATGCCGGTTTCCAATATGTCTACATGGCTCTCTTGTTCATCGAAGGCTGGCGGTGCTCGGTGAATTGGCCATCTTTCCTGCGCAGCATTAATTTCTCCCAAATTGTCCAGAGGCTCTCCAATTACGTTGAATAGCCTACCCAGAGTCTCTGGACCAACAGGCACAGCAATTGCCATGCCAGAATCCACGGCCTCTTCACCCCGCCTCAAACCCTCGGTTGGGCCCAAAGCCAAACATCTCACCCAGTTGTTCCCAATGTGCTGTTCCACTTCCAAAACAAGACGCTCTCCGTCATTGTTTATCTCCAGCCCATTGTTCACTTCCGGAAGTTCGCCCGGAGGAAACTCTACGTCCACCACCGTGCCTATTACCTGAACAACTTTTCCTTTAGTTCCTACTGCCATTATCTTCTATCGCTCCTCTCGGCCTTCAGGAATGAATTACCCCTCCAATGCCGCTGCTCCTCCGACTATATCCAGAAGCTCCGTGGTAATGGACTCCTGTCGTACTTTGTTCATCAGCAAAGTCAGTGCTCGTATCATTTCGTTTGCACTATCAGTTGCATTACGCATGGCTACCATACGAGCCGATTGTTCGCTGCCTATGGACTCCAGGATAGCATGGTATATCTGCATTTCCACGAACTTCGGTAAAAGGGATCCGAAAACCTGATTAGAATCCGGTTCATAGATATAGCCACTCATCATGTCAGATTCCAATTCCGCGGGTTCCACCGGAAGAAGTTTCTGAATGGTAGGTTTTTGCACTGCGGTTGATACAAAACGGCCATATGCAATGTAGACCTCGTCCGCATAGCCGCTTTCGTAGTCATCCATAGCCAGACGTGAAATTGGCAGCGTATCCAACAGAGTGGGACGGTCTCCCTGGTCAACAAAAACTTCTCGCACATCTTCTCTTCTTATGCGCATCATGAAATCACGACCTTTTTTACCCACGGGAATCACGCTCACGGGCACATCATGACTCTGCATGAACTGCCAAACAAACCGATTCAAGCTTGAATTAAGCCCACCACAGAAACCCCGATCTGGAGTAATGTGGATTACCTGTATACGCTTGACCTCACGACTGCGCAGTAGAGGGTGAACGTCGTCACCTGAATCTCCAAGCTGAGCAGCCAAATGTCCCATAACATCCAACATAGTCTCAGAGTATGGACGTCCAGCCAAAAGACGTTGGTGAGATCGCCGCATCTTGGAGGCAGCAATCATTTCCATAGCTCGCGTGACCTTGGCAGTGCTCTGCACGCTGCGGATACGACGCTTTATTACTCTTACATTTGCCATGTTATTACCTTTAAAAGGTTATCTTGCCATACCAGGATAAAACAATGCGCTAGTCTAGTATGGTACTGTCTTCTTGAATTCCGTGATCGCACTTATCAGAGCTTCAGTTATCTCTCCATCCAATTCTTTCTTATCAAGGATGGATTTCAGGAGGTCAGCATGAGCAGCATCCATGTAACGATAGAAGGATTCTTCGAACTCCTTGATCTTATCGGGCGCCACATCATCCAAGTATCCGTTTACCACGGTATACATTATGGCGACCTGTTTTTCCAGTGTTATCGGCTTGTACTGCAACTGTTTTAGGATCTCGGTAATACGCTGTCCACGCTCCAACTGAGCTTTTGTGGCAGCATCCAAATCGTCAGTGCCGAACTGAGCAAATGTCACCAACTCTCTATATTGGGCAAGATCAAGGCGAAGGCGTCCTGCCACCTGCCGCATAGCTCTAGTCTGTCCTGCACCTCCCACACGAGAAACCGAAAGGCCCACGTTCACCGCCGGCCGTATACCAGCATTGAACAGGTCGGCCTCCAGATATATCTGACCGTCCGTGATAGAGATAACGTTGGTTGGTATGTAACCCGACACGTCACCAGCCTGTGTTTCGATTATAGGCAGAGCGGTGAGTGAACCTCCGCCGAATTCGTCATCCAATTTGGCCGCACGCTCAAGGAGGCGGCTGTGCAGGTAGAACACGTCTCCAGGATACGCTTCACGTCCTGGAGGACGCCTGAGCAGCAGAGAAAGCTGCCTGTAAGCCCAGGCATGCTTAGAAAGGTCGTCGTAAATAATAAGAGCATCCTTACCCTGTTCCATAAATTCCTCGCCCATGGCACAACCAGCGTAGGGGGCAAGGTATTGCATAGCGGCAGGGTCAGCAGCGTTGGCAGCGACCACAATGGTATGTTCCATAGCACCGTGTTCTTCAAGTATGGCTACCGTTTGCGCCACTTTGCTCGCCTTCTGCCCAACGGCCACGTATATACATACAAGGTCGCCTCCACGTTGATTAACAATCGCGTCAAGGGCAATAGCCGTCTTACCAGTAGAACGGTCACCGATAATGAGTTCCCTCTGGCCTCTGCCTATGGGAATCATGGCGTCAATTGCCTTGATGCCCGTCTGCACGGGGACGTTAACAGACTTCCTCATAACCACATTGGGAGCCACACGTTCCACAGCTCTTGTTTTTTCGGATTTAATTGGGCCCTTACCATCTATTGGACGCCCCAAAGCATCCACCACACGGCCTAGAAGACCCTCGCCAACCGGCACTTCGACAACGCGGCCTGTGGACCGCACCTCATCCCCCTCTTTAATTCCCGAGTCCTCCCCCACAATAACAACACCTACACTATCTTCTTCCAGGTTAAGGGCAATGCCCATTATATCACCCGGAAACTCCAGAAGTTCGGTCAATCTAGCACCACTCAGACCTTGAACTCTGGCAATGCCGTCTCCAACCTCCATAACAGTGCCAACGTCTACCATGGTGACTTCGCCACCGAATTCCTGAATTTGGCGCTTGATTACCGATGTAATATCCTGTCCACTAACTGCCATATTTATACCTCTAGCGAGAGATTAAGAGATTACTCTGAATAAGTTACTTCAGCCAAAGATTTCTTAAGAGCTTGAAGCCGAGTCCGAGTACTGCCGTCTATGAGCCTATCGCCCACACGTGCCACAAACCCAGCCACAATGCTCGGATCTACTGAAGCGGTCAACTCTATTTCCTTACCAACCAGTTCCCCAAGATAGCTGGCCAAACGCTCCATGTGTACTGCCTCCAAAGTCACGGCACTCACCACATGTGCTCGCTCGCGACCCTGAGACTGGTCAAGCATCTTACCGTATTCCTCCATAACAGAGGAAACTGTATCCACCATGTTCCTGGAAACCAGTACGCCCAAAAAATTGTGGATCATGGGGTCAATACTAGGAAGGACCTCACGAACAACATTCATCTTCTGAGCCAGTCTTATCTTAGGCATGCCCAAAAAGGCAACAAACTCTTTTTCCTGCAACGCTTCGTCCAGCGTTTGCAGATCAGCCTGCCATTCCTCAACCACAGACTTCTCTTGAGCCAATTGGTAGAGTGCCAAAGCATACCGTTTTACTGAAGGTTTTCCAGGCATTGTTACTCTCTATTTTCCACCGGCGCTTGAACTTTCCTCAAGCACCTTTTCAATAATATCTCTATGAGCACTTTCGTCCAAAGAGCGCTCTATAACCCGTTCCGCAGCCAAGATCGCCAGCTCGGAGAATTGACGTCGAACCAGATTTATCGCTTCATCACGTTCCCGCTGTATGTCATCCTTAGCACGGACAACGAAAGCCTCCGCCGCCTGGCGTGCCTTCTCCTTCTCCTCATCACGATATTTGTCCGCCATCTCACGAGCCTGAGCCAATAGCGCCTGGCCTTCCTGGCGACCTTCACCCAAGCGCTTCTCCATATCCTGTTGCTGGGCCGCAGCTTCCTGCCTCACCCGTTCAACCGTTTCTACGCTCTCTCTAATGCCATCGGACCTCTGGTCCAGCATTTTTAGTATGGGCTTATAGCCCACGGCATATAAAATGCCAAGCAATATGACGAAGTTGACCAGATAGACAAACAAGCTGGGTAAATGAAAACCCAGATCTGCCATACGTTCCTCCCGTGAATTCTTGCGCTACGACTTTTAACGCGTGTCTTTTGTGTTTTTACACTACGAACAGCAACAAGAAGGCCACGATAAGCGCGTATATAGCGATGGCTTCTGCGAAGGCAATGGCCAAAATCATGTTGGTGAGAATAGCGCCTCTCGCCTCAGGATTACGACCAATAGCACTCATTGCTGATGCACCCAAGATACCAATGCCCAATCCAGGACCTAACGCTCCAAGCCCAATGGCGAGTGCCGCCGCCAGAAACTTCATTGTCTCTGCAGTAACGGCTCCTGCATCTTGGCCCAATACCGATGACAACATCATACCTACGGTGTCTACTCCAGGCATTTCTCCTCCTTGATTCGGATCGACAAAGTTTTTACGTCAAACAAAAACGGTCTTACTCGATGCCATTACTCTATTTTCGAGTACACCGCCATCACACCGGCCAAAATGGCCGCCAGCAGGCCCACGCCCACAACCCCAAAGGTGAAAATCATTACCTCCATGTATTCAACCTCCGATTAAGAATGCTCTTCCTCCGAGTGCGGTGTTACCGCTACTACCACAAACACCAACGTTAAACCTGCAAATATGAGGGCCTGAACAAGACCAACCAGTAATTCCAGTCCATAGAAAGGCAGCACCAGTACAAATGGTACCAGATACGTTATAACCAAGAGAAGTATTTCGCCTGCCGTCATGTTTCCAAAAAGTCTGAAAGTGAAGCTTATTATCCGCACAAATTCACTGAGTAATTCAAGCGCTCCGACGAACAAGTCAATCGGCACCTGAGCAAAGTTGCCCTTCCTGAGGTTCTCAAGTCGAATGAATTTACTTGCATAACTCAGCTTCAGGAGCCTGAAGCCCCAAAACTCAACGAACACAAAGGACACCAGGGCCAAGGCAAGTGGCATGTTTAAATCTGTTCCTGCGGGGCGCAATAGATGCCTTTCCATCTCACCATGAGAGTCCATAAAGCCTAGGCTTGGATATATTGGAAGAAGCCCTATCCATGCATTGAACATCACAAACAAAAAGATGGTTGCTATGAGAGGAAGGAAGCGCCGGGCATTCTCTACCCCAGCCACACTTTGAACAAAGTTATACAGAGCCTCTATGGCCGCTTCCATTATGTTCTGTAGTCCATGCGGAACCACAGACATGCGCCGTGTGGCACCGTAAAACAATGCAACAAGAATCAACGTCACAATCCAAGACGAGAGAAGTGTGTTTGTTACCACAAAGCCATCACCAGCTTCAATAACTCCGCCACCCCCATGGTGACCTTCTTCACCATCTACGCCATGACTGGCTGAAACGAACACTTTCTGTGGCGGTATGTGTGGCCTTGGCTCTGATAATAGCGGCCTTGGTTCCTCACCCTCAGCCACAGTGAATGATGCTCCTATGGCCCCACTCATGAGACCCGTAAATGTCAACGCCAATATCACGATAGAGCTCAGCGCTATTATTTGTTTGGGCTTGAGTTTCATAGTTAATCTATTACTGCCAGTTCTGTTTCGTTCCCTGGTTATTGTCTAGCAATGGCAAAAGCATTTTATATATACCGTAGAAGGCCATCACTGCACCAAATATCATCCCTGCAATAGTGAAAACAGGCAGTGTCTCAAACGCCTTATCTAGCCACAGCCCCCCAAACAGCCCACCGATAATACATACTACTACGTACCATCCAACACCCAACAATTGCAGGACTATAGTCAGCGTCCTCTTATTCAAGGAGGCACCAAATTTTGTGCATACTATCACATACTTTTTGTCTGGTCAACGCTATAACCAAGAGAGTTTTCACTATTTAGGCCAGTCTCGAAAAACCGCTCACTCTCCAGAACTATAATACAGATCACTCAAGAACGATATCTCCACTCTTTCCTCCCTGTTTCCGCACAAGCCGTATGCTCTCTATATGTATGCCACGGTCTACGGCCTTACACATATCGTAGATGGTGAGAGCCGCTATGCTCACAGCGGTGAGGGCTTCCATCTCAACCCCGGTCTTGGCCGTAGTCTTAGCCGTGGCAGTAATATGCACCTGGTTACTAATGTCATTCAGATCCAACTCAACCTTCACCTGGTCAAGAGGTAGCTGGTGACAAAGTGGAATCAAATCCGAAGTGCGCTTAGCTCCCATTATCCCCGCGATACGGGCCACAGAGAGCACGTCCCCCTTCTCAATCTCACCCTTTTTGATAAGCTCCAGGGTCTGCCGCTGCATGACCACTGAGCATTTTGCAACGGCTTCTCTAGTAGTCTCGTCTTTCCCTCCAACATCCACCATTCTCACCTTTCCATGTTCGTCCACGTGCGTGAGAACAGGGTCATTCCCGAATACATCTGCCATACCTGTAGCCAATTTGTCGGCCCGTTCATTTTCAGGATGCCCCACATGACCGCGCACCCATTGCCAATCCACATCTCGCCGACTCACCAAGGAGTCCAAACGGCTCCACAGATCAGCGTTAACATTTCGTTTCCAACCCTTGGTCATCGTATTAACAAGGTACTTACTATCGCTATACAAAGTGATTTTTGAACTCTCCGGAACGGTCTCCAACCCCTTGATGGCAGCCAAAACTTCCATACGATTGTTTGTAGTGCCGTCCTCATGACCGGCTAGTTCTGTATCTTCACCATTACGCCGTACTATAGCCCCCCATCCTCCCGGACCAGGGTTTCCTAGACATGAGCCGTCGGTGTAGATTTGGATTTCCTCAGTCATATCAATTCCTAAAATCCTCAGGCTATCCACCGATCTGATACATTTCAACTTTTCTTTTAGAATGTTCGGTTGATGAGGTACGTATCTCCGAGTACCGATCTGTACGTTTGGCCCACACGTCGGTTATCAAAGATTCCAAATCGGCATCACTGGCACCATCCCTCATTGGACCGCGAAGATCGCGTCCGTCGCCAGCAAAGAGACAGGTGAACAGCTTCCCGTCCGTGGAGAGCCGTGCACGTGTACAATCGCTGCAAAAGGCCTCGGTAACCGATGAAATGAACCCAATCTCACCGCTGCCATCCAGATATCTGTATCTATCGGCAACCTCACCGCGGTAGTTCTTATCCACAGGCTCAACCGGCATCTCTGCATTGATTCGGCTCAAAAGTTCTGAGGATGGCACAACTTCGTCCAGTTTCCAACCGTTAATGTTTCCCACATCCATGAACTCTATGAAACGCACTATAACATCCGTGCCTTTGAAGTATCTGAGAAGGTCAATAATGGTGTGGTCATTCACGCCTTTTTGTACTACTGTGTTCACCTTTATTGGATGCAATCCAACTTCCTGTGCCTTAGCGATGGCATCAAGCACCTTTTTAACACCGTAGCCGCGCCCGTTCATCTTGCCGAATATCTCGTCATCCAGACTATCCAGGCTAACAGTCACGCGCTGAAGACCGGCATCCTTAAGAGCTTTAGCATTTTGTTCCAACAGGTACCCGTTGGTTGTAAGGGTCAGGTCACTTATACCATCGATTGTAGACAGCATAGCTATCAGCTCATCCACACCTGTACGCACCAAAGGCTCTCCGCCCGTTAGACGTACTTTTTCTGTGCCAAGACCAGCGAAGATACGAACGAGACGCGCTATTTCCTCGAAGGTCAATGTCTCTTGCCGCGACAGAAACTGATATCTCTCTCCGTATACCTCAGATGGCATGCAATACGGGCAGCGGAAGTTGCAGCGGTCCGTGACAGATATACGAAGGTCTTTCAGCAGTCTGCCGAAAACGTCTTTAATTATCTTAGATCCATTACTGTTCACCTGTTTGCCCTCGCTAGCTTTTTTCCGCCACAATAGTTAATATTACCCAGACATGCCATTCAGATACTGAACCGCTTTCCTAGCCGCAACGCCTCGGTGGCTCATGCTGTTCTTCTCATCAATACTCAATTCTGCCATGAGCTTTCCAAGAGATGGTATGTAGAATACGGGGTCGTAGCCAAAACCACTGTCACCTTCTGGCTTTAAGGCTATTATCCCTTCACACGTACCTTCAAAGAGTTTGATTGTTCCAGAAGGTTCAGCCAGTGCTATAACAGAACGAAAACGCGCTCCACGTCTGCCCCATTCTACACCTTCAAGTTTTGACAGTAAATAATGCACTCTGTCATTGTCAGAGGCGCCTGGCCCAGCGTAACGTGCAGACAGAACTCCCGGTTCGCAACCAAGGGCATACACTTCAAGGCCGGAATCGTCAGCCAAAACGGGCAAGCCACTAGCTGCGGCGAAGGCCCTTGCCTTGATGGTTGCGTTCTCATCAAATGTAGTGCCCGTCTCATCCACTTCCAAAGTAATGCCCTCTATCTGGGGTGTTGTTACAGTGAATGGCACACCTTTCAAAAGCACAACCAACTCACGGACCTTCCCAGAGTTGTTTGTGCCCAGAAGTAGCTTAGTCTCAGTCATTTGTGCGGATATCGAATGCCACTTAAAAGGCAGAGGATTCCTTCTCCATAGCCGGGTCGTAGACGCCCTTCCGTGCAGCGCTTGTGAGTTTGGCCCGATGATAGAATGCCTGTTTGGCTAACTCCACGTTGGCGACCTGGCCGCTCCATGCCTTCAGAGGCGCTGCCTGTAGCCCACGTCCAAATGAGAAGCTGTACTCCCAGGATGCACCGACAACGGCAGCACGCTGATTGATGGCGTTCAAGTTGATAGTAGCCTCTTCGTCGCCCTGTCCTCCTGACAGGAAGACCACCCCGGGAAGTGACGCCGGTATCGCCCGTTTGAAGCACTCAACGGTCCTCTCAGCGACCTCGTCAGAGCTTGCGCGATTGACAGCCTTGTTACCGGAGAGCACCATGCTCGGCTTCAGCAGTATGCCTTCAATGGCCACTCCCTGCCTGGCAAGCTGTGCAAAAGTCTCCTTCAAGGTAGCTTCGCTGGCCTCAAAACAACGGTCTATGGTGTGGTCGCCATCCAGAAGCACTTCTGGTTCCACAATTGGAACCAGCCCCGCTTCCTGACTCAACGCGGCATAACGTGCCAGCGCATGAGCGTTGATTTCTATACAGCGATCAGTTGGAATACCGTCACCGATGGTTATAACTGCTCTCCATTTGGCAAAACGGGCGCCTAATTCAGCGTATTCCTGCAATCTGGCCAACAGTCCATCCAGCCCCTCGGTCATCAGTTCTGTGGGCGAGCCAGGAATTGGCTGTGTTCCCTTGTCAACTTTGATACCAGGAATAATGCCCTGGTCTACCAACACCTTTACAAGCGGAGTGCCGTCGGCACCATTCTGCCTTATTGTCTCATCAAACAAGATGATACCGCTTATGAACTCTGATGCGCCGTCGGTGCGAAAAAGTAATTCTCTGTAGTCGCGACGGTTATCCTCAGTTGACTCCACGTTGATGGAATCAAAGCGCCGCTTGATGGTCCCACCGCTTTCGTCAGCGGCCAGTATGCCTTTGCCGGGCGCAATCAAAGCTTGTGCGGTATCAATCAATTTCTTTACGTCCACATTTTCTCCTTATTGACATTGCAAGTGCAATTTCCAGAAACCTATCACACTAGATTTAGATCACAGATTTCAGCTAGTTCAGCCGCTTATTATCTCTACGGTTTTCTCCACAACATCTTTATTCCCAAGTATCAAGGGCGTCCGCTGGTGCAACTGTTCAGGCATTATGTCCATAATACGCTGCCAGCCAGTTGAAGCAGCACCTCCGGCTTGTTCGGCAACGTAGCCAAGGGGGTTAGCTTCATACATCAGCCGCAGCCTGCCTTTGGGACGGTTAACGTCTGCCGGGTATAGAAATATGCCGCCCTTTAGAAGGTTACGGTGGAAATCTGCAACAAGTGAACCAACGTAGCGTAGTGAGCAGGTGTCCCTCAGTCTGGTCACAGCTTGCTGTGTAGACTCATCAAGAGTCTTGAAGTTGCCCTCGTTGGTGCTGTAGTAAGGACATTGCTCCGGAATACGGAGGTTTGGATGGGTGATGGCAAAGAACCCTGTCTCAGGGTCAAGCGTGAATCCCTGCACGTTATTCTCGGTAGCCATTATCATAACGGTGCTGGAACCGTAAACAACATAGGCCGCAGCAACTTGCTCATTCCCTGGCCGAAGCAGGGAGTTTTCCATAACTGGGTCACTGATATCCCTTCGCCAGATACCAAATATTGACCCTATGCTCACTGCAACATCTATGTTGGATGAACCGTCCAATGGATCCATGAGAACCATGTAAGCATGCTGCTCATCATCCCCAGCAATAACAGGCTTTTCAATTTCCTCGCAACCTATTATAGCAACTCGGCCGCTCTTACTTAGAACATCCACAAAGATGTCCGAACTGGCAGTATCTAGGCGCTGTACAATCTCACCCTGAACATTGGTCTCACCAGTAACGCCTATGGCGTCAGCGAGTGTAGCTGCTTGGACTTGCATGTGGATTTGACGAGCACCTTCGGCAATGGCTGCGATGACAGCATCAAGACCGTCGTACTGAGCATCACCGCTAAAGGCTGAGGCCACGAACTCATTCAGGGTCTGCCGCTTTCTTTGCACAGCCACGTTTCCACACCCCTTTACGCTGGCACAATTATATCCAATATAAGCCTAAACTTAGTAGCAATTCTTAGTTAATCTAACGACGGCAATTTTAGCGTTGCGCTCCAAAGGTGTCAAGAACAACAGATATGCCGAATTGACAAAATTTACATGCCTGAGTACAATTTTCACGCCATCGACTTACAGGAAGCGGTGAGCCTATAAACGCCTTTGATAAGGAGCCGCGGGGATCGTGAGACCACGACGGCAGAACAGAGCTACAAGGGAAACTAAAAGGCCTTCTCCAAGGTGGGGAAAGGTCTTTTTTGTTTCGAGGCTGGTCATTGCCTAACCACATCACAAATGTAGATGGCATCCAGTTGGCCGTGGTCAATGCCTTCGGCGACATCGTAAATCCCAACACATGGCATGGCATATCAGGCCACAGAGACGAGAAGAACCCTGTGTTCTTCTGCACAGCGGGACATCCTTATAAGGGATATGACAAGCTCACCCAAGCTGGACAGGATGACCTTGCGCTGACCGTACGCCCCTGTTACTCCATGCCAGACACGGATATGGCCTTTTACTTCAAAAGTAACGATGAGCTAAACATGAGACACCTGTGCTACACCGTAACCAGGCCCATAACACAGACTGTGACCTGGACGACTAAAGAAGACACAGACCTTGGGATAACACCCTCGACCCAGGAGGCCTTTCAATGAATATTGATTCTATATCGCAGCGTCTGCTAGCTTTGGGAATGACCTCCCTCGGGCTGGGCCTTGGGCTGATAGTAACAGCCTTCGTTGGAGAAAACACTCCAGTAATGGGACTATGGGGTTCAATTATCTTCGGTATAGGGGCTTCATTTACCGCCTCCTATTACCTGACAAGAAGCAGGCACAGTGACCAATAATTCTATCCGTGTGGGATTCATAGGTGCTGGCAGGGCCGCCAATGCACTGGCCTCAGCGCTCCACGAGAAAGGGTATCGAGTGGCAGCGGTGGCCAGTCGTACGCTGGTATCCGCGGAAACTCTAGCCGGACGCACAGAAGGATGCGTTGCCTATTCAACCATCCAGGAAGTAGCCGATGATTGCGACATGGTATTCATCACAACACCAGACGACACCATTGGGACAATAGCCGAGGAGGTGCAATGGAATGACGATGCCTGGGTTGTACACTGCTCCGGAGCTGAATCCGCCTCTATCCTTGAGGCCGCACGGAAACAGGGGGCCTGCATAGGCTCCTTCCATCCAATGCAGACCTTCACCGCTGCCAGCGTAGGGGCTTCAACCTTTCCAGGTGTAGCATTTGCCGTTGAGGGCCTATCACCTCTCATGGACACCTTGAAGGAAATGGCCAAGGCCCTAGGAGGTTGGCCAGTTGAAATCCGTCCTGAGCACAAAGCGCTATATCATCTATCAGGCTTCCTAGCCTGCGGACTTGTGACCGCCCAGATAGGCCAAGCAGCGGAATTATGGAGGGCAATGGGATACACAAGAGAGCAGGGTCTTGAAGTGTTGCTTCCCATCCTTCGCGGTACAGTCGACAGCTTAGAAGCCCAGGGAATCCCAGCGGCCCTCACAGGTCCAATATCCCGCGGAGATCTGGGGACTGTACGAAAACACCTAGATGCCCTTGATACATATGCCTCTTCTCTTGTGCCCATCTATTGCAATATCGCACTTGGAGCAGTAAAAATGGCACGGGAAAATGGGGGTATTAACCAAATCAAGGAACATGAGCTTAATATATTACTAAAAGAACGGCTTGCCGAAGCAGGGACACTATTCGTAAGTTGAGTTCACGCGACCTTTTCGAGGGCGCGCAGGAGGTGCGACATGCGGGTAACTATTAGCGACATCAAGGATATGAAATTCAGGGGAGAAAAAATCCCCGTAATAACATCCTACGACTACACCTCAGCGAGGATAGTCGATGCGACTGGCATGCCGGCAATACTGGTTGGAGACACTCTTGGTCCGGTGGTCCTGGGATACGATTCAACCATTCCAGTCACAATGGACGAGATGATCCATCACACCAAAGCTGTTGCCAGAGGCGCCAATCATGCGCTGATTGTGGGTGACATGCCGTTCATGTCATACCAGGCCAGCATATCCGAGGCAATGCACAACGCAGGACGCTTTCTACAAGAAGGAGGCGCCCAGACGGTAAAGCTGGAAGGGGGAGTCTCAATGGCTCCCACAGTGGATCGCATAGTCTCATCCGGCATCCCGGTAATGGGACACATCGGCCTTACACCACAGTCCGTCAACCAAATTGGTGGTTACAAAGTGCAGGGCAAATCGCTGAAGGCGGCGGTGCAGCTTATGGAGGATGCTAGAGCACTTGAGCAGGCGGGAGCCTTCTCAATTGTGTTGGAATGCGTGCCCGCTTCCCTTGCTAAACTCATAACAGAGAGCGTTTCCATACCGACCATCGGCATAGGCTCTGGTAAAGCATGCGACGGTCAAGTGCAGGTCTTCCACGACATGCTCGGTCTCTTCACTGATTTCGTCCCCAAACACGCCAAGAAATACGCAAACCTGGGAGATACCATAAGCAGCGCCGTCACTGAATACATAAACGAGGTAAAGGATGAGCGATTCCCAAGCAGGCAGCACAGCTACCACATTAAAGAGGACGTCCTGGCCGAGCTCCAGGCACAAGTGCGCTAACACATGAAGATTGTCCATACTGTCGCTGAGATGGCATCGGCCATGAGAGGACTGCATCGGCCACTTGGCCTTGTGCCAACCATGGGTGCACTCCACCAAGGCCATCTTTCCCTAGTGAGGCGGGCGAAGGAAGACAACTCCACCGTTGCCGTGAGCATATTCGTAAACCCCACTCAGTTCGGCCCAAAAGAAGACCTCACTGCCTATCCTCGAAACCAGGATCAAGACTTAACTATGCTTGATGAGTTGGGAGTGGACCTGGCTTTCCTCCCACAGCCAGATGATATATACCCAGCGGGATTCGATACATGGGTAAACGTGGGACAGGTCGCCAGCCGTCTGGAGGGAGAATCAAGGCCTGACCACTTCAGAGGCGTCGCCACAGTGGTTACAAAGCTGTTCAACATCGTCAGGCCTGACAGAGCTTACTTCGGCCAAAAGGACGCCCAGCAGATACAAGTAATCCGCAAGTTGAACACCGACCTAAACCTTGGAGTTGAGCTAATTGCGCTCCCCACGGTACGTGAAAACGACGGTCTCGCCATGAGCAGTCGGAATGCCTACCTGAGCCCCACGGAACGCCTAGCAGCCAGAGTACTGTGGACCGCCCTATACCAGGCGCATCAGATGTATAACAACGGTGTGCGGCAGGCTTCGAGTATAAGAGAGGCCATGCAATACATCATAGGCGCAGAGCCTACGGCCAAACTGGAGTACGTCAGCATCGCCGATCCAGACACCCTGAACGAACTTGATGCCATTCTGGAAACAGCCCTAGTATCCCTGGCAGTACGAATAGGCACAACACACCTGATAGACAACATTGTTCTCGACATATCTCCATTGGAGAGATTCCTCCATTGAAAATACTAGCCGTAAATGACGACGGTATTCGCTCGCCCGGCCTATGGGCCGTCGTAGAAGCGCTCCACGACATAGCAGAAGTGGTGGTGGTGGCACCAGACAGAGAACAAAGCGGCATTGGCACCGCCATATCTCTTAACCAACCCATAAGAGTTACCGAAGCTGTGCCCGTGGTGAAGGGGATAGAGGCATACGCCGTAGAAGGAACTCCAGCAGACAGCACTATAGTCGCCCTTGAATCCCTAATTAAAGGACCTGTGGATTTAGTAGTGTCAGGAATAAACCAGGGTTCCAACATGGGAAACGATGTCTTTATTTCAGGAACAATGGGAGCCGCACTTCAAGGGTATTTCCGCGGCATACCTTCCATAGCCGTCTCCGTAGCCGCGTTAAAAAATGTAAACTTCAGCCCAGCAGCGCAGACGGTGCGATCTCTAGCGCAGGCAGTAGCCTATGGCAAACTCGCCCCTCCCCTTCTTCTCAACGTGAATCTCCCAAACGTACCTATGGAAAAGATAAAAGGCGTCTCACTGACACATCTGGGACGGCGCACCTACATGGATGTAATAAAAGAAGGAGACGACGGACGGCGCAAATACTACTGGATCACACGTGAAAGATCTGGGTGGGTATTGGAAAAAGGCCTGGATATATGGGCTGTTCGCCAACGCCGTATATCCATAACACAGCTTCATACTGACCTCACCTCCAGCCCGGCTTCCAAGGAAATCAGAGAGCTCACCCGGGATATCCGCCGCGTTTTTCGGCTCTGACCGCCACTGTGCCCGTTCTCGCTATCAACGCCACATCTGTCAGCTTTGACCATCGCGCTTGTACAGCAAAAACAAATGTGAAAATCCATACGTCGAAAATCGACCATATATAAACAATCTAATTTCAGACAAGGTCAAGACAACACATAACACGCTCACCTTCGCCTTGCAATTTCCCGATTCAAAGCGCAGCATCACTCAATAACATCACAGCAAAATAGCTCAACCTGCGGTGCACTGGGGTTGTGCCAACTCTATGTTTCACCTAATATAGGGACTGCTCAATTAAAGAACATTAGCTACGGAGGAATCATGTCAGTAATCCGCATTGGTCATACCCCTGACGCCGATGACGCCTTCATGTACTATGCCATCGCACACGGGAAAGTGCAGGTAGGCGACTACCAAGTGGAACACGTACTGGAGGATATCCAAACTCTCAATCAACGGGCTCTTCTGGGTGAATTGGAAGGCACGGCCATATCCACAGGAGCCTACCACACGGTTGCGGACAAGTACCGCATCATGCGTGTTGGTTCATCCATAGGTCGTAACTACGGGCCTATGGTGGTTGCACTTAACGAGCGCGCAGGACTGCAGCTGAGCGGGTCCAGGATCGCCATTCCCGGAGAGCACACCACGGCGTACTTGCTTCTAAGACTGTATGCGGAAGGCTTCGAGGCTGTACCTATGGCGTTCGACAGCATTGTCGCAGCCGTTCAGGAAAAACAGGTAGACGCAGGGCTTCTCATACATGAAGGTCAGATAACCTATGAGAGTCTTGGACTGTCAAAAGTGCTCGACCTTGGAGAAGCCTGGGGAGAAGACACAGGACTGCCCATCCCGCTCGGACTGGATATGGTGCGCCGCGATCTGGGGGAAACCTTCGCAACCCAGATGGTAGATGGTCTAAGAGAAAGCATACTCTACGCCTTTGAGCACGAAGACGAGGCCCTAGAGTACGCCATGAAGTTCAGTCGTGGCACCGACAAGGAGACCTGCCGCCGGTTTGTACGGATGTACGTGAACGAAGACACCATGGACCTTGGCGATGAGGGACAAAAGGCTCTGGAAACCCTTTTTGGCAAAGCCAAGGACAAGGGAATAATCAACGACTCACCACCACTGGACATGATCTAAGCAGTAGTAGTGCTTTAATCTCCAAAGAGCCAAACTAAAGATACATACCAACCGTTGATAACAACTCAACGGTTGGTATGTATCTTTCCCAAATAACCTGCTGCGATTCCACTCGATTCGAAAACTATGTATAATAAATTTCACTTTCCCATGCACTCCATACATCTATGCTTTTACGTTCTTTAGACCTT
>CAUZMC010000023.1:0-22588 GCA_963580875.1 Dehalococcoidia bacterium
TTTTATAAGTCCGTAATATTTTTCAGGTAGAAAAATTTCGTACCATATAACTGTTTGATCGCTGATGGGAATGTTGCAATTCATTATTAGCTACGCTTAGATCACTGACTGCTCCCAGTAGGTACTTGATGCCTTTCCGAATCTCTATGTGAGAATGCAGATAGCAAAATGGAAGTGGCCTGACATATTTATAGTCAAACAGCACCTTGTTAGATTTGACCCGCGGATACTGTCAGATTAGGAGCTACGATAAGTAAGCTATACGCTTATATGTTGTCAGTTGTGCAAGGACTCCATCGGATTTGTAGGTGACGTTAGATACCCATGATATGGTATCCGCCATCCACGGGAATAATAGTTCCAGTAATTCCGCTTGACAGGTCACTGCATAGGAACAGCGCAGTCTTGGCGACTTCTTCGTGGGTGATGTTACGCTTCAGAGGTGCTCTCTCCGCATGAATCCTCCTCATGTCTGGAAAGCCGTGGATACCTCTGGATGCCAGAGTCTCCAGCGGCCCAGCTGAGACAGCATTTACTCGTATGTTACGCTCTCCGAACTCTTGAGATAGCTGGCGCACCTCGTTCTCAAGGGCTGCTTTGGCAGTACCCATGACGTTGTAACCTGGGAACACCTTCTCGGATGCCTGGAACGTCATGGCCACTACGCTCCCACCGTCTTCCATAAGGGGTGTTGCGTACCGCATTATCGGGATGAGTGAATAAGCGCTAATGTCTATGGACATTAGGAAGCTGTCACGTGATGTCTTTGAGAAGTCTCCTTTTAGGTCGTCCCTGTTGGCGAAGGCGATGCTGTGCACCACGAAATCAAGGTTGCCGAAATCCTGCTTCATCCTATCGAAGGCCGTTATGATGGACTCGTCTTTGCTCACATCGCATTCCAGCAACATAACATCTTCCATGGATTCAGTCATGCGCGAGACACGTTCTCCGAAGCGTTCATTCTGATAAGTGATCGCTAATTTTGTCCCAGCTTGATGGAGTATCTGGGCAATTGGCCAAGCAATGCTGTGTTCATTTGCGACACCGAATACCACTCCCTTTTTGCCATTCAGGTCTATTGGATACATAGATACACCACCCTTTGATAATTAACTCGTTTGTTTTAAGGTACCTCAGAATACCAGATTCAGCTCTAATTGGAAAACGCTGTGGCATCTCACTCTGTTTGATGTTCAAGTCTTACAGCTTCGTGTATCCTTAGGCTCTAATGGAGACGCTAGATTTCCTCTGGATATTCGCCGCCGCCATGACACCTATTGGTGAGCTTCGCTGGGCTATCCCCCTTGCTATATATAACTACAATATGGTCTGGTATTTGGCATTGCCAATAGCTGTGGTTGGTAATGTAATCCCAGTGCTTGTACTGGTGCCTGGCATGAGCCGTCTTTCCAAGATGCTGTCTAGCTTTCCGAATCCCCTGGGCAGACTGCTCACCTGGCAGGAAAATCGATTACTGAGAGCACAATCGGCCAGGTTCGACAAATACGGTGCCTTGGCCCTTGTTATCCTGGTTGCCATCCCATTGCCTATGACCGGTGCTTGGACAGGCTCTCTGGCAGCTTGGACTTTTCGCATACCTCCACGTCGAGCTATCCCGTTGATAGCACTTGGTGTCCTGATTGCAGGGATTATCGTCACAGTTGTTACTATGAGCGGAATAGAGCTGGGCAAGATAATCCTGTCAGATTAGGAACGATTGCCAGTTGTGTGTCTACGCCTTTGCGGACTAACTCAAATGTACATACGGGTTCTGGGAATGGTATCATTGAGATAAGTCGTCTGCCATTACTGGGAACATATTGAATGGATTTTCTGAATAAGATACGCAAAAATCACGCTCTGGAACATGCCACTATAACCATTGCGCAATCCAAATTGAACGAGCACGGTATTCTGGGGGGTAATTCTGGGCAGTGGGGCTTCTTTGTATACGGTGATGTGCCGACTAACGTACTTGCTCGTGCCGCTGATGAGGCTCTGGAACGCCTGAAAGCAGGAGAAGAAGAGCTAGCCATATCACCATACTGCGGGACAAACCTAGTGGTTACGGCGACATTGACCGGGCTGGCCTGTGCCTTGGCCCTTGGAACTGAACAACGATGGAGAAATATCCCAAGGGCGGTATCAATTACTTTGATCGCGCTTGTGGCCTCGAAGCCAATTGGCAACTGGGTGCAGAAATATTTCACTACCAACGGAGCGGTGGGCCAACTCATCATTGAGGACATCAATCACATTGGTTCTGGAAACTTGACTGTGCACAGTGTTAACACAGCTTCTGAGGATTAAGGGGCATCCAAAAGCCAGCCCTTGGCGACTCGGGCAACAGTTGCTAGAATGTATACGCTATTATTGTATGCCCCAGTAGCTCAAAGGATAGAGCGACGGCCTTCTAAGCCGTAGGTTACGGGTTCGAGTCCTGTCTGGGGTACCATTCCGATACACTAGCGATGCTAACAGACGTGGTTATATCTGCTTTCTGCTGTCTATTTTGAGTAAGCATTTGCTTCATATGTATTAGATGAAGTATTGAATGCAACTATGTGACATCTATTTTGCAACCCTTTATCAATCTTATCAATAAAGATTGTTGTCATAACGCACACTAGATCTTATCTGTTTAGCCAATCTTTTAAACGCTGTTGTTGTTTAGCTTGGAGAAGCATGATTTGGAAGACCGGGAGATTGTGGGAAAGCTGACAATCGCTACAAACCTAATTCCAGAAGAGTTTGCAGCGGCACACTCGTTTTAGGGTATGATCGATTGCCGGCAGTAGATGATGTGGGCTTGGATATTGGTTGCCAGATTATTCTAAGAAGTCCTTGAGTTTCCTGGATCGTGAGGGGTGGCGGAGCTTGCGTAATGCCTTGGCCTCAATCTGACGTATACGCTCGCGGGTAACGCCGAACTCTTTGCCGACCTCTTCCAATGTGCGGCTGCGGCCGTCTTCGAGGCCGAAGCGCAATTGGAGTACTCTGCGTTCCCGTGGGTTGAGAGTGTCCAGGACATCCTCAACCAATTCTTTCAGAAGCTGGTATGACGCCGCGTCCGCTGGTGCAATGGCACTTCTGTCCTCAATGAAGTCTCCCAGATGGTTGTCTTCTTCCTCACCTATGGGAGTCTCAAGGGACACAGGTTCCTGAGAAATCTTGAGGATTTCCCTTACTTTTTCCGGGTTGATTTCCATATCAAGGCCAATCTCTTCGCTGGTTGGTTCTCGTCCAAACTCCTGCACCAGTCGTCTACTGGTCCGCATGAGCTTATTTATGGTCTCCACCATGTGAACTGGGATACGGATGGTCCTAGCCTGATCAGCGATGGCTCTAGTTATGGCTTGGCGTATCCACCATGTGGCGTACGTGCTGAACTTGTATCCCTTGCGGTAGTCGAATTTTTCAACTGCGCGAATTAGGCCGATGTTTCCCTCTTGAACCAGGTCCAACAAAGACATGCCACGGCCTATGTATTTCTTGGCAACGCTTACAACTAGGCGCAGGTTAGCCTCTGCTAGGTGAGTCTGTGCCTTTGCACCTTCTTCTAGGATATTGTCTAGGTTGTCTCTCAGGCTGGATTCCCGCAGTCTAATGTCCCTGATAAACTCCTGGTCAGCCAGAATTTGAGGCAGTTTACCGAGTGTGGTTTCTTCTTCTATGATTCCGAACACGTCAGGAGGTACGATGCGACTGTTGACGTTCAACAGAAGAAGGTCCTTTCGCAGGTCATCTGCAGGGTACTCCAGCTTCATTGCCAACTCGTCAACCATCTCCAGGTTTATCTCGCTATCAATGGCAGCTAGTATTTTCGGGTCTGAGTGCAGCTGTAAAAGGTTCGGCGCTGCTGGAAGTCCTATATTCTTACCTAGGACATCTGCTAGAGATGAGGCCTGAGCCAGACGCTTTAGTAAGAGGAGGACTATTTCGTATGCTTTTGGGGGCCAACCGTCTTGAACTGTGAGTTCTTTTGCCAGGTTCTTGATTTGGATACTGCGCTCCATGCTCCGTGCGAGGGTTCGCTCATCTTTGGCGGTCAGCAGGTGCACTCGGCCTATTTCCCGAAGGTACATTCGGACTGGGTCGTCTATCATGTCCGGGACTTCAAGATCCGGCGCCGCTTCAACCTCAGCATCTCCCTCGGCGGCAATACCTTCTACATCTTCTTTCACCAGGGAGCTAGCCATTGTAGGTCCATCAGAGTCGCCATCGCTCTGGGGAGTGGTGTCTGAGGAGGAAGAGGATGTGTCAATCCCTAGTTCCTTAGCACCCTCACTCATGTTAGAACCCACAGCCGCCATCATGTTGTCTGAGGAGCTGCCGTCCCCTCCGGAGAGTTCGTCTATCAGTTCGTCTAGTTCTTTTTTTCTGTTTCTAGCCATTTCATCATCTCATGTATTAGTGGGATTTGAACCGGAGAATAGTTCTTTCAGGTGCTGATTAATTTCTTTGGCTTGATTAGCAGAAGATTCCAGATTGGAGATGTCATTCCAGTCTGCATCCTCAAGCTGGTCCATCAAGGCTTGTTCCTGAATCTTGAAGTAGCGCTCCTTTAACCGATTCACTACCTTTTGAAGATCTTTTTCTCTCTCTCTTATGTCCAGAGGAGGGTTTTCAACATTCAGCAGGAACTGAAAGTGTTCAGTTAAATCTACGGGCAGACTTTGACCAATCTCCTCTATTGTAGAGTAAACAGACCATTTTGTGAAGATATCTCTATTTTCCGATAGATCGAAGTAGTCTGTAGATATCTCAAGTCCCTTTTCTCGCAGATCAGGATGTTGCAGAAGAAGAGAGAGACAGTACTCCTCCAGTGCATCACGTGTTGTGGCAGCTTGAGGTGAAGAGTTGGCCGCAGTATTGGAATTTGTCTTTCGCCTGGTGGCAACGGTGCGACTTTTGGCACGCCATATGTATCTTTCAAGGTCTGTTTCGCGGAATGAAACGATGTTACCTAGGTCGCGCATGTACCTGCGCTGCGTGAATGGATTTTTCTCGCCGCGTATGAAAGGACTCAGGGCATCGACCAATTGGAGTTTGCCCTCATCCGCCGTGAGGTCAAATCTATGAGGGAGCACTTCAAAGAGGTAGTCGAGTAGTAGTTTTGACTCCGCTATAAGTTTCTTCCATTCCTGGCTGTCCTCCCTGACCAGTACATCTGGGTCTTTGCCCTCGGGAAGGGCCGCTATTTTGAGGGATGCGCTCAGTTGGCGCTGGCTGAACACTACACCGCTTTTCCCTCCAGCCCGTAGAAAATTTATCTGCAGTGCCTGCCAGGACGATTCCAGGCTGCGCAGGGTGGCTTCTTTGCCTGCGTTGTCTGGGTCTAGTGCTAGTACAAATGTGGAGGCCACAGACCTCAGTGATGAGACTTGCTGCTCAGTCAGTGCAGTGCCCATGGAGGCCACAACGTTCTGGTAACCGTGCTGATGTGCTGCAATGACGTCCATGTAGCCCTCCACTATGACTGCTGTGCCGGTGGTGGTTATGGATTCCTTTGCCAGTGACAATCCGTAGAGTATGCTGCTCTTATCGAATAGAGTTGTGCGGGGCGTATTGAGGTATTTGGGATTGGAGTCGTCCAAGGCTCTACCTCCAAATCCAACCACTTGTCCGGAAGAATTTAGGATTGGGAAGATGAGTCGTCTGTGAAAGAGGTCTCTTATTTCTCCTCTTTCACTCCTGGTGGCCAGTCCTGCTGAGAGAATCTCTTCTTCTGAGTACTCTCTCCCCAGCAGGTGTCTGGTAAGTGCCTCTCGTCCACCGGGACTTAGCCCAAGCTGGAATGTGTCTGTCGCAGACTTGTCTATGCCCCTTTGTTGGATGTATTCCCTGGCCTTGGTTCCCTCTGTGGATTCCAGTACCTTCTGAAAGTAGTCAACTGCTTCATCGTTCACACGGTACAGGGACTCTTGCTTTCCTCTGTCCTGTCTGGTTGGTAGAGTTACTCCTGTGCGCTGTGCCAGGTTGCTAAGGGCTTCGCTGAAGTCCTTGTTCTCGGCTTTCATTATAAACGATATTACGTCGCCGCCTGTTGCACAGGCCCCGAAACAACGCCATGTTTGACGCTCAGGGAATACGATGAAAGACGGTGTTTTTTCTGTGTGGAATGGGCAGTTGGCTTTGAAGTTACGCCCAGCCTTCTGTAGGGCAGCATAATCAGAGATTATTTCTACTATTTCAGCTCGGCTTTTGACGTCCTGGACCACGGTCATGATACGACCTCACGTGAACGGAGGGAAGGCTTGTAGGATATCTTGCTTCTGAGCCTATTCTAGCAGGTTTCCTTTTTGTAACCTACAAGAGATAGGTAGGGGAGTTATTCAAATCCTGATATTTAATCCGCACAATCGCTATGTGTGTCTACGCACCCGGTTCGGAGATTGGGAGCACTTGAGCCGATGGAGTATGTGTTTTGCTAGACTCCAGATGCATGCGCTGGTCATCGAAGTAGATGTGCGGGCTCAATGCATTCAATATGGGTCCCTTTTCAATGCCGCCGAGGAAGAAGCACTCGTCCAGTTTGATGCCCCATGCTCTCATGGTCTTGATCGGACGTTTGTGCGCTGGGGCATTGCGGGAGGTTACAAGGACTGTTCGAATTGGATTTTTCGACTCTGGAAAGGCTTGTTGAATCTTGCTGATTGCTTCCAAGAAGTTTTTAAATGGGCCTGGATTTAGGGGAGTTTCTTCTAGTTCAGTTTCATGTCTTTTGAATGCGTCTAGGCCATGCTCCTGGAATATGCGCTCAGATTCGTCGTCGAACAGCACGGCATCTCCATCGAATGCAATGATGACCTGCTTTGTCTCCTCCATCATATGGTTAGGAGGTGAATAGACCAATGCAGCAGGGAAACCGGCGGCAAGGGCATTGTGGACATCCTCTGCTTGGGCTGAAAGGAATAAATTGCAATCGAATGGCTTCAGATAACGGTGTGAGGTAGGCCCGTCCGTGAATGCAAATCGCGTAATGTCTAGGCCATGGGCTTCAACAGAGTTAATGATTCGCATGCCTGAGTCCGCGTCATTGCGTGAGATCAGGATTACTTCAACCAGGCGATTTTCCCCGAGGTCGTTTATGGCAAGTAAGGACTTGACCAGAGGCAAGCCTGTTCCCTGATCAAGGGGCTCATTTTCTCGTTCAATCTGATAGGAGCGGTATGCCTGAAGCCCGTGTTCAGAAAATACACGGTGGGCTTCGTCAAGATCAAATAGTGCACGTGATGTAATTCCTATGACCAGTTTTTCACTCAGATTGTATGCCATTTGGACTTCCTTGTTCTTTTCTCTCAATCCGAAGTCACCCTCACTCAACTGTGACAGTTTTCGCCAGGTTTCTAGGCTGGTCAACGTCGCATCCACGCCGCACGGCTATGTAGTAAGCCAGCAGTTGCATGGGGACAGATGCCAATATTGGTGTCAGAAGGCGAGATGTCTGGGGTATGTATAGGACGTGGTCTACTAGGTTTGCTATTTCTTTATCACCCTCTGTGGCCAGCGCTATGATTGTGCCGCCACGTGTTTTTACCTCGGATATGTTGTTTAGCATCTTGTCACGCAGTTCGTCCATAGGCACGATTGCTACCACTGGCATGTTCCCGTCAATGAGGGCTATTGGGCCGTGTTTCATCTCGCCGGCGGGAGTTCCTTCAGCGTGTATGTAGGAGATTTCCTTGAGCTTGAGCGCTCCTTCAAGTGCCACCGGGTAGTTCACTCCGCGACCTATATAGAGGAAGTTGGACTTCTCGTGATATAACTCGGCTAGATGCAGATATGGTTCATGGTTGGCAATTATCCTGCCAAGGAGATCTGGCATCCGCGCCAATTCTTTTATCGCTTCTCTAAGGTCTGACCTGGACAGAAACCCGCGGTGGAGTCCTATGTACGCCGACAGCATGTACAGTGCTTCAAGGGAACATACAAATGTCTTGGTGGAGGCTACCCCTATTTCCGGCCCAGCCTTTAGGTAGATATGTCCCTCTGCCAGCCTGACTGCTTGGCTTTCCTCAACATTGCATATGGCTATCAGCCTAGCGTCTTTTTGGGCTGCCTCTTCCATCGCCGATAGAGTATCTACGGTCTCACCTGATTGGCTTACGGATACAACTAGGGTATGTGAGTCTATTATTGGGTCTCTATATCTGAATTCGGAGGCGTTTTCCGCTTCAGATGGAACGCCGCTTAATTGTTCCATCATGTGTCTGGCCACACGGGCGGCGTTAAGACTTGTGCCCATGGCCGTGAAAATCACACGGTTTATGCTGCGGATCTCCGAATCTGTGAATTTAACGTCCTCCAGTGAGATGTCCCATGTGTCAAAGGAGATTCTATCTCGGATGGTGGAGATGATTGCCTCTGGCTGTTCCGATATCTCCTTTAGCATGAAGTGTTTGTATCCACCTTTAGCAACGGAAACCATGTCGTATGGGGCAACATGAGGTTTTTTCTCTATGGTTGTGCCTTGTAGGGATGAGTAGGAAGCTGTGTTGTGAGTTAACGATACCATTTCATTGGCGGATAGAAAGGCGATTCGTTTAGTGATGGAGATTATGGCCGGCAAGTCGCTGCCTAGCAGCATTTCGCCGTCTCCATAGCCTACAACTATGCCTCCAGCGTTGCCGTTTCTGAAGGCCAGGAGTTTTTCGGGGTCGTTGTTGAATATGACTACTACTGCATGGGCGCCAACTAGCCTAAGAGCTGTTTGGCGTGTTGCTTCTTCGGCACTCATGCCATCGGTCATCAGGCTCTCTATTAGGTGTGGGATTACCTCGCTATCGGTCATAGAGCTAAAGGTGTGACCATGGTTCAAGAGTTCCTGTTTAAGCTCCAGATAGTTTTCTACTATACCGTTGTGAACCACTACCACATTTCCATGACAGTCTTGGTGTGGGTGAGAGTTGGCTTCATTGGCGATGCCGTGAGTGGCCCATCTGGTATGACCTATTCCTATGGTTCCTACAGGGTGGTTACCATTCAGGGATAGTATAAGGCTGTTAAGCTTGCCTGCAGCTTTTTTGATGGTTATGGAGTTGTTGGCATCCATAACGGCGATGCCGGCACTATCGTATCCGCGATACTCAAGTTGGCGCAGTCCGTCAAGCAGTATTGGTGTGGCTTCTCTGTTTCCTGTGTAGCCTATTATGCCGCACAAGGCTATGTTCTTCCGTTTCCGATATCTTCCTGTGTAGCTTCCGAGAGGGTACCGTTTGGCTGTGGGTCGTACACTCCGCGATAGCTTTTTGGCAGCATGGCTGCTACACGTTCCATAATCATGGTGGTGATGGATTCCAGGTGGTCTCTAACTACGGCGCCCTCCAGGTGAGGTACAGTGAATGGTTGACCTATTCTTACTCTGAACTGACCCTTTGGTATGACTATCTGCCAGGGCGGACCTATGACCTCTGTGCCGGTAATACCCACTGGTAGAATGGGTGCGCCCGATCTAAGAGCAATTAAGGCGATTCCTGGAATAGCTCTTTTCATTGCACCTGGGCTCCTGGTGCCTTCTGGGAAAATGGTAAGGGCCCCGTCTTGACTGAGCATACGTATACTCCGCTGGATTGCCGCCAGATCGCTTCCGCTTTGATTAAGAGGGAATGCGCCATAAGCCTTCAAGAAGGTGGATGCCACTGGGTCGTGGAATAGGCCGCGCTTTGCCATGAAGTTAAGGCGCCTAGGTATGCTGACTGCAAGCAATGGTGGGTCCATGTTGCTCTGATGGTTGGCTACGATAATAAGGGGGCCCTTTGGAGGAACGCACTCTTGGCCCTCTACTTTCCAGTCTCCAAAGATACCCAATAAACCTTTTAGTAGTACGTTGGATGTTCCGTATATTATCCCCATCAGTCATCCTCAGTCAGAGTCATAATCTGTTCTACAACCTGTGCCAGATCGATGCTCTCGGTGTTGAGGATGTGTGCGCCGTCTGCTGGGCGCAGTGGAGAATTGGTGCGTTCGGTGTCTAGTTTATCGCGGTTGAGGAGTTCATCCATTACCTGCTCTAATGCGGGTGCTTGGCTTGCATCTTTCATGTCGTTATGGCGCCTGCGGGCCCGTTCTTCTGAGGATGCAGTGAGGAATATCTTGAGGTCAGCATCTGGGAGGACAACGGTGCCAATGTCTCTGCCGGCCATTATTAGCATGCCATCTTTGGCCAATATCCTTTGGAGTGCCACCATAGCTTGGCGCACACCTGTGAAGCGGGAAATCTGGGAGACTCCGCGTTCAATTTCGCTTGTTCTGAGCATTTTGGTGACATCTTGGTCGTCGACACTGATGAGTTGGTCTTCTTTGCCGTCGTTGCCGGAAATATAGATTTTGGTATGTTGTGCCAACGCTGTTACCGCTGCCTCATTATCTGTGTCAATTCCATCTCTGATGACAGCCCATGTAAGGGCACGGTACATTATTCCAGTATCAATGAAGCGATATCCAAGACGGCTTGCCAACATAGTACCAACTGCTGACTTGCCTGCAGCTACTGGTCCGTCTATTGCTATGGTCGATGATTTAGGCAATTAACACCTTTGATTCTGGATTTGTGAGGATCAGAAACAGTTAGACCTGAGGGCAATTATATGTTTCCTTGTTTACTTGCACAAGGGTTTCATTTAGGATTGCTTTCAACTAACCTGCGAGACAGTCTTGGCTCGCTTTTCCAATGTCCTACGCTCCATGAGTAAACTGCGCTCGCATACGGTGCATTTAATTCCTATGTCAGCTCCGATACTGCATACTTTCCACTCATAGCTACCGCAGGGGTGTACTTTCCGCAGGGTTACCAGGTCTCCTATGTTCCATTCCATGATCACTTGGATACTTATCCTCTGGCGATGTTTATGTTCTGGCGCAATGCTTGGGTCGCTGACCTGGCTTCGCTGGCGAAGTCGTCCTTGTTGCGTGAGGCAAATATGATGCCGCGAGACGAGTTTATAATGAGACCTTCGCCATCGGTATTCACGCCGTATTTAACAGTGTTTTCCAAGTCTCCACCTTGGGCGCCTACCCCGGGGGCTAGTATGATCATGTCAGGGCAGAGCTGGCGCACTGTTTGCATCTGTTCAGGGTATGTGGCTCCCATTACTAGTCCGATGTTCTTGTTGTTGTTCCATTCACTGGCTTTGAGGGCTACTTGCTCATAGAGGGGCCGTTGATTGCTGATTTGCCCCACGGCAAGCTCTTGAAAATCGCTAGCACCTGGGTTGGAAGTGTGGCACAGTACCAGAACTCCTTTGTCTGAGTACTCTAGGAAAGGCTCTACGGAATCTTTTCCTAGATATGGGTTGGAGGTCACGGCGTCGAATCCCCACTGCTCAAACATGGCTTTGGCATATGCTTTGGCGGTGGAGCCGATGTCGCCACGTTTGGCGTCGCCGATAACGGGAATGTTGGCGGGTATGTATTCGAGTGTTCGTTGAAGAGCCTCAAGGCCAGGGATGCCAAGGGCCTCATAAAATGCTAGGTTGGGTTTGTAGCAGCACACCAAGTCTGCCGTGGCCTCTATGATGGCTTTGTTGAATGCTAACACGTCTTCCACAGGCATGAGTGCAGGGTCTGGGTCAAGTCCAACGCACAAGAGGGAGTTATTCTTCTTGGAAGCTAAAGTAAGTTTCTCATGAAATGTGGTCATTGGTTTTCTCCTGTTCCTGTTTTATTTGACCTTCCGTTGGTTTGAAATCTGGCGAGGTAGTGGTGTGTTCATAGACACCTTCCTCAGCAACAAATTTCTTCACATCCACTTCAGTTCGATCATACTCTGGTTGCGTTTGTACAGTTGTAATTTCATTACTTCGTAACAAATATGGATGTATCGCAACCGCATTCGTTGGGTTCTAAGATCCTTGAGCACTTCCCACATTAAAACCCGTTATGTGAACCCATCGTTACAGAGATTTTTTGAAACTGGTCAAATCCTGTCCATGCCCTTGGTAGTGCTGCCATGTTTCTTGCTTGATCGAATCTCCCGTGAAGGAATCAACTGGAAACACATGTTCATCACAGGCAGAAAGGAATTCTACAAGTGCTTTATGCGTCTCTTTGAAATGTTCCCAAATTGATGCCGGTTCCGAATCCCGCCTTTCAGCAACCTGCTGCTTATTCAGCTCATCAATCGCATCCCCTGATAAATCAAGCCATTCAGGCTTCTCCCCGCTCTCTTCGAATCTCTTAACAAGTATCATCGCTTCGTTATCCCAGGCTGCAACATGGAGAAGAGCTTCATAAACGTTCCAGTGTCCTACTGCTCCCGGCCGAAGGCGATCTCTCTCACTGAAACTCTCTGCTAAATCTGCAAAGGTATTCCATTCGCGCTCAATCGTATTCATAACATCCTGCTTTGTCATATACATCACTCCTCTAAGGATTTCCATGCAATCCAGATAACACTGGGCTTTCCATGCCTAAAATAGTTGAGCGTGTGATTAGGATAGAACCCTCCAGCTCTACGAAAGATATCTTACCAGATTTGTAAACACTATAGATGTGCATCTCTTAGATATATGCAAAGGCGATATTGCTACTTTCCTCAGTTCTCTGGATTGTAATGCTGGTGGTAAGCATGCCTATTTCAGGGTACTGAGAGCATTCTATCGTTTGGCATATCAAGAAGAGTTGCTTGTGAACAGTCCAATGGTCAATATGAAGGCTCCTAAAGTTCCTGCTCCTCTACGCCACGCTGTTGCCCTAGATGCAATACCTGTCCTTCTATCGGCGTGTGGGAACCTACTACAGAAATACTTTGAGCGCACGAAAATATTCACACATTTCCGAACGGCCGCGGCGATTGGAGAATTGTGAGTCAAGGCCCAGTTGCGGGAGTGGCTATTGATAAAGTGGGTTTAGTCCCCTTGCTCACATTCACTCCCACAACTGAAGTATTGCGACCTAGTGCCCTGCCTCTTCATCCCACTTGGTCGGCTCCTCAGAATCAACCACTTGCTTCTGGTACAATTCTTCTATTTGTGCTTCAGAGTAGCCTATCTCTTTGAGAAGACTTCGTGTGTGTTGGCCTCGCAGTGGGCCTGAACCCACCCTGGCAGGCGTACGTGACAAATTAACCACTGGCCCGTATCTCCAATACTTACCAATACGCAGTCCCTCAGCCGGTTGTATGAAGTCGTTCTCTGCCACATGGGAATCCTGTGAGTAGAAGTTGAACATTCCACTTTCCTCCACCTCAACGCAGGCCACATCCACGGCTACCAGTATCTGTTCCCATTCTCCTGGTTCTCTTGCGTTAAATACCTTCTCCAACTCTTCGACTAGTGCATCATCATTCACGAGACGGGCAGCAGAGTTCTCAAAACGGGGGTCATTCAGCAAATCGTCTCTATTTATGGCTCCACAGAGTGCACGCCACTCCTCTTCAAAGAGACATCCCAGGAATACCCATCCACGCCCTGCCTCATAGAGACGGTAGAGAGCGTGAGGGCCGTGGCCGTCGGCGTCTGATATCAAACGCTCTGGCTTTCCTTCGTAAGAAAAGAAGTCATCCACGTTAGCGTAAGCGTTGGCCCCGATCATGGTGGAAAGGACGTACTGAGAAACTCCAAACCTTTCCCTGGCGCAGAGGCCAAGCAACGCCCCGGTAGATATAACCATTGACGAATTGGGGTCTGGGTTTGTCTCGTTGGCCCGGGCCAAACGACGTGCCATTTCCTTGATTTCATCTATGCTCATAGGCTGCTCTGGGGGCGGCATTATCCCTCTACCCAGCTGGTTCATGACCCCGCCTAGGACCGCACCGCCGATTGGATGCATCGCTGGCCTGTGTGAGTGAGGCCCTGAATCACCATATCCAGCTGCGTAAACGTAGACAATGCCGGGATTGAATTTCCTGACTTGTTCGTAGCCAATCCCAAGACGCTCCGGTGCTCCCGGGCGCATGTTATGCACCAGGATGTCAGCCTTAGCTGCCAGACCGTCGAATATCTCCTTACCCTCAGGGGTTTGCAGGTTAATGGATATATTTTCTGCGCCTGCCTGGGTACGGTTGGCACCAAGACCATCGAAGTTGCGGCGCATCGTGTCCCCATCCAGGGTCTCTATCCGGATTACCCTTGCCCCCAACTCGTAGTTGAGAGAAGTGGAAAGTGGACCAGCTATAACGGTCGACAGGTCCAGCACCGTGTAACCCGTAAGCGGATGAGTGGGCAAAGCCATCGTGGCCTCCCCAGCCCCCCCCCTTACGGGAACGGTCTCCAACAAACGCAGCACAGCTTCATTATGCTCGCCAAGCCTGGGGGCCGGCCCCTTAATACTGCCTGGAGTCTCGCTCAGGCGCACCAGCGTACCCACCTGACGCATCATACCAACTGTTGGATCGTCCACCTCTTCTACGTGGTCATTGTGCAGTATCTGAGGATGGCTCATTCCTTCCTGTGTGGTCATAAACGGCTCAGCGGCCACGTTGGACGTCTGATTAACAAATATGTCCATCCACTCATCAAGGGTCTTTTCCTGCGCCCTCTTTAGAACCATTTCACGTAACTCTTCACGCTCTTCCGGCATGAGTGTTGGAGCGCGCTCAAACCGCGACTCTTTCAGAACGTCTCCAAGCCCCATCACATCAATTGCTTCTCGGAAGAGCCGCACTATGAGATTCGCCATTTGAATCCATTGGCCGTCTTTTGTGCGAATGGGCTGGTAGCCCACTCCTGGTTGCCGGTTTGGGTCTGATTGGGGATCATCTTGGAATCTGTCAGGAAAATTGATCATCATCTGCCATACAAGCCAATTGTTGACGTCAAAGGGGCTGATTCCCTGCATAAGGCTGGTCTCAACTCTTTGACCTTGGCCCGTTTTCTCGCGCACTATGATAGCCGACAGAATACCTCGCACGGCAGCCATGGCCGTACCATGGTTGGCAACCTCAACCGCTGCATAATGAGGGCCAGGACGCCCTGACTGGCCTGTAAATACCGAGAACCGTCCGACTTTCGCGGCTACTACGGCATCGTACGGCTTGTACTGAGCGTAAGGTCCTTTTGGTCCAAATGCGGTGATTGAGCAGTAAATTATATCAGGCCGTTGAGCGCTCACATCGTTGTATCCTATACCCAGCGCGTCAGCCTCACCTGGCCTGAAACTCTCCACAACCACATCGGCATGCATCATCAGCCGGCGCACGCTTTCCTTACCCTCAGCGGTCTTAAGGTCCAGGATTACGCTTTTCTTGCCACGGTTCCACAGCAGGGATTGTGTAAAAGACCTATACGGGTCCCCCTCAGGTGGCTCTACCTTGATAACCTCGGCCCCAAAATCAGACAGAACCATGGTGGCAACAGAGCCAGCATGCCCTGATGAAAAATCCAACACAATTAAATTATCCAGTGGCTGTGTCATCGGTTCCCTCCTAAAAGACTATGTCGGGACTCAGCGATGACGGTAATCATCAGCCTATCCCGAGTTCATTGATAAACCTGGCTAGAAAGACGACCCATTGGCTTCGTCATTCATCCACGGCTCGTCAGTTGTGGTATCTACTTCAACTTCCCCCCCGTTGTATCTAATCCCCCATGGGGTTCCTAGCGAATAGCCTATCGCATTTTCACATAAATAGGAGAGTGAGTTCGTTAGCCAGTTCAATCTGTGTAAACTATCGTAACTGCCTTGCTTGCACTGTCTGCCTTCGCCCTTGCGTCTTCCAGTGTATTAGCTCGTGCTAGGCACACTGCCATTCTACGATACGGCCGCGCCGTAGGTTTGCCAAACACTCGTATGTCAACCCCTGGAATCTTAAGCGCCTCCTCTATCCCCTCGTAGGCTACTTGCCTTGCATGGCGATTCGCTAGAACCACGTGGCTCGCTGATGGACCGTAGACTTCTAGTTGAGGAATTGGTAGGCCAAGGACAGCCCTAGCATGGAGATCGAACTCGCTGAGATTTTGTGATATGAGAGTTACCATGCCTGTGTCGTGAGGACGCGGCGACAACTCTGAGAAGATCACCTCATCACCCTTAATAAACATCTCCACTCCGAAAAGCCCAGCTCCTCCAAGGTTGGACGTGACCTTTGCGGCGATTTTTTGTGCCTGCATGAGCGCCTCTCCTGTCATGTACATAGGCTGCCAAGACTCTTGGTAATCACCTCGTTCTTGCCTATGGCCTATTGGTGCACAAAACAGAACCTCGCCATCCTTCTGACATACCGTCAATAATGTAATCTCGTATTCGAAATCTATGAATTCTTCTATGATGACACGTTGTCTATCACCTCGCATACCAGAGCACGCGTATTCCCAATCTTTAGCAATTTCTGATTGGCCATGCACCACGCTTTGTCCCTTACCGGAGCTACTCATCACTGGCTTCATTACCACCGGATAACCTATGAGCGAGGCTGTGTCAACGCACTCTGCCAGTGACTCAGCGTATCCGAAACTGGCGGTACGTATACCGAGCTCGACGCTCACTAAATCGCGAATCTTGTCTCGGTTCATAGTGTAGTTCACTGCACGGGCTGAAGGAACTACCTGAATCCCATTATCTTCAAACTCATTGAGTATCTCAGTGCGTATTGCCTCAATTTCCGGGACTATGATGTCCGGCCTGTGCTTGGATACAACATGTCTCAACGAGTTTTCATCAAGCATATCCAATGTTTCATGTTCATCGGCCATCTGCTGAGCAGGAGCTCCACTATAGCTATCACAGGCAATCACGTAGCACCCTAGCCGCTTCGCGCTGATTACAAATTCTTTACCAAGTTCTCCGGAACCCAACAGCAATATTCTGGCTGGCAGTTTCATTTCGCACCTACACAATTACAGGCTTGGGGCAACTTCAGCATGCTCGTAGAAAGATTTAGTCTACCTGGAACTTGTAAACACTTTTGTAAATATCCCAGAGGCCAATACCTAGATAACCAATGCCACTATAAGGAATTTGTATCTGGAAAATGGTGCCCAGGGAGGGAGTCGAACCCACACCCCCTTGCGGGGAGCGGATTTTAAGTCCGCCGCGTCTACCCTTTCGCCACCTGGGCCGGGACCCCGTTCTGAAGAAGAAGGGCAGAAGGATGAGGGGTACTCACTTTCTGCCCTTGGTTTTATAGTTGGAGGCGACGGGCGGATTCGAACCGCCGAATAGAGCTTTTGCAGAGCTCCGCCTTAACCACTTGGCTACGTCGCCTTAGCATGGGCATTATAACACTTTTGGTGCCGAGGAGGAGATTTGAACTCCTACGGGTTTGCACCCACTGCCCCCTCAAGACAGCGTGTCTACCATTCCACCACCTCGGCAAGGTACTTTATTATGGCAGGAGTGGGAGGATTCGAACCTCCGGCCTGCGGTTTTGGAGACCGCTGCTCTTCCAGCTGAGCTACACTCCTATCTGATTGATACTTGAACCTCATCAATAGTGCCCCTGCCCGGACTCGAACCGGGGCCTGCGGTTTAGGAAACCGCTGCTCTATCCGCCTGAGCTACAGGGGCTTTGGATCAATCCAAAGCCTATGTTAAATTATCATGAGGCACGAGTCCAGCTTTTAACGTATGTGACTCACAATGACCTGAGGATTATACTTAACTGCGAGCAAATGTAGAAGGGGCGCTTACTAGTAACTGAGAGGCGCTACTCACTGTTTTTCTTGTCTTCCTCTTCCAGAGAGATGTCGCCGTTCAGCAATCCTTCCCATCTTTCTTTCATCAAATCCATGAGGGTGAAATCGTACCCGCCACGTCGTTCTTCTTTAACGGGCATAAAACCGCATTTTTTAAAGGACTTTTGAGCCCTGAAGTTCCATGTCAGGGTGTGCAAGTAGATTCGACCTAAGGATGTGGTGTTGAAAAGGTGGCTGGTTAACGTGGTCACGGCATCCGTGCCGTAGCCCTTGCTCCAGTAGTTTCTGTCTCCAATCAGAATGCCAAGCTCTGCCTGTTTCTTTACGGTATCTATGTCGTAGTACATGCAGTTGCCTATGAGCTTGCCGTCGTTGGTCTCAATAGCGAATCGCTTTGACCATGAGGCTGGGTGTCTGATCTCGTCTTCGATTAGATGTAGGTAGCTGGAATAGGACATTCGTAGAGGCGTTGTCGCATCCAGAGTAGAAAGCTCTTCATCGAGGCGCCATTCGTAGTCTGTTGCTGCATCCTCTATGCGTTTTTCCCTGAGGACTGTCATGTTGCCTTTAATCACTGTTTCTCGCTTTTCCGATAATCTGCGTAACCATCTCGATAGCCTTATCCAGAATGTTAATCTCATCTTGGTGGGTCAAGTTACGGCGGGATTCTTCGGCGCTAGACCAGCGTACCTCGTCGAACTCGTGGTCGTGGTCGCCAAAGGAGCCTCCCGTGGGACTCATAATGTAGAAGTGAACAGTTTTATGGTACATCACTTCAGTGTTTTGGTCTGCAAACCAGTACTGAATGCTGCCTATGGGCGCTTCTAGTGTTACCGTCAATCCAGTTTCTTCTGTAACTTCACGCAGTGCTGTTTCTTCTAGGGTTTCCCCTGGGTCCGGGGTGCCTTTTGGTAGTCCCCAGATCCAACCATTTGGAGAGTGCATTCCACAGATGACGACATCTACCTCTCCGTCCTGAACTCTATATACGACCCCTCCAGCGGAAACTGGGTACTCTATTCTGTCTTTTGTCACCATAGTTTTTTAAAATACCAGATTGCCAATCCATACTATTCTATTTCTATTTTTGGTTGAGATCAAATGCGTGTAGGATTTGAGATAGTGGTCAGTCTGTGGTTACTATAAAAATTCCTAGATTACACCCTAAAGATGTACTCGCCGTGAGGGTATTCGGCACTTCTCAGCTGTTACGATGGCGTCTATGCGTTTTACGGCTGATTCAAGATCATCATTTACTACTACGTAGTCGAAAAGAGGAAGCTGGGATAGCTCATCCAGGGCCGTGCGTATGCGTAGTTCAAGGTCAGGTGTGGTCTCAGTCTTGCGCTCCCGCAGACGACGCTCCAACTCTTCTGGTGAAGGTGGCATGAGAAATATGAATATGGCATCCGGCACGGCTTCCTTTATTGTGGCTGCGCCTTGGACGTCGGCCTTGATTATCACATTCATTCCCTTGTTTAAGGCATCGGTGACTTGTTTACGAGGGACACCGTACCAGTTGCCGTAGACTTCGGCGCATTCAAGGAAATCTCCTTCAAGTACCATTTGATTAAAGGAGTCTCTATCTAGGAATAGATAGTCTACACCGTCTTTTTCCACAGGCCTTTGAGAGCGTGTGGTGGCTGTAACCGTGAAATGCCAATTGTGGCCTATATCCATCAGCTGCCGCAGGACGGAGTCTTTTCCAACTCCTGAGGGGCCTGATAGTACCAGCAGCAGTGGTCCTTCTTCAGATTGGTCGTAAACTGATTTCTGTGTAGGTCTCAATGTGGTCCTTACTTATGCAGTCGTTAGAGCATTCAGGTTTTCCCAGAAATTTGGATATGTAATGCTTGCAATCTCTGCTCCATTTATGACAACCTCTTCATCTGCCAGCAGACCTGCTATTCCGAGTGTCATGGCGATGCGATGGTCTCCGTAGCTACGGCATATGCCGCCTTTTAGTGAGCCGGTGCCCTCTATGATAAGACCGTCAGGAAGTTCCTTCACATTGCCTCCCAAACGGGATAACTCTTTGGCAGTGGTTTGCAGCCTGTCAGACTCCTTGATTCGAAGTTCCTGGGCATCTCGAATTACCGTTGTGCCCTTTGCAAAGCAGGCGGCCAGAGCAATCACCGGTATCTCATCCTGTACTATTGGGATCTGGTCTCCAGCAATCTCTACCCCATGGAGGTCGCTGGATTCGATGAGTATGTCGGCTACCAGCTCGCCGCCTTCTAGGTGCTGGTTCTCTACCTTTATCCGTCCACCCATTGCCTTCAGTATGTCCAGCACAGCGGCGCGTGTTGGATTTACCCCAACGTTGGTCAATTTAACACTGGCATTCGGATGAGCGGCGGCTGCGACCATCCAGAAGGCTGCTGAGCTTATGTCTCCGGACACATTTACGTTTAGTGGCTTTAGATCTGAACCAGGTTTTATCACAAGAACCAGTCCGTCTTCTACTATGTTGGCTCCCATAGCTCCGAGCATTCTCTCAGTGTGGTCTCTGGAAAGCGCCGGTTGATGCAGAATGGTATCGCCCTTGGCAAACAGAGCGGCCATGATCAGTGATGATTTCACCTGAGCGCTGGCGACAGGAAGCGTGTACTCTATGCCGTTTAGTTCTCCACCTCTTATGGTCAAAGGAGCTAGGGAATCGCCATTGCGCCCCATGATATGCGCACCCATAAAGCGAAGGGGTTGTACTATCCGAGCCATTGGCCTTGAGCGCAGGGAGCCGTCTCCTGTTACGACCGATGTAAAGGGCGTGGATCCTAACAACCCAAGTATGAAGCGCATGGTTGTGCCGCTGTTTCCAGCATTGAGAATGTCGTTTGGCTCGTGAAAATGTTCCAGCCCCGGTGATGAGAGCCTCAATGTTGGCGTTTCTGACGAGCCCGCTTCTGGAGTTATTTTCTCCGCGGTTACTCCAAGAAGGTTGAGGCACTGAAGAGTGGAGCGGCAATCGCCACCATCGGAGAAGTTATTGATCATAGCTTCTCCGGGAGCTAAGCTATTGAGTATAGCTGCCCTGTGGGAAACGGACTTATCAGCCGGAGGAGTCAGTGTGCCGGCCAGCTTTTTCGCTGGTTTGACAGACTTTTTCATGAGCTATCCTAATCTTTATCTTTATCTTTATCTTTGTGCCATTCAATCATTTGAGAGATTTTTATGGCTGATCTGTCGCCCATGAGCATTCCTCCCATGGCCTCAGCGGTTGTTGGAATGTCCACCATCGGGGTTGACGACGGCGAGTCTATCTTGTTTTGGAGCCATCTGTCCCTAGCCTCCCAAGCACTGTCGAAGGCTTTTCCAAGAGTTCTTTCTCCGCCTTCCTGTATAAGGCCTTTGAAAGCAGTTAGTTCCGAGATGAATTGGTCTATCCAGTGTACAATCCCTTCCTGGTTTGTCAGACATATATCACGGCTCATTTCAGGGTTTCCTGAAGCCAGACGACTGACATCTCTGAAACCGTTGGATGCTAGCTTGGATATTTCAGGCCATGAAGGATTATCTGCGTTGAGTTTAACAAGTACGGTTGATAGAATCAATGGCAGGTGGCTCACAGCTGCTACATAGCTGTCATGCTCAAACGGGTCTATGAAATAAGGTTTGGCGCCGATGGTCTCTGCCATTTTGGTTACAACGGCGACGGCATTTGAGCCAGTATTTTTACCGGGAACTATACAGTAGGTAGCACCCTCGAAAAGATCGGCCTGGGCTGCTTCTGGCCCAGATAGCTCTTTCCCGGCCATGGGATGCCCTCCCACAAAACTGACGTTGCTTGGCAGATACTCCTCTGCCCACCGGAGCACATCAGATTTGGTGCTTCCTGTGTCAGTCACAATTGTTCCTTCTTCCAGTTCTGGGCCAAATAGTCTCAGCATCTCTCGTATTGCGCCTACGGGAGTCGCTAGGATTATGAGATTGGCATCCTTAATGGCCTTGATTGGATTGTTCTCAGTGGAGTCCAATGCTCCTATTTTCCTGGCACGTTCCGAGACCTGCCTGTCCATATCTGTGCCAACTATCTCTCCATCTATCTGGGCCTTCTTTAAGGCTAGGCCAATCGAACTTCCTATCAGCCCCATGCCTACGATGGTTATTTTGTTCATTACGAAGCCTCCTTGCACCGTCTATATATTATATGGCGTACGGTGAATCTATGCATAAGGAATTGCACTTCTTTACAGGGAGTGCCCCAGCACAATGAAGCCTACCATATTCACCAAGGGGCGTAGAACCCCCCAAAGCAAATCCATATCTGTGAACCAATCTACCATGATTATTCCGAGTAGGATGGCGGGGCCTGAGGCCTCCAAGCGGGCAATTATGTTGGCCAGTTTGGTCGGCAAGACTCCTATTGCTACCTTGGAGCCATCGAGTGGAAACAATGGGATCAGGTTGAAGATCGCCAGTATGATATTGAAGAATATTATGAAACCCAGAAGGTCGGCAAGCAAATTGCCGATATTCTGGTCTTGCAGTCCTCCAAAATAGAAGGGCGATTGCCAAGGTACAAGTCCGATTCTTATGGGTATGGCGAAGATGTAGGCGGTTATTAGGTTTGCTACTGGTCCGGCAGCGGATACGATTGCCATGCCTTTCCTGCTACCGTTCCTCAGGTTGTGTGGGTTCACCGGCACTGGCTTTCCCCAGCCGAACCCCATCAAAATAAACATGATTGAGCCAACTGGATCTAGGTGCCTGATCGGGTTCAACGAAAAACGCCCTAAGCGCTTGGCCGTTAGGTCTCCAAGGCTGTATGCCACCGCGGCGTGGCTGAATTCATGGACTGTGATGGCAACAATCAGGGCTAATCCTACAGTTACGAGGAACGTCGAGAACACGGTGGCAAATGCTCCAGGATTGTCGAGGAGAAGGTCTAAAGAACGTAAAAGCATAGATGTATGGAGTGCATGGGAAAGTGAAATTTATTATACATAGTTTTCGAATCGAGTGGAATCGCAGCAGGTTATTTGGGAAAGATACATACCAACCGTTGATAACAA